>CAYSPJ010000127.1:0-9687 GCA_964432875.1 uncultured Phaeodactylibacter sp. | reverse complement strand
CTTGTATCTTTGCCATAAAAACGATTATGCGCCTCCGCTTCATCCTTTGGCTATTAGCCCTCTCCTTGCTGGCCAGCGCCTGCCAAACTGCCCAACCAGGCGTTTCCAGCGCTTCCAACGTCGAGTTTACCATCTTGCAACTCAACGATGTGTATGAAATATCGCCTCTGGAAGGCGGCAAAGCCGGCGGACTGGCGCGGGTTGCCACCGTCAAGCAGGAACTGCTGGCGGAAAACCCCAATACCATTGCCGTCATCGCCGGGGATTTCCTGAGCCCCTCCCTGATCGGCACGCTCCGGCAAGAGGATGGCGAGCGCATCGCCGGCCTGCAGATGGTGGAAGTGCTCAACGCTCTGGGCATGGACTATGCCACCTTCGGCAACCACGAATTTGACCTCAGCGATCCGGATCTGCTGCAAAAACGCATCCACCAGAGCACCTTTGAATATACCGTGTGCAACGCCTTGCGCGCCGACGGCGGCGAAATAAGGCCCTTCCGCCAAATCGTGGATGGCCAGGACCGCCCCATACCAGAGTACATCGTGCGCGAGTTCCGCAACTCCCAAGGGCAGGCCGTGCGGGTAGGCATCATCGGCGTGGTATTGCCTTTCAACCGGCAGCCCTACGTCCACTACGAAGATGTGGTAGGGGCTTTCCGCGCCGCCTACGAAGCCATCAAGCCGCAGTCTGACCTGGTGATAGCCCTCACCCACCTGGCAGTGGCCGACGATATCGCGCTGGCTCGCGAGGTGCCCGGCGTCTTGCTCTTCATCGGTGGCCACGACCATACGAATATGAGCCATTATGCCGAGCACACCATCATCGCCAAGGCCGACGCCAACGCCAAGACCGCCTATATCCACCGCATCGCTTACAACCCTGCTTCCGGCTTCGCCCGGGTGCGGTCCTCCCTCAAAAAAATCGACGACAACATCGCCGACCATCCAGCTACTCGGGAAGTAGTTGATAAGTGGCAGGGCAAAGTGGATCAAATCATGAAGAGCATGGGCTATGCGCCGGGAGAACAGGTCTATTACGCCCGCGAACCCCTGGAATGCAAGGAGACGGACGTGCGCAGCCGCCCCACCAACTATGGCCGCCTCACGGTCGAATCCTTCGAAGCGGCCTGGCCTGGTGCCGATGTCTATCTGGTCAACAGCGGCTCGATGCGCATGGACGACGACATCCTGGGCACCGTGACCCAATACGACGTGCTGCGTACCTTCCCCTTCGGCGGCCCCATCGCCCGGATGGAGTTGCCGGGCAATGTGCTGGAAAAGGCCCTGGAAATCGGGCTGCAGACCAATCGCGGCGAAGGCGGCTACTTCCAAATCAAAGATGTAGAGAATATCAACGGCAAGTGGCATGTAAAAGGCAATCCGATCGACATCGGGCGGCAGTACAAAGTCGTCTTGCCCGAGTTCGTCGCCAGCGGCAAGGAGGCTAATCTGGGCTTCCTGAAGGACTTCAAGCATGAAAAAGCCGAAACCCTGGCCATCCAGGGCAAGCCCGTGCGCAATGATGTGCGCGATCTGGTCATTGCTTATCTGAAAAGCTTGTAAGCCTGATATGAAGATGAAGCCACACTTTTTTATAGGGATCCTCGTCGTTTGCACTGGCCTATTGCTTGCCCTGGGGGCCTGCCGTGATAAGCCTACCGGGCCTACTAAAGCACAAAACGGCCAAGCTGCAGCAGCGGTAGAAGACCTGTTGTTTGAAGATGCCGGCCAGTTGCCGACGGGGCTGAGCTTTGAAGGCACCTTTTTACAGGGCGCACGCTGGCAAAGCCCGGATGCTACCTATTGGGCGGCCGTTTCAAAATATGAGGAGGGGACGTTTTTCAGCCCGGGCTGGGTGTCCAGGCTAAATATTTACCTGTATGAAATGCGTGGGGAGCAATTGGCGGGCAGGACTTCCTTTCAGGTGGAAGCTCCCAATATCTATTCTGTGGCAAGCCTGGAGGAAGGCAAGTCGCAACTGGCAAGTTTCTCTTCTATCGGCAAAGCGTTTTCTATCGTTTATTCCATTTGCCCGGATGGCGAAGACCCTTGCTCCATTTACGCCTCGGTGTTGAACCGCGCGGGCAAATACGATTTTCAGGTACAAGCAGATGTTGATCCGGAGGTATATCTGGAAAACCGTGCCGTCATGATGCAAGGTGTACCGGATGAGGTGCAAGAGCACTTTGTGAAGCAGTTATTCCCCGGGCGATGAGCATACTGTTGTACTACCTCGCCCTGCGAGCTTATGGCTTGATGATCCAGGCGGCCGCTTTATGGAATGCCAAAGCCGCACAATGGGTAGCGGGGCGGCGGCACTGGCAGCAGGCGCACCGGGCCTTATTGGCCGCCAAGCCGCGCGGGGAGGCAGGTTTGATATGGGTACATTGTGCCTCCCTGGGTGAATTTGAGCAAGGGCGCCCGGTCATCGAAGGGCTCAAGGCGGCGCGGCCCGAGCTACGCGTGTTGCTGACCTTTTTTTCGCCTTCGGGCTACGAGCTACGCAAAAATTATCCCCAGGCCGATTACGTCTGCTACCTGCCGCTGGATACGCCCGCCAATGCCCGGGCTTTCCTGGAGATATGGCAGCCAGATCTGGCCGTTTTTGTCAAATATGAGTTTTGGTACTTCTTCCTGCGCGCCCTACGGCAGCGAAACATCCCCTCTTATCTGATTGCGGCCCTTTTTCGCAGCGGGCAATTATTTTTCAAGCCGTATAGCGGCGCTTTGCGCCACATACCAGCTTGGTTCAACCATATCTTTGTGCAGGATGAGCCCTCAGCCAGCCTCTTGCGCGCTCAGGGGTTAGCCAATTTTTCGATCGCTGGCGATACGCGTATCGACCGGGTGGTGCAAATCGCGCAGCGCAGCGCCTCTTTCCCCTTGATCGAGGAATTTGCTGGCAGCGCCCCGGTATTGATCGCTGGCAGCACCTGGCCGGAAGATGAAGCGATCCTGCTGCCCTTTTTAAATGACCGCCTGCCAAGCAGCTGGAAAGCCATCATCGCCCCGCATCAGATCAAAGAAGCTCATGCCCGTGCGCTGTTGGCACAGTTTGCCGGCCGCGGCCTGCGCTATTCTCAGGCGGTTGCCGGCGAACTAGCCGCTGCCCGTCTGCTCATCATCGATAATGTGGGCATGTTATCCGCTTTATACCGCTATGGGCGCATCGCTTATATTGGAGGGGCTTTTGGCGCAGGCTTGCACAACACCCTGGAGCCCATCGCTTTTGGCCTGCCGGTCATCTTCGGGCCGAAGTATCAAAAATTTGCCGAAGCTCGCTACCTGATAGCATCCGGCGGTGGCTTCTGTATCCACAACCGGGAAGAGTTAGCCGAGGCTTTCAATCGCTTGCAGCCAGCTGCAGATTACCAGGCTGCGGCTGAAAAGGCGCGCAGCTACATCTCGTCCAACCAAGGTGCCAGCCAAATGGTCGTGGATGCTTTGGTGGCGATGATGGGGAAACATCAAAAAACCAACTCGTAAAGGATAAGCTTAAAGCATGTTTCGTTATGCTGCAAGATCAACTCAAAAATACACCTCAGTTTCCCGGCCTTTTACCTAATTTTGCCCGGCAGCATCGGCTGCAGTGATACCTAAGCATACAGCAATTTCCCGATGATTGAAATCAGCCAGGCATTTGAGCGCTTCCAGCAACAAAACATCCTCGTCGTAGGGGATGTAATGATCGACCGTTACCTCACTGGGCGGGCCAGCCGCATTTCGCCGGAAGCACCGGTGCCGGTGGTGCACCTGCAAAGCCGCGAAGACCGCTTGGGCGGGGCGGCCAACGTGGCGCTCAACCTCAAGGCGCTGGGGGCTACGCCATACCTATGCAGCATAATCGGCAAAGGCGACAACAGCCGGCAGCTGCTGGAGCTGCTGCCCCAAAACCAGCTCCCCGGCAAAGGCATCCTGCCTTCCTCCAACCGCAAAACCACCGTAAAAACCCGGGTGCTCGCCAGCAACCAGCATTTGTTGCGGGTGGATGATGAAGATACCCACCCACTGGATGAAAGAGAGCAGGAGCAACTATTAGGGGCTATACGCGACATCCTGGACAGCCGCGATATCCATGCCATCTTGTTTCAAGACTACAATAAAGGTGTACTTGCCCCTGCCGTTATCCATCAGATTATGCTGGAAGCTATCAAGCGGGACATCCCCACGGCGGTAGATCCTAAATATGACAATTTTTGGGACTATAAACAAGTCACCCTCTTTAAGCCCAACCTTAAAGAGATCCGCAGCCAACTGCCTTTTCGGGTCGAGCCAGAGCTGCATTCCTTGCGCGAAGCCACTCAGCATATCAGGGGGCGGCTGGGCAATCCTTATACCCTCATCACGCTTTCCGAAAAAGGGCTGTTTTTTGCTGACAAAACCCAGAGCGACATCCTGCCTACCCACCCCCGCACTATTGCCGATGTATGCGGTGCGGGCGATACGGTTTTTGCCATAGCTGGCCTGGGGCTATCGCTGGGCATGAGCCTGCGCGATATCGCCTTGCTAGCTAATCTGGCCGGTGGGCAAGTCTGCGAAAAAGTTGGCGTCGTGCCAGTAGACCGCGCCCAGCTCGAACAAGAGTACCAGGCGGTGCGCGCCAATGGAGTGCTCCCCTAAAGCGCTTTTTGCAAGCGGGCTGACAAGTGCAGCGCAAAAACCAGCCAGGCACGGCAATAATGCCTATTTTCAGGCCTAAAAGGACGAGCTATGAAAAATAGATTTACGAACCTCTGTTTAGCCTCCGCGTTTTGCTTGTTTAATCCCCTCTTGTACAGCCAGCCCTTCTGGGCGGAAGATTTTTCCGGCGGGGCAATCCCTGCTGCCTGGCAAAACCAGGACTTTTCCGGGAATGGCGTGCTCTGGGAAGGGTGTGCCAACCCGGACGGATGCCCGGGGAGCACCTTGTTCCCAGAAGCCTTGCGCCCCTTTTCTGCTAGTACCGCCGCTAATGGCTTTGCCTACATCAACTCAGGTGCATACGGACAATTGCCCGGCAGCGGCCACCTCAGCCGGCTCACTACGCCGCCGATCGACTGCTCGCAGCAGCAGCGCGTATTCCTGCAATTTCAGACCGCCATTGGCACCAGCCGGTTCAATGCCGCCCAGCACGCTCAGTTGCGCATCATCACGCCGCAGGGGCAGCAAGTTTTTAACATCTTCCCCATGCTCGACCGCAACAATCAGCAGCAGTTTGCGCCCATCAAAAAACTTGCTGGCGGGAAGGCTTACTATATCACCCTGGACCTTAGCGGCCTGGCTGCCGGGCAAGATAGTGTTTATCTGCAGTGGGAATGGCGGGGCAACCGGGAATTTGCCTGGTGCCTCGACGATATCGTGCTCAGCGCGCAAAACCCGGCTCAACCACCAGGGGCTTTGTGGTTTGAAAGCTTCAGCTTTGGCGCGGAGGGCTGGGCTTCCAACCCCTTGGCGCTACCCGATTCCAGCTGGCATTGGGCTGCCGCCGGAGATGTGAGCAATACCTTGGCTTCAATCGTATTCGGAGACAAAATCTTCATCCATTCCCCGACTGGTAACGACGGGGCCATGGCGTTTAATGCCGATTTTTATTCTACCCAGGGCGTAAATAATCAAGGGCCTTTTCCCGATTATATCTGCGAGCTCATTTCTCCCCCCATCGATTTGTCTGGGGCTGATAAGCCCGTAGCCGTAGAATTTACCCAATTGAGCTGGCTGGGCAAAACCGCCGATAATGCCCCGCAAAGCCCGGAAGGGGCGAAGTTTATCACTTCTCTGGCTTATAGCACCGACGGCGGGCAAAACTGGAGCGAGCCAATCAATGTCAACCCGTATCAGACCCCCGTCACCAGCTATAATGTCTTCCTCATGCCGCCGGCCAACAATAAAGGCTATTTCGCCCTGCCGGGGGCAGAAGGCAGCAGCGATTTACGCCTCAAGTTTACCTGGGCGGGCAACTTGTACTTTTGGGTACTGGATGACATCGCTATCGTCGAGCGCCCAGCGTTGGATATGAAGGCTAATCGAGACTTTTTTGCGCTACTGCCCAATGCCATCACCCCTCTGAGCCAATTGCAGGATGTGCCCCTGCTGGCCGATGTGCTCAACCACGGCGGACAAACGGCCCAGGACGTGCAGCTGGAAGCGGTCATCACCCACCAACAAAGCGGCGCGCTCGTGCATCAGGATGAGCTTTTCTACGGGGATATCCCCATTGACTCCCTGGTAGAAAACATCCTCTTTGAGGAGCTTTTGCCGGCTAGTAGCCTGCTGCAAACCGGGGCATACCATGGATATTATGCCGTGGGCCATAGCCTTGCTGATGGACGCCCCCAGGACGATACCTTGAAATGGCGCTTTGTGCTATCCGATACGACTTTTGCCAAAGAGCTGGGGCCCACCCGCGATATCGCACCCAGCGCTACCTTGCGTTATGCTTTTGGCAATTGCTTCTACGTGCCCCATGGGCAGGGCTGGTACGCCCGCTACATCAGCTTCGCGGTGGCCAATGCGCTGCAACTGGCCAATGCTGGCGCCGGCCTGGACGTACTGCTCTACAAATGGCTGGGCGACCTCAATGGCGATGGCAAGGCCAATATCAATGAGTATTCCAATGTGGCTTTCAACTCTTATGCTTTTCAGGGCAATGAAGGCCGCGAGCTCATCACGGTGCCTATTGCCCTTGATCAGGTGGGCAAAGCCCTGGAGGATGATGCCTACTACCTGGCCGTGGTGAGCTACGATGGCCAGTTCGTCCCGTGTTTTATGCTCGCCAGCGATACGATTGATTACCAGGCTACGCTTTTTGCCCATGGCTTGATCGGCCAGCAGCAGTACGCCAGCGTATTGGATGAAAATATCACCGGCGACTTTAGCCTGTTGGGCTTTGGATACAATATCGTACCGGTAGTGCGCCTGCACATCGGCCGCTCCCCCCTCTTGTCGGCTCACTCGCCAGCGCAACAGGCCCGGGTTGAAATCAAGCTCAGCCCCAACCCTGCGGCCAGCCTGGTACAAATAGAATTGCCGCCGGATTTGGGGCTTTCCGAAGCAAGTTTGATCATTAAAGATATGTCGGGCAGCATCGTATTTACGAAAAAAATGGGCACATTCCCCGAAAAAGCCCTTACCTTTGACGCCCGGAATTTACCGGCTGGCCCCTATAGCGTACAACTGAGCGGGCCGGGCATACGGGCTTCTGCGCTGTTGATGATACAGCGCTAAACCCCGGCAAAAAAGAGCTTGAGCAACAATTTACATCACCAAAATAGTCATTATGATTTTCAAGAACATTACTCGACTTGCCTTTAGCCTGCTGATTGGCTTGGGCTTTTGCTCCACCACTTGGGCGCAAGATGCTTTCTACACCGAAGATTTCGCCGGCGGTGTCCCTAGTGGGTGGACTCGGCCCGTTTTGCTTGGCAATAACCAGCCCAGCTCTGCCTGGATACATACGACAACCGGTGCTGCCGGCAGTTTTGCTACTGCCCCCCTGGCATCGACCACGGCAGCCAATGGCTGGATGATTTTTGACTCCGACCTCAACTGCAACCACCCGGCCGGCCAAGACGCCTGGCTCATCTCTCCGGCTATCGATGGCTCGGACTATGAGAGCATCTGGCTGCAGTTTGAAACCTTCTACCGCTCCTTCAACGACCGCCCGCAAATCCGCGTCGGTACCGACCTGAATAACCTGGATAGCTGGGCGATCATCGAGGTCTTTCCTGGGGTTTCCGCCAATGATTTCGGCGGCATTATCGTAGGCGATGAAGGCCTCAACCCGCAAATCATCAATGCCAACTTGACGCCTTTCGCTGCTGGCGTGAATGGCTTCCATTTTGCTTTCCAGTTCCTCTCCGTTTCGAGCACGGGCAATGGCGGTAGCTTGACGGGCTGCGCTTACAACTGGCAGGTAGATGATGTACGCCTACTGGACTCCAGCCCGGTGCCTCTGCATGACCTGGTCGTCTCCCGCCCGCGCCTGGCCCCCAATTTTGCCCAGCCAGAAACGCAGATTGATACGGTGCGCATGGCTGCCCGGATTAACAATCTGGGGCAGATGATCCAAACCAATGTATCAATCACCGCCGCTATTATGGGTGATAATGGCGATAGCTTCTCCACTACCGAATTCACGCCTGAATTGGATATCGACTCTACCGTCCTCTTCTTGCTGGATGAAACCTTCATGCCTTCCGGCCTGGGTATCTATTCCCTGACTTATACCGTGGCGGCAGATTCTACTGACGAGCAACCGGGCAATAACGTCATCTCCTCCGAATTTATCGTTAGTGAGGATCTTTTCTCTAAAGACAATGGCGAGCTTGATTTCTTCACCCGCCCGGCAGAAGTCGTAGATGAAACCTGGCAGGTGGGCAATTACTATTTCGTGCCCAATGGCGGCTTCGAGGCTTATGAGGCTAGCTTTACCGTAGCTTCTGATGGCAATGCCCACCAGGGGCAGTCGGTCAATGTATTCCTCTACGAGGTAGATGAAGATGACAACGCGAACTTTACAGACGAAGATGTCATTTTATTGGGTTTCGCCACCTATAACTTCACCACTGAAGTCAATGGCGATTTAGTCACCGTAGAATTGATTGACCTGATCAGCGGTGAAGTGGGTGTAACGCTCCAGGCTGGCGGAGAATATCTGTTGATGGTTGAATACCTGCCGGAGATGTTTGGCGCTTTCAGCGATATGCCGACGGATTACGACGTGGCTACTGTGGTGAAAAATGGCGGCTGGTTCCTGGGCGGTTTCAGCGGCGATGCGGTAGCTATCGCCCGTATGCGCATCCGCTCGGTAGAAACGAGTGTAGGCCAGGTGGAGTTGGCAAAAGCCAATATCGAGCTCTTCCCCAACCCGGCTAATGAAGCGGTCAATGCCAATATCGAGCTGGAAACGCTCAGCAGCCGCATGGAAGTGCGCGTGTTGAATGCGATGGGCCAGCCGGTCAACCGCCAGGTATTCGGCAACACCATGGGCGAAACGGTGCGCTTTGACGTGCGCCAGTACCCTGCCGGCACTTACTTCCTCCAAATCCTGACGGATGAGGGCGTGAAGACGCAGCGCTTCGCCGTGCAGCGCTAAGGTATCTATCCTTTAGCGATTGCGTTTAGCGCGAAAAAAAAATGAGCGCTTGGGTTGAATCCAAGCGCTCGTTTTTTTTATCCTATCGGCAAAGCATGAGGGATTTAATGATTTAAGGTGAGGTTTGTAGCTGCGGTTAAGGTCGAGAGCTTAGCATTAACATTTAACGCCCTAAAGTAGTGGAGGGTGAGGAGTGGGGGGCAAAACGCTGCGCAGGGCTTGCTGCATTTTTGCGGCATGTTGAGCAAAAAAATCCCGTAGGGATGTAAGCTTCTTTGCCAGGGGCGTCAGACCCTATGGTGCCTACACAAGTGAACCTCCCTTCCATACTACTCTGGGCATTTTCAACGTGCGAAGCGGAGTGGCTGCCTCTGCCCTGGCAATCATCAGGTGCGAAGCCACCTGATGATTGACGTTGCGCGTAGCGCTCGGCATCAGCGAGCACGGAAACGTTGCGACGTGGCGGCGTGGCGAGAAACCCCAAGGCAAGCTGCCCCTGCCCCTGCCAATTCTCAGGCGCGAAGTCGCCGGAGGATTGACGTTGCGCACGGCGCTCGGCATCAGTAAGAGCGGAAACGTTGCGACGTTGCGGCGTTGCGTTTACCCTGTGGAATA
>CAYSPJ010000126.1:0-14298 GCA_964432875.1 uncultured Phaeodactylibacter sp. | reverse complement strand
TATCGGCTGGCTCCTGGTGGTGGTGGGGTATGAGGTGGTGATCGCCGAGCAGGTATTAAATTCATCAGACACAATTGGAACATGATCGAAATCGGACAATACAACCGGCTCACTGCCGTGCGGCTCACTCCCCACGGCATGGTGTTGCACGACGAAGAAGGCGACGATGTGTTGTTGCCCAATAAATACACACCTAAAGAGTTAGCGGTTGGCGAAGCCATCGATGTCTTCGTCTATACCGACTCGGAAGACTGGCCCATCGCTACGACCCGCAAGCCTTTTGCCCTGGTCAACGAAGTGGCTTTGCTCCACGTCAAGGAAGTCACCAGCATCGGAGCTTTCCTGGATTGGGGCCTGGAGAAGGACCTCTTTGTGCCTTTTTCAGAGCAAAGCGCCAAGATGATCGCTGGGGGGCGCTATTTCGTTTACCTCTACCTGGATGAATCCACCGGGAGGGTAGCTGCTTCCAGCAAGTTGAACAAATACCTGAACAAGGAGGTGCCAGATTTGGCCGTTGGGCAAGAAGTGCAGTTACTCATCGGTTTACCAACGCCCTTGGGCTTTAATGCCTTCATCAATCACCGCTATCGGGGCTTGGTTTATCAGAGCGACATTTTCCGCCCGCTCCATCCCGGCGATAAGTGCAAGGGCTACGTCAAGCTCATCCGCCCGGATGGCAAGGTCGACCTGGCTCTCCAGCCCCAAGGCTACCAACATGCCGTCTCCGTCCAGTCTCAGCAAATCCTCGACGTCCTGAAACGCCAGGGCGGCTTTCTGCCTCTGACCGACAAAAGCGAGCCGGAAGAGATTTATGCCCTGCTCCAAATGAGCAAGAAGGCTTTCAAAAAAGCACTGGGCGCGTTGTACAAGCAGCGGCTGGTGCGGCTGGAGGAGGAGGGGGTGTATGGAGTAGTGGGGGGTGGGGAGTGAGGGGTGGGGAGGTTTGGATGGGGATTGAGCGGTTTGGGATTTATTGGATTATTCCTTCGATTTTGCTTATCCACTTATTGAAAACCTGAAGAATGAAATAAAGTTGCTCTTACCGCTACCGTTGACACCAATCAAAATGTTGATTGGCCTCAACTCTATCCTCTCCGCTTTGATTGATTTATAACCTGCTATCTCTATGTAGTCCATATTCGATTTCTTGATAAGCACAACACTTGCAAAGCTAAACGTAAATCCCGAGATTATCAACCCCCTGGCGAGAAATAGCGCTAATATCGAAGTTGGTTGGATATGCTTCGGCTACAACCCTCAACCTCATCCTCCCAAATTTGTTTCGTAAGTTTGCCGCCACAAACTGAGACACAAAAACTATGACGCTTCGCTTGCTGTTGCTTCTTGCCGCTCTGGCGGCCATGGCCCTGCCCAAAAGCTGGGGCCAGAATGAAAACGCCATCCAGGGCGTATTCCTCAAGCGGGCGGCTATGCCCATTATCCTGGATGGGAAATTGGATGAAAGCGCCTGGTTTCAGGGCGCGCCTGCTCGTGACTTCTGGGAGCATTTCCCCACCGATAGCACCCAGGCCGCTATGCAGACGGAGGTCTATATGACGTATGACGACGAATATCTCTACGTTGGGGCGATCTGCTATACGCTCGGGCAGGATTACGTCATCCCTTCACTGCGGCGGGACTATCGCGCCGGCGGCAACGACAACATTACCTTCCTCTTCGATCCTTTCAACGACCGCACCAACGCCTTCGTCTTTGGGGCAAACCCACTGGGTGTGCTGCGCGAAGCGCTGATCTTCAATGGCGGGCAGGATGGCGGCCGCGACTTCGATGAATCCTGGGACAACAAATGGAAGGGGGCTTCCAGTATGCAGGAGGGCTATTGGTCCTGCGAGTTGGCCATCCCTTTCCGCACCTTGCGTTTCAAAGAGGGGGCTCAGGAGTGGAACTTCAACTGCTACCGCTTCGACATGCAATCCAATGCCCGTACCGTCTGGTCGCGCATCCCGCAGAACCAGAGCGTTACCAACCTGGCGTTTATGGGTAAGATGTATTGGGATGAGCCCTTGGCCAAGGCAGGCAGTGGGGCTTCCATTATCCCTTATACTACGGCGGGTTACCACCAGGATTTTGAGCAGGGCGGCTCGCCAGGCTACCGCTATAACCTGGGGGGCGACGCTAAAATCGCCATCAGTTCCGGTATGAACCTCGATTTGACCGTAAACCCCGATTTTTCGCAGGTTGAGGTAGACGAGCAGATCGTCAACCTCGACCGCTTCGAGTTGTTTTTCCCGGAGCGGCGGCAGTTCTTTTTAGAAAATTCCGATTTGTTCGGAGGTTTTGGCTTTACGGACATTACGCCCTTCTTCTCGCGCCGCATCGGTGTGGGCCTGGATACAGCTACGGGCCAAAATATCCAAAATCCGATTTATTTCGGCGCACGCTTGAGCGGCAAGCTGGACAATAACTGGCGCCTGGGGTTGCTCAACATGCAAACCGCCCCCGATGCGGCCAATGGCTTGCCCTCTTTCAACTACGGCATCGCCGCCTTGCAGCGCAAAGTGTTCAGCCGATCCAATGTGGGCTTCATCCTCGTCAATAAACAAGCCATTGGTAAACAGGATACTAGCGAGTTGCACGCCCCTTTCAACCGAGTGGCCGGGCTGGATTACAACCTCGCTTCTTCTGACAATCGCTGGAATGGCAAGGCTTTTCTACACCGTTCCTTCACGCCGGCGGGCGGGCGTGGGCAGCTTGCTCATGGTGCCCGCCTGGAATATCGCGTGCGCGACTTCAGCCTGTCGTGGGAACACCGCTACGTGGACGAGGATTTCAACGCCGAGGTGGGCTTCGTGCGCCGCAAGGACTATTTCAGCATCAGCCCAGTGGGGCAATGGTTTCTTTACCCCAGTGGTAGCGCTTTCAACCAACACAGCCTCGGCCTGGCAGCTTTTACCTTGTGGACGCCGGGCACCGGCCGTACCGACCACCGCTACGAGTTATTCTGGCGGGGGGATTTTCGCAATACGGCCAGTATCCGGGTGTCAGCCCAACAAGACTACACCTTCCTGCTCGAGGGCTTCGACCCTACCGGGACTAGCCTGGAGCAGCTGCCGGGCCTGACGGGCTATACCTACCACAGCATCCGGGCCTCCTATTCATCGGACTCCCGGCCGAAGCTTTCTTTTTCGCTTTCTCCTTCAGCGGGGCAGTATTTCAACGGTCATCGCTTGGCGCTGGGGGGCGGCCTGGTTTATCGCTACCAGCCCTACGGCGCCATCCGCCTCAGTGCTAATTACAACTACATCGACTTGCCCACCGGTACGGCTTCTATCTTCCTCATCGGCCCGCGTATCGACTTGACGTTTAGCCGCTCTCTTTTCCTTACCGTCTTCCTCCAGTACAACGACCAGCTGGATAACATCAACCTCAACACCCGCCTCCAGTGGCGCTTTGCGCCGGTGTCGGACTTCTTCTTGGTCTATACCGACAATTACTTCCCGGCACCTTTCGGCTTGCGCAACCGCTCACTGGTGGCTAAGGCGACCTATTGGCTGAATACGTGATAAAAAAAAGCCGCCTTCCGCAAATGCGTCCGGCGGCTCATAAACCCCAGTTTTTGGGATTGCCAGATATTAGTGCTTTACAATCTTCTTATGCACCAGGGTCTGTCCCGAACGGATGCGCAGGATATAGACGCCGGCTGGCAGCCCTTCCAGCGAGATGCGGTTGCGCCCTTCCTGGAGCGCGGGCAGTAGTGCGCCGCTGGTATTCATCAAGCGCAGTTCATCCACCTCAAGGCCGTGGCGGGAGCTTACCGTCACCCAATCCGTTGCCGGGTTGGGGAACACGGAGAACATGCCGCGGGCTAGCTCTGCATCCTCGGGTTGGGGCGCTTCTTTTTGAGTGATGTCAAAACTCTGTACCAGTGCGTTTAGCGGGATGCGCTTCTCATTATTGCGGATGGCTTTTATTTTGGAGACCTGGATATCCGACTTCACCAGTCCAGCAATATCGTCAATGATGCCGATGATGTAGGCGACCGGGCCAAAACCGGAGACGTTGTTCAGATCGGTGCGCGTCAGGGCGATTTCGATCTGGCCCTCGGCGGCATAGGTGCGGTCGATGTACAGGGTATTCACATTGGGCTGCCCAAACCAGGAAACCGGGTAAGTAATCTCAATGGCTGCCGGGTCGATCACCTGAGGGTCGAAGTCAATGGTGAAGGCGATGCCGTAAACGTCCTGTACCGGTAGCTCTGCCGAACCGATGACGATGGGCACGTTGAAGGCCGCGCCATCGGGGAGCACTGGCGGGAAATCGACAAATACCGGCGGGTCAAAGTCGGTGCCGGGCAAGGCCGTAAAGGGCAATTCCGGGCCATGAGTCAGGCCGTAGTTCTGCTCGATGGTATTGCGGTCGCTGGTGTTCACCTCACCGTCGCCATTGCAGTCGGCATGTTTGTAGTTGAGGCCGTCGGCGAAGGACTGGGCCCAATCCGAGGCAAAGAAGCCCGACCAGTCATTGCTATCAGTGAAGCGGGCCGGCCCTTGGGTGCCATAGGCCAGGCCCACGCTCAGCAGGTCTAGATGGTTGGCGATATTGTCGGCATTGGCATCGCCGGGCCAGACTTCCGGGTCGATGAGTTCGTAGCAGAGGTTGTCCAGCAGGCCTGAGCCCACGAGTACCAGGCTGTCCAATTCGCCACTAATGATGATCCTGCCGGCATTGGCCGTTGCCGGGGTGCCGGGCGAAAAGACCTTCAGTAGCGTATTGCCGCCGGGCAGCAGTACCTCCTGGTTGAAGGGCAGGGTATCCAGCCGTACTGCGGTAGCGTTGGCATCCCCGGATAAGATATGGATGAAGCCCGAGTTTACGGCAGCAGCATAGTCGAAGCGGACTTCCCCAGCCGTAGCGGGGAAGTTGAAGAACAGGCTGGCCGACAGGAAATCCAGTACTGCTCCATCCGCTGCGGCGAAGAATGGCACGGACGCCTCGTTTACGATTCGGACGTAGCAGTTGCAGAAATCAGCGATGAAGTAGTCGATGTCCACCCCGTTTTCAGTACCGAGTGGTACGCGGCCCTGACCACCATTATTCGGCGGGCTGATGAAGCCTTCGAAGGGGGTAAAGCTTACGCAGGAGCTGTCCTGGTCGAGGCAGATAGGCAAGGTAAACTCGGCCACTTCGCAGCAAGCCGCCCCGCTGCCGGGGATGCACACTTTCAACCGCCCGATTAAGCTCGGGCTAGGCGGGTAGCCCTGCACCAGAGCGGGCAGGCTGTCCAGGCTGTAAGTGCCGATGAGGCTGCCGTCGGCGGTGAATACTTCGAAGAGGTCAGCGGTGCCGGGATTGCTCACTTGCAGGTCAATCAGTAGATTGTAGCTGCCGTCGTCGTTGCAATCGAGCGCCTCAACCGCCAAAGCAGTTATGGCGCAGGCGTTGGCGCAATCCACCGGGCCTACTTCAGCGTAGGCAAAGCAGGTTGGGTTTTCCAAGTCCAATACCAGGAAGTCATAGACCGTGCTGCCGTCGCCGGCAAAGGGGCCCAGCAGCACTTCAGACTGGCTATAAGGATAGGGCCCGCTGAGCTGGCCGTTGGCGAAGACCAGATAACCTAGCGCACCGGGATTGCTAGCCTGCACCTGCAGGCCTACTTTGAACTGGTCGCCATCGCAAGGGCGAGCTTCGGCATTCAGGCTCAGTGCGCAGTCGCCATCGCCGCAATCGGGTGCCAGGAAGGTGGCCGTTGTAGAGCAAATAGTGCCCGGGAGGTAAACGGTGAGCGTGCGTGGCCCGCCATCGCCCAGGAAGGGCCCGATTTGAACCGGCAGGCTTGCAAAGGTGAACTCGGCTTGATAATCGCCAGAGACGACCACAAAGGTGCCAGCCAGCGAAGGCGAAGCCAAAAGCAGGTTCAATTGGGCATAGTAGGTACCATCATCCTGGCAGTCGCCCGGCTCGATGGCTATACCGCCCCAAGGGCACGGCAGGGGCGGGCAAGCGATGTCATATTCCAGTTCGATACAACAAGCCGGCACATTGGTGTTGGAGGGGTCTTGGAGCAGGCAGATCCGCACCTTGTCATAGCCCAGGTTGGTGTTGGCCAGTTGTACGGTCAGCGCGCCATTGTTGTAAGCGGTAGCCGCAGTAGCCCCGCTGATCAGGGATTCTACCACCAACAGGTCGCCTTCCTGTACGCCCTGGATAGCGTATGCTACCGCATAGAAAAGGCTGCTGGGGGTTGTACAGCCCGGCGTGCCGATTATTGTTGCCGACTGGATGCTGCAGCCGGTGCCGCAGTTCACAGCCAACGCAATCGACAGGCAGCAGGGCGTGGCAGTCGTCGAGGAAGATAGGGTACAGACCAATAGGGAATCCACCATCATACCAGGCACGGGTAGTTCAACTACGATCTGGCCGTTTTGTACCACCGCCGTCATGCTGGAGTTGGTCATGCTGGAAAGTACCGTAAGCACATCGCCATCCTGGGCGCCCTCCACGCGCAACTTGGCACGGTAGAAAGCAGCATTCGGCGTGCAGTCCGGGCCAGCGGTCAGTTCAAGGCTTTGTAGCGGGCAGTTGCCGGTGCAGTCCACTGGCCCAACGGTAAAGGAATAGGGGCAGTTGGCCGTATTTTGGGTGTGGATAGCGATTTGATAAACGGTATTAGGCTGCAGCGGCCCGATTTCTACGGGCAAACCGGTAAAAACGAAAGGCCCGTAGGTAAGGTTGTTTACTGTGACCAAAAAAACACCGGGGGTATTTTGCCCACCTACAATGATCTGGTCGATGACCAAGTAGAAGCCAAGCGCGGTACAAGGCGTGAGGTGATAGGAAACGCTGTCGATGCCGGGGCAGGGGGAGCAGTCGTTCGGTGGCAACACCGCCGAAGCCTGGCACTCGGGATCATTCAAATCAACGATAGTGAAGGTCAAGGCGGGCGTAGGCGCTACGAAGGGGGATAGTACGAGGGGCAAGTTTGCATAAGGGTGGCGTTGCCCGGTATCGTTGCCGTTGATCCAGAGCGCGAAGGAATCTGCCGTGCCTGCGTAGCCGTCCAGGTCTAGCTTGACGGTGAACACTCCATTGGGATTGCAAGGACCAGCTTCTACGGACAGCTCGCCCAGCTCGCAGGTCGTTGGGCAAGGCGGAGCGAGCAGCAGCTGCACCGACACACAGCAGGAGGAGTCGCCCGAGCAGATAGTGAACGCCGGCGGGATGTTGCTTTCCACGCAGGGCACTGCTATCCGCCACGGCACCTGGCTCCACTCGAAGCGCCCGAGGAGCTCATCGCCGAGATAAACGCTATAGAAGTTGTCGCCAGCGGTGCTGTTTAGCACAAAATCCCATCCGATCAGGGTCTGGCCCGCGGCATTTTGCCCCAGATACTCCACGGTGAGTTGGTCGAAGCCGCAACCCGTGCAGTTCAGGAGGTGGAGGGTATCGCTCAGGGTGCAGGCTGCATCGGAGCCCTGGTCACGGATATCGAAGGCGTAAAGCGTAGAGTTGGAGGGGGGCAGCGGCCCTAGCGTCAACGGCAAATCGGTATAGGCATAAATGCCGACGCCAAAATCGGAGGCTAAGGAAAAGCTGTCTGAAACGCCCTGATAGTCAAAGTCGAGCTGCACAAAAAGGCTGCCGGAGATGCCACAAGGTAAAGGTTGGATAGAGAGCGTGGAAAGCTCACAAGGCTCCGGCTCGGGTGCTGTGGGGTTGATGCAGAGGTTGTCGATGCGCAAATCGCCGCTGCCGCCGATGAGCAGGCTTTGGATGGCGCCCCGGAAAATCAGTTGCCCTTCAGTGGCGTTGGGGGCATGGAAAGCGACCTCCAGGGTCACCGTCGGCGCAAGGGCATAGAAGCCTGCCTGCAAGCTGTTTTGGATGAGTATATTCGAGCCGTTTGCTGCGATGTTGATGGCACCGCCGTTGTAGTAGAAATCGACCGTCGCGCTATCCACCGGCTCAGGGTAAGCCGTCAGGTCAAATACGGCATTGATGCTTTCAAATTTCAGGTGTTTTCCGCTAGCAGCAGTCATGTCCGGGGCGCTCGCGGCGTCCAGCACGACGAGATTGCCGTAGGTGGTGGTCCAAAACAAGCTTTGGAAAGGGATGAGCAGCATGCTTACCTCATTTTCGGTATAAAAGGGGGTACCCGGCGGCGTGCCGGCGCTGCTGCCATAGCTGCTTTGGCTGAGCCCCTCAAATTCGATGCAGCTAGGAGCTGGGGGGCATTCCTTGGCCAAGACGATTGATTCGCAGACGTCGGGCTGGCCGTGTTGGCATACCGTCAGGACGAACTCCAGGGCATCGGTCACGGGCTGTACGCCCTGGAGCAGATAGGGGAAGTCCAATTGGCTGATATTGCTAGCCTCCAACTGCCCATCGATGAAGATATCGAAGAAGGCGATGACCGTTAGTGGGCTGAGCCAGTCGAAATCTACCTCGATATCAAAATTGCCGGCATTATCGCAGCCGACGATCTCCGCTTGGAGGTTGGCGATGGGGCCAAGCGGGCGATAGCAGATATTGTCGAGCCCAAATTCCTGCCCGCCGAGGAGCAGGCTGCGGATATCGCCCGTGATACAGACCCGGCCTTGCTCCAGAAAGGTATTGCCAGCCACCGTCAGGTCGATCTCGATGCCGGGGATCGACAACTGCCCGATCTCGGAAAAGAAGTCCAGGATGGCCAGTGGTGAGCCGTTGACGGAGAAGTTCTCGCTGCCCCCGCCGTCGAAATAGTCGAAGCAGACTTGGGAGACGCCGTCGGGGAAGCCGGAAAAATCAAAGACGAGGCTATTGTTGCCCAGCAGGATGAACTGGTTGTCCAGCCAGCCTATCCCATCCCCGTAGATTTCAGCATTAAAGAAGCCGAGCTCGCCGTTGGGATAAACGATTTCCTGCAGGCTGACCTGGGTGCCCGGCCCGGTGAAGATGACGTCGCCCGGGCTGGCGCCGCTCGCTGGCCCATATTGGGTGTTCAGCGGTACATCTTCAAAATTGAAACAATAATCGGGTTGGGCAACAAGCTGTACCGACAGCAATAATCCCAGGAAGAGGAAGCGTAAACGTTTGCTCATGGCGCTATTATTTTTTTCGGGTTTTAACATGCTACAAAAATCAAGTTTTCGGCTTGGATCAAAAAGTACTATTTTTGAGTAAATTTGGATTTTTTGGAGCGGATATTTGCAGGGTAAAGCTACAAATTAATTGGTTTACAGTGATTTGAAATTGTAGATTTGTTTCGGAAAATTGATTTTTATGTACAACAATAAGCTCATCCAGCTTTTAAAATCTTTCAGCCGGCGGGAAATGACCCGCCTGGTAGAATTTGCCTATTCGCCCTATTTCAACAAACACGAGGGCGTACGGGCGCTGATGAGCTACCTGAGCGATATCTTCCCGGGCTTTGATGCCCGGCCTTGCCAGCGAGAGCAGATTTATCAGGCCTTATTCCCCGGCCAGGCCCATGACCAGGCGAAGCTAGCGCTCTTGTTCACCTATGCCATGCGGCTGGCTGAGCATTTCCTCCGCCTCGAACAGTTGACAGAAGAAGGGGAGGAGTGGCAGAGCGTGCATCTGCTGCGCCGACTGCGCGCCCTGCAGCAGTACAAGTTGTACGAGCGCTGCCTGGCAGAAGCCACCGCAGAGCTTGAGGGAGCCACCCTGCGCGACAGCGCCTGGCATTATCGCCGGTATCAGCTCGCGGCCGAGGCAGATGCTTATTACACTATGGTCTCCGAACGGCGCACCGACGATAGCCTGGAGCAGAAACAGCAAGCGCTTGATCGCTTTTACCTGACGGAGAAGCTGCGCGACGCTTGCGAGATGAAAGTGCGTAGCCGTATCCTCAAAGTTCAATACGCTAGCCCGCTGGCCGACTGGGCCGCCCGGGAAGTGGAGCAGCATTATGATGATTATGCTGCCGAGCCGGCCATCGCCATGTATTTCAGCCTGTACCGCATGGTATCAGAAAAGGACACGGCGCATTATTTCGAAGCAGTCAAAGCCTTGGAACACAACCAGGCTTTCTTGCCGGTCGGGGAGCTCAAGGCCATTTACAACTATTTTCAAAATTATTGTATCCAACAAATCAACCAAGGGCAGGGGCCTTTCCTGGGGGAGTTGTTCAAGCTCTACCAGGCGCAGCTCGAGCGCGGCTTGTTGCTGGAGGGGGGCTGCCTTTCGGAATGGCATTACAAAAACATCACTACCACGGGCCTACGCCTGCGTGAAATGGCCTGGGTGCGGCAGTTCATCGAAGCATACCAGGAAAAACTGCCCCCAGAAGTGCGCGATAATGCCTATCGCTTCAACCTGGCTTCTTACTACTACGCCGATGAGCAGTATAGCCAGGTGCTACGCCTGCTTACTCAGGTAGAATACAGCGACTTGCGCTACAGCCTCGGCGCCAAGGCCCTGCTATTGCGCACCTATTACGACCTGGAAGAATACGAGGCGCTGAACTCCCTGGTGGATTCTTTCAAACAATACCTGCACCGCAATAAGCTCATGGCCGATGTGCGCCGCCAGGGCTATTACAATCTCTTCCTGCTCACCCGGCGCGCTGCCCAGCTGCGCTACAACCTGGGCTACTACAGCCGCGAGCGCTGCCGTGCCGAGCTGCTGAAGCTGCGCCACAGCATCGGCAAGGCTGGCGCCATCTTCAACCAGGGCTGGCTCCTGGAAAAAGTAGAGGCTCTGGCGGCAGAACTGGGGTAGCAGCAGGGCAAAAGGCAGCAGGTAAAAGTATTCGTATCTATTCAGCATAGTTAAAAAGCTACGAGCTACGAGCCGCGAGTTACGAGCTTGAACACTGCAATCGAAATGAAATCCTGCCTTATCGAAGCAACACCGTCATTTGGGCGCGAAGGATAAAACCTGAACAAGCTCTTAAATAAAAGTTTTCCACAAAAAACTTATAATAATGATAAAAAAATCGCAATCTTTGTAACAAGATAACCAATATAGTTATGATTACAAACCGCTTTTTAATCCCAACATTTGCGCTGCTGCTTAGCGGCATCCAGGCGCTTGATGCCCAATCTCATGCTTCCTATACGGCCGAAGTGGAGATTGGCATGGCAACCTTTTATGGCGATCACCTGCAAGGGCAAGCCACGGCTTCAGGCGAGCCCTACCGTACCGATGCCTTCACGGCCTCGCACTCTGCCTATCCCATCGGCACGGTATTGCGAGTCACCCGCCTTGACAACAACAGCACCGTTGAGGTGCGGGTCAATGATCGCAAGCCTTACAACCAGGAGACTGTTATCACTTTATCAAGGGCGGCGGCGGCGCAGCTCGGGCTGCTCGCTGCCGGGCGAGCTCAAGTGCGGGTAGAGCGAATCCTCTCTTCTAGCGGGGCGGCGGTGGCTGCGCCATCAGGTCTGACGGCGCGTTCGCCTTATGCCTCCAGCCAGCCTGCTTCAATCAATACGCCTGCTTCCTATAGCCAGGAGAGCCGGGCGGGGGCTGCCCCCAAGTCTTCTTGGGAGAGCCAGCTGTTTAGAGATGAAAAGTATGCCCCTGGCCGCCAAGCGACACCGGCACAGCAAAGAGGCCGGGAAAACCCTACGGCCAATAGCCAGCAATTACCCAGCTCGTTTAGTTGGAACGACAACCTTACTGCTCGTGGCGGCAATGCTGCCTCGGCCGCCAGCGCTGCTTCCAACAACAGCCGGCTCTTGCCTGCTAACAGCTCCGGCTACGCTGTTCAATTGGCTTCTTACAGTACTTTAGACAACGCTGCCAGCCACGCCAACCGCTTGGCTCAGCAGGGCTTTAATGGCGCCTATGTCTGGCAGAAAGAGGGCAGAAACCGCGTCGTGCTCGCCTCTTTCCCCAGCCGGGCAGAAGCGATGGATTACCTCTCCCGCTTGCGCCAACAGCACAAGATGGATGGGATTGTGGTGTCTCTGTAGCCGCCAGGGAAAACGTGGCGCGATAAGCCGGTAACCTCCGGCGCAAGCCTGCCAGGGGCGGTTGGGGAGCATATTCTCCTCGGTTTTGCGTGGGCCAACGTCATGCCAGGGCTTATGTCCTTATACATATTGGAAAAAAAACGCTTCAGCCATACTTCGGCTTTTTTTCAAGCCGCTGCCATTTTTTTGTATCTTAGCCGCAGTTTTTTCAAAATAAAACCCCACGCGGCACGGCAGCATGGAAAATCGACTACAGCACATCAAGGAGATCGAGGAGCGGTGCAGCACGCTGCAGCGCAAAATCAATGCCTTGAAAGCCGACCGCATCATCGCCATCGATGCTGCCCAGAAATTCAAGCTCGACGCCGACATCGCCGAGGCCGAGGGCTGGCTGCGCGAGGCCCGCGCCGAATTGGAGGCCGCCCGTGCCGAGCTGGGCGGCGCAGCACCCGGCCCGCGCGCCCCCGCCCGCGAGCTGCTCCACGACTGGCACCGCTACACCTGCGACCGCAACGAGCAGAACAACCGCTTCCAGAAAATCATCCGCGAGGAAGCCGAGGCCCGGGCGCACTTCTTCTACCTCTACGGCCTGGACCGCCACGCCCACCAAGCCCTGGTCGAGCGCTTTGCCTTCGACCTCGAGGGCGTGCTCAAGAACTACCTCAACCCCGAGCTCGGCCCCCGCTGCCGGGTGGAGCGCGAGCTGGATTTTTCTCTCATATTCACTGGCGATGTCGAAGAATACAAGACCGACATCCTCGCCTCTCTCTTCGTCGCCTTTGGGCTGGACCCCGACGGCTACGGGCCCCTGCTCGATGCCCGTCTCGACGACCTGTGGCGCCACAGCCCCCGCCTGCGCGGCCTGGGGCCACACGACCGGGTGTGCTGCTACCTGGGCATCCCTGAGCTGGATTGGGACAAGGAGCTGACCCCCCTGGTGGTGGATTGGTTCATCGAAGAATTCTGCGGCAGCCATCTGCCGCCAGAGGCGCCGGCCTTCCACTTCTTCTTCGGCATCGAATTCGAAGACGACGGTAGTCCTGCCCGCCGTGAGGTGGAAGCCGCCATCCGTGCCGGCGGCCAGGTGCACATCCTGCCCGAGCTGAACATGGTGGAAGAGGACGACCTCAAGCGCTGGTTCCGCATCTATCAGAAATTCATGCCCGAGCGCGAGCAGCGCGAGGCGATCTACCAGCGCCATTTCGGCAGCCAGCCCCAAGCCTATATGGAAGACGTGCTGCGCTGCCTGCACCGCATTATCGACGAACTGAATCAACCCTCTTAATATGAGCATCACCAACAAAAAATCTGTCCGCCGCGGCTTCGCGCCTCAAGGCTATATCTTGCAAGAAGGGCTTCGCGCCGCCCTGGAAGTGGCCATCGCCCTGGGCCAGCCCCTGCTGCTGACCGGCGAGCCGGGCACCGGCAAGACCCTCCTGGCCTGGAAGGCCGCCCACGAGCTGGCCCAGGCCCCTGGTAGCGCCTTCGCCGAGAAGCCGCTGGTCTTCAATACCAAGACTACCTCCACCGCCCGCGACCTCTTCTATACCTACGACGCGGTCTCCCATTTCCAGGCGGCCAACATCCGCCGCGGGGAGGGTGAGCCGGCCCCCAGCACGGCCGAGTTCATCGAGCTGCAGGCCCTCGGCAAGGCCATCGCCCTGACCGACCCCCAGCAGGTGGACCGCCGCAAGCTGGCTGTCGAGCTGCCCGCCCAGCCCGCCAGCTCGGTGGTGCTGGTGGACGAGATCGACAAGGCGCCCCGCGATTTTACCAACGATATCCTCAACGAGATCGAGTCCTACTCTTTCCGCATCAAAGAGCAGGACAACTACGAGCTGCGCGCCGACCCCGCGCAGCAAATCGTGCTGGTGATGACTTCCAACTCGGAGAAGAACCTGCCCGATGCTTTCTTGCGCCGCTGCGTCTTTTATCACATCCCCTTCCCTTCACCGGAAATGCTGCTCCAGATCGCCCAGGCACAACTGGGCGAGGCTACCCGCTACACCGAATCGGCCCTGGCGGCTCTGATTGAGGCTTTCGGCCGCATCCGCGCCGAGGCGGTGCGCAAAGCGCCTGCCACTGCGGAGCTGATCGCCTGGCTCCGCATCCTGGAGCTGCAGGGCTACCTGGAGCGCGACGCGGCGGGCCAGCGCACGCTGATGCTGCAAAACCTCTCGGTGCTGGTCAAAACCAAGGAGGATTTCGAAGCGGTGGGGGATTTTGTGCAGCGGGCGTTCTGAGCCCACCTTGTCCCCCGCTGGCCCCGTGGAATAAGACGAGGACTGAGCATAGTCTATTCCACAGGGCTGGCGGGGGATAAAGGGGGTGGAAGCCCCGCCAGCGTGAGACAAAGGGGGTGGAAGCCCAAGGCGGGGGATAAGGGGTGAAAGCCCCCACAACAACAAACCAACAC
>CAYSPJ010000125.1:0-14547 GCA_964432875.1 uncultured Phaeodactylibacter sp. | reverse complement strand
CGCTTCAACACCCGCCCCCGCGCCAGCACCGCGCCGCCTTCCTCCACCGCCCAGAAGTACACCCCGGCCGGCAGGTGCCCGGCGCGCACCTCGTTGGCGCCGGCTTGCAGGCGCTGCGACCATCGCCGCCGGCCCAGCTGATCGTACAGGCTCAGGCGGGCCGAGGCTGGCTGCCAGCCCTCCGGCAGCGACAGGGTGAAGGCCTCCGCGAAAGGGTTGGGATAGGCCCATGCTTCGAACAGCGGGGGCGGCGCTACCGCCGCGCTGGTGATGGTGCCGAACTGCAGCTCCCGGCAGCTCGTGTCGCTGCCGTGGGCGTTGCTCACCGTTAGGCAGACTTCGTACAGGCCCGGCGCGGGGAAGAGGTGCTCCGGGTGGCGCTCGCTGCTGCTGCTGCCGTCGCCGAAATCCCAGTGCCAGGCCGTCGGCTCGTAGGCCGACAGGTCGAAAAAGCTGCCCCGCAGCAGCTCCAGGCTGTCCCGCTCGCCGCGCCAGCGCGCCAGGGGCCAGTTGGCCAGGCCCAGGGTGTCGCAGGGGCTGCCTTCCAGCGGGCCCAGGCGATAGTTGGGGAAGTTCGGGATGGAAGAAGCATTCGGGGTCGGCAAGCGGAAGCCACGTTGCTCCACTTGGCAGCCCTGCCCTGCCTCGTCGGGGCGGTGGATCACGTGCAGGGTATGTACCCCATTCGGGCTGTTGATGTATATTTTCCCGTCCGGCCCCAACTGTGCCAGAAAAAAACGGGTCGCCAAATACCCTCCTTCCTGATAGCCGTCATATACTGCCACCGTATCCCAGCTCGCCTCGAGATCCGCTGCCCAGAGGTCAAATTGATAGATGTAAATATAATGCGACACATACAAGTAACGAGAATCGGGAGAAATCGCCACCCCGCCAGAGAAGGCGTTGTGCCCTATATTGATTTGTCGATGCCCTGTGAAAGTGCCAGAGCATCTATCGAAGCGATAAAGATCCAGAAAATCATCGCCAAATACCCCACCAACTAAGTTGACTCTAGCATACCACTCCCCATCCGGCGAGAAGCAGCCTTGGCCCAGCCCCGAAGGCACTGGCAGGCCGACCGCTTGCAAGCCCTCGTTGATGACCCCCTCCGGCGCCAGACGGATGCGGTAGTACTCGTTGCTGTTCTTGCGCGGTGCCAGCAGCCACCAGTCCCGCCCGTTGGCGTGGCGCACAGCGGTGAGCTGCCCCATGTTCAAAGTGTCTTCCAGTACCAAGACGCGCTTGTCCACCACGGCGCCCAGCCCCCCGTTGCCCGCCATGTCGATCTCTGAGTAGCGCAGGTCGGTGCAGGCATAGCCCTCGCCGAAGGGCAGGAACTCCAAGGTCTGATGGAACAGCACGTAGCGCCCAGGCTTCTCCGGCCAAGGCAGCGCGATGCCCCCCTGCGGCAAGTTGTAGCCGAGCTGGATATCTGTCGTGTCGTAATAGACAATCTGGTCCCCGCCCAGCATCTTCTCCCCCGAGGCGTCTTCGATGTACAAGCCGTTGAAGTAGAACAGCAGGTTGCCGTAGTGGTCGGAGATGCCAGCGTTGGCGATATAAAAATCTATCTTCGAGCTTGGGTTATAAAAAGCTTCCACCCTCTCGGGCAAGCCGCTGAAATCGACGACTGAAGTGCCGAACATCGTATCGAGCGGATCGTTGAGCAGGCTATACCCCATATACCAGATATGGTCGTGCTTCTGCCCCTGCAAGCATAGGGAAATGCAGGACAGGATGGCGAAAAAAATAAAAGGCTTCATCTTTATTCGATTATGGGCGGCACCGGGCAGGCATAAGCGATGCTTGCTTGCCCGATGCCGAGGAGAGGAATTTTATTTAACGATTGCCAAGCGCGCTGTAAAGACGCGCTGTCCGCCCGACCAGGCTTCTACAAAGTACAGCCCGCTTTCCAGCTTGGGCTCCATCAGCTCGAGCGGCGCCGCAGCCCGTACCTCCCGGCTGCCGACGAGCTGTCCAGCCAAGCTGTAGATGCGGATGGACAAGGGCTGCCCGATATAGGCCTGCGGCACGCCCAAGCGCCAGTTATCGCGGGCTGGGTTGGGGAACAGCCGGAAATCCTCGGCGGGTTCTGCCGGCAGCGCAGCGCCCGGCAAGCTAGGCGGCCGGTCCTCGCTGTTTTGGCACAACTGGACATCATTGAAAGCCCCCCGCTCGTTCAGCAGGTACAGGGCGCGCGCCCGATACACTGCATGGCCGCCCTCGAAGGGGCATTGGAAGGCGATGGGCTCGATGGCGGCGAGCTGCGCAGAGTCGAGGCGATAGGCGCCATCGGCGGCCAAGCTCAACAGGACTTCATTGACCGCCTTCTCGTTTTGCGCGAAGATGCCGGCGGCATCCAAGCCAGCATTCTCGTGGATCAGGCCGCCCGCCGCCAAGCTGATCTGCCCGGCGCGGCTTGCCGCCAGATCGAGCCAAGCCTCCCAATCGTCGGTTTGCAGAAGCTGCAAGTCCCAGATGTCGGCCAGGATCGCTGCCTGCCCGGCCGAGTCAGAGGCTTCCGCCAGGGCCTCTTCCAGAGCCCGCATCTCGGCGGCATGATCTTCCAAGTCCGCTTGCAAGGCTTGGAGCGCCGAATCGGGCAGGTACAAGCTGAGGATGCCTTGCTCCAAGCGGTAGAGGGCGCCGAGCAGGCTGCTGTCAGCAGCCTGATAGAAGCTGTCGATGACGGCTTCTTGCCCCAAGAGGCTGCTGTCGCGGCGCAGCTTGCGGTATAAGTGCCGGGCACCCTCCCAATTCAGGTACGCCCCGTATGCCGAGCTGTCGCCATAGGCGCCTTCAGCAGCGTAGAAATCGTTCTCGGACAGAGGAGGCAGCAACTCCTCCAGGATAAGCGGCAGCGCAGGGCATAAGGGGTCGGCAGCGCAAGAGGCTGCTGCTGTGCCGTCCAAAGGGATGAACCAATTTGGGTTATTGGGCGAATATGGGCTGTCCGGCCAAAGCGGCGGGGACATAGGCAACTGCACAAAGAAGCGCGAGCCGGCCACTTCAAATTCCTGCCCCAGATGCACCGCAGAATAATCCGAATAGCTGCCTAGCCAGCGGTTGCCGCCATGGACCTGCTGCCCGATGACGGTGCCGTTTTGGCAGCGCAAGCCTGTGTGGTGCGTGCCGATGGAAGTCTGTCGCAGGCGCGTGCCGTTGCACATGCCCCAAAAAACAAGGCCCAAGTCGATATCATCAGTACTATTGCAACACAAAGTGTTGCTGACCGAACCAGCGACCGCCAAGCCCACTCCCTGGTCGGCGACCAGGCCGGCAGCGCTGGCTGAATTGCCGTACAAATAATTTTCGTCGGAGCCCAAAACTTGCAGCGCAAAGCTGCCGAAACCAGGCCCCTCTTGAGCTTGGGAACCGATCGAGACCGTGTTGTCAAAGAGCCCGAAACGATGCGAAGAGCCCAGCGCGATGCCCACACAGCCATTTCGCGAAAGGATGATGCTGTTATTGACGATATACCGTGCGCCCGCCGCAACGCCCGGGAATGGCCCTGCGCCAGTAACCGCGATTGCCAATTTGGGATAATTCGTCTCGAAGGATGATGCTGTGACGTGCACCATCTCATTGTCGTCCACAAACAGCTCCTTGGCCGCTGACATGTTCTGGAGATTGATGCCAGTATGGATGAAATCAATCGCATTGCTGCTTACCCTCAGCGCATGAGGCCCAATGCCTCCGAAAACATGTATGCCATCAATGTTGTCGATCAGCGTGTTCTGTTCAAAATATAAATCCGAAGCAAGGACGCGGGCCGCTATGCTCACTTCGTGGATGAGGTTCCTGCTGACGATTGCCCGGCAGTTCTCCAGAAAGATGCCCACCCCCTCTAAATCGTAGCCGACAGCGCTAAAATCGTGCAGCCCGTAATCCATGTCGCTGATATCCACGCTGAAGATATCGATGTGGCTGTTGCGGGCGACGATGCCGTTGCGCAAGCCCTCGAACCCGTTTTCGGCATCAGGCTGGGCGCTGCTGCCTACCCGTACCACCGCGTCGTTGAACTCCATGCCTGCAAAGGCGATATCCCCAGAGGACACGCTAGGCGACTGCCCGGGGTAGCCCGGCGACAAGCCCGAGGAGCAGGTGAAACGGTTGTCGCCGATGGGGCCTTCCGGCAGATTGACAGGCTGCGGCCCGCCAGCCACAGGGGTGTACAAGCCCACGAAGTTGCGGTTGAAGTGGTTGCCCGTCACGATGAGGCTCGACTCCCGGTGCGCCAAGATGGCGTACTGCGCGTCTTCGATGCGGTTGTGCTCGAAGCGCAGCACCGCCCTGGGCTTCACGACTATGCCCTGCCACATCTGCCCGCAGCCCTGGATGATCGCGCCGCCGTCGATATTGCGCACTTTCAGCTCCACCTCGGCCTCGATGGTGATGGAAGCCCCAGGCTGCATCAGCATCTCCCCTCCGTCGATGGCATAATCTTCATCGATGATGAGATGCCCGCTGACGGCCAGGCAAGTGTTGAGCAGTCCGCCGGGCGGCAATTGGCCAGTGCCGTTGCCATACAGGTCGGACAGTTTTGTCCCGGCACCTGCCGCGATGTTGCGCCCCGTGCTGCACGGGCAGTCGAAGCTGGAAAGGGCGGGAGGCGCCGAGGCGCTCTTGTTCTCCACAAAATGTCCTGTCAGGCTGACATCGCCAGCCACATCAGGCGCAGCTGCCAGTGTCGAAAACAGAGTTTCCATACGCGGTCGATGTTCATTTGGAGCTGCTCTGCCCTGGCGATGGCTCCAAGATGCGAGCGCTAAGGCCGATAGCCACAGGCATGAAGCGAGTACTAGTTTGCGGGTTGAGGGTTGAGGGTTGAGGGTTGAGGGTTGAGGGTTGAGGGTTCATAATAGATGTTTTTGAGATTAAAAAACGACATTAACGTGATTGCCGATACAAACATAATGCTTAGGCAAGAAAAATCCAAATATTTTAACATTGAAAATACATAAAAACGATATACGGAGCAGGCGCAAGCTCCAGCAGAGGCTGCAGCTGTCCTTGAGCCTGCCTTCAATCAAAGGGAGCGCTTCGCGATACTCCACGACGGGGGTAACATGAATAAGCCTTGCCTATTTTCCCGAGTAGAGACGATTCGTAAATCGCCCCTACCTCCCCCAGCGCTCCATCACCGGGCGGGCCGACAGGCCGTGCAGGAAGATGGAGAGGATGATGACCGTCATGGTTAGAGCCAGGGCTTCACGAGCTTGCTCAAAGGAGGCGTGGTAGAGGGCGTAGAGCAGGTAGTAAATCGAACCGATACCACGGATACCATAAAAAGAGATAATTAGCTTTTTGGCACGGGGCAGCGACGCCCCGATCATCCCCAACAACCCGGCAGCTGGCCGGATGACGAGCAAGATCATCAGTGCCGCCGGCAGCATATACCACTGGAAATCTGCCCAGTAACCGTGGCTGACATACACGCCGACTACGGTGAACAAGACCGCTACCAGGATGCTCTCCAGCTCTTCGGAAAAGTCGTGCAGCGCCAGCAGGTATTCCTGGTTGGATTCTTGATAGCGGAAAACGCAGGCCGCCACGAAAACAGAGATGAAGCCATAGGAATGGACCAGTTCCGCCAGCCCGTAAGGGATGAGGGTAAGGCTCAGCGCTAGTAATCCGACGGTCAAGGCGGAGCTGTAGCTTTGTGGCTTGGGGCAAGAAAAAATGATTTTAGCCAGCAGCCAGCCTGCGCCTAGCCCGATGAGTGTGCCCACGATGATTTTGTAGAAAAAGTCGATGGCCAGCCAATCCGCGAACCATTGGCCGGGATGCGCGACGGCCAGGGCCATGGCGATGGCCATGTTGGTGAAGGGAAAGGCTAGGCCGTCATTCAGGCCGGCCTCGGTGGTGAGGGCCAGGCGGGAGCTGGAGGCGTCGTCCTGGTGCGGAGGCGTCGTCTGGATATCGGCCGCCAGGACCGGGTCGGTCGGGGCGAGCACGGCGCCCAGCAGCATGGCAGTGGCTGGCACGAAGCCGAGCATGACCCAGCCGAAAACGAAGATTAGCCCGATGGTGATGGGCATGGTGACGAGCAGCAGCCGCACGGCATAGCGCCAGGTCTTCCAGGCAAAAGGCTCTTTCAGCTTGAGCCCCGCCGCCGTGAGCGAGATGATGACGCCCAGCTCGGTCAGGCGCTTGCCCAGGTAGGGGTTGTCAGCCAAGTCGGGCAAGGGGCTTTCCTGGAAAAAGCTAAATACCCCTGCTGCCAACACCAGATAGATGATGGGTATGGTGATGAGGTATTGAGAGAAAAAGCGCGGAAAGACCGTGGCCACCAGGATGATGACTCCCAAGTACAGCAAGACGATGTCATAACTTGAAGGCAAGGCTAGATTGAATGATCCCATACTATCAGAAATACAAAAATACGCCGCGAGGTTTAACTGGCGGCGCAATGCTTGGCTTATCGTTTGTATTCAGCTCGATTAGAACTTGGCTTTGGCTTTCTGGAAGCTGCTAGACAGGGCGCTCCAGGCCTTGTCAAAGCCTTCGCGCATAGACTCCCAGGCTTCGCTGCCTTTTTCGCTCAGCTCGCTGAGCTTTTCACGGCCTTTGGCAAGCTTGTCTTCCAGAGCGTTGATTTCGTCTTGGTACTCAGCTTTGCTATCTGCCTCGGCTTTTTGGGCTTTAGCCTTCATCTTGTCGAGTTCAGCTTCCCATACTTTGATCTGGGCTTCGGCTTTTTGCTTATAGATTTGATAGTCGGTCATGTGTAATTTTTTTTAAAAACATGTAATACGCCTAATATAAGCATTTTCTGGGACAAAGTCAAGTTTTTTTGGGAAAAACCTTGAAACGCGTCAAAATGGAGCTGTTGTGTTGCCCTGGAAAAGTCGAACCCTCCTCCTGGCCGCCATTTTTGAAATTCACAGTCTATTATCCAGCGGGAGAAATTCAGCTACCGCTCGCCGCATGAGCTGCGATGACCCGCTCGCAGGCCTCGTCCAGCATCTGATAGACCTGGTCGAAGCCGTCGTCGTCCCAATAAGGATCGGGTACGCTGCGTTGGCGACCGGGCTCGACGTAGTCCAGAATCAACTGTACTTTGCTGCTTTGCAGGCGGCTATTGGCCAAGCGCTGAATGTCCTCGTAGTTAGATTTATCCATGGCGAGGATGAGGTCGAACTGCTCCAGGTCGGAAGCGTTGATCTGGCGGGCGCGTTGGCCCGTGATATCCAGGCCGTATTTGCGGGCGGTTTGGATGGAGCGGGAATCAGGCCGCTCGCCGAGGTGCCAGGCGCCGGTGCCGGCAGAATCCACCTGCCAATCCAGGCCGCGTTCGGCTGCTTTGTGCTTCATAATCCCCTCGGCCAGAGGCGAGCGGCAGATGTTTCCTAGGCAAACCATTAATATTTTCATGGAATATACAATTTGATGTCCGATATTTGTCTTCAATATTCAGCAAAGTGCTGGACCGCTTTAACTTTACCTCGTCAAAAGGAAAACAATTTAAGCGCGAATTGTTCTGAAATATGGTTTTATAACTGCATCATCTACGGCATTGCGTGCTGCCTCGCTAAAGCAGGCCGCTGCGCCAGATGCTAAACGCCATTAGTAGCGATGAAAATTATCATAGCAGGGGCAGGAGACGTAGGCTTCCACCTGACTGAATTGCTGGCCTACGAAAATCAGGATATCGTCCTGATCGATTCTGACCAGGAAGTGCTGGACTATGCTTCAACCCACCTGGACGTGATGACCTTGCGCGGGGACTCTTCTTCAATCGACATCCTCCAACAGGCCGATGTAGGGCGTGCGCAGCTCGTCCTGGCCGTTACTACTTCGGAAAAAAACAACCTGGTAACGGCTATCCTGGCCAAGAAGATGGGGGCACGGCAAACCATCGCCCGGGTAAATAATCAGGAGTATCTGACCGAGAGCCAAAGAGACGTGTTTCGCCAGTTGGGGATTGATTCCCTCATTTCTCCCACCATGCTGGCCGCAGAAGAAATCTACCGTCTGATCCGAGAGTGCTCTTTTACCGATCACTTTGAATTTGAAGATGGTAAAATCAGCCTCGTCGGCGTCACGCTAGACGAAAACTCTCCTTTGGTCAACAACCAGATAGCGGACATCCATGGTATCGAATTAGATGTCACACTGCGGCCCATTGCTATTTTGCGCGGGCACCGCACCATCATCCCCCGTGGCAACACCATCCTGCGGCGTGGTGACCATATTTACTTCATTACCCGCAAGGACAATACCGACCGGCTGATCAACCTGGTGGGCAAGAAAAAAATCAAGGTCAAGAGTGTGATGATCCTGGGCGGCACTGACCTGGCGCTGGCTACAGCCAAGCGCCTGGAGGATGAGTACAACGTCACCCTCATCGAAAAGGATAAAGAGCGCTGCAAAAGGCTATCGGAAGAGCTCAGCAATACCTTGATTATCAACGGTGAACCCAGCGATATCGACCTGCTTCAGGAAGAAGGGCTCGACAATATGGATGCCTTCGTAGCCCTATCCGGCAACTCTGAAGCGAATATCATCGCCAGCCTTACGGCAAAAAATCACGGAGTTTATAAAACCATCGCCCAGGTAGAGAACAAAGAGTACATCCATATTTCTCAAAATATCGGGGTGGATACGCTCATCAACAAAAAGCTGATTGCTGCCAACAACATTTTCCGCTTTGTGCGCAAAGGCCAGGTCGAGGCCATCACCAGCCTGCACGGGGTAGATGCGGAAATCATCGAATTCATCGTCCATAAATCCAATCAAATCACCAAGAAGCCGTTGAAGGAGCTACACTTCCCTAAAACGGCCCTCATCGGCAGCGTCATCCGGGGTGAGGAGACCCTCATCCCCGATGGGGAATTTCAATTGCAGGTAGCCGATAAGGTCATCATTTTTGCCCTGCCTGAAGCTATTAACAAACTGGAAAAACTTTTCCACTAGTGATCAACATCCGCCCCATCGCCCGCGTCATTGCAGTACTGCTTTTCCTCATCGGAGGGCTGATGTGGACGGGGCTGCCGGTTTCCTGGGTATTCAAATCAGGGGATGCCTTACCACTATTTTATTCGGGGCTCATCAGCATTGTGACGGGGGGGGTACTTTGGTTTGCGCCATTCCCTGGCAATAATGCCATCAAAAAGCGGGAAGGCTACCTGATTGTCGCCGTGGGTTGGCTCGTCATGGCCGTATTTGGGATGCTGCCCTATATCCTTAGCGGGGTCATACCCCAAATCAGCAGCGCATTATTCGAAGCCATCTCCGGCACCACGACCACTGGCGCTTCGGTGCTTACCGATATCGAAGTGGTCCCTAAAGGTATTTTGTACTGGCGCAGCCTCACGCAGTGGATTGGCGGCATGGGTATCGTGGTGCTTACCGTGGCGATCTTCCCCATCCTCGGCATCGGCGGCATCGAATTGTTCGTAGCCGAAGCACCGGGGCCTACTTCCGATAAAATCCACCCCCGCATCCAGGAGACCGCAAAAAGGCTATGGTTGGTTTACGTAGCGCTCACTGGCATGCTGGCCATCCTTTTAGTCCTGGCGGGCATGTCGTGGTATGAAGCGATCAACCACGCCTTTACGACCATGGCTACCGGCGGTTTTTCTACCCGCAACGACAGCATAGCAGCTTTTGCCCATCTGCCGCTCATTCAGTACATCATTATCGCCTTTATGTTCCTGGCCGGCACCAACTTTACCCTGATCTACTTTGGCTTGAAAGGGAAGTTTAACAAGGTTTGGAAAAGCGACGAATTTCGGGCTTATTTATTCCTGCTAGCTCTTTTGACCATTGTAGTTACCCTGGTGGTGAAAACCAAAACTGGGCTGGGCTGGGAAAATTCCTTTCGGGACAGCCTTTTTCAAATCGTTTCGGTCATCACCACTACTGGCTTTGTTTCCGCTGACTACACCGCCTGGGGGAGCAGTATGACGATGCTTTTTTTCATCATGCTTTTTCTGGGGGCCAGCGCTGGCTCTACTAGCGGCGGGATCAAACTGATCCGCCATCTGGTCTTTTTCAAAAACTCCATTCTGGAGTTTAAGCGCATCCTCCATCCAAGGGCTCTGGTACCGCTTAAGCTCAATGGGCAGGTCGTAACTGGCCGCATCCTCATGCACATCATCATCTTCTTGTTGCTCTATCTCATCCTCTTTGTAATCGGGGTCATTGGCGCATCTATTATGGGGTTAGATTTCATGACTGCCGTGGGCGCGGTAGCCACTTCCCTGGGCAACGTTGGCCCTGGCATCGGCAACGTAGGCCCCGTGGATAATTTCGCCTGGCTGCCCGAACACCTGAAGATCTTCCTGGCTTTCCTGATGCTGCTAGGCAGGCTGGAAATATTTACCATCCTGGTGCTCTTTACGCCCTATTTTTGGAAGTCCAACTAAATGAGCAGCTAATACATCCGACAATTTCTGTTAAATTTGTGGCAAAATGCCCGCTCATGAAAATCAACGGTAAACATTACCGCACTATCTGGCTTAAAGAGGGAGACGCTGCCACCCTACAGATTATTGACCAACGATTTCTGCCGCATGAATTTCACATTGAAGACCTGAGCAGCCCAGAAGAGGTGGCCCACGCCATAAGAGACATGCACCTGCGCGGCGCGCCCCTGATCGGCAGCGCGGCAGCTTACGGCCTCTACCTCGCCACCCTGGCCTTGCCGCCGAAAAAGGACCAACGGCAAGCATACTTAAAACACAGTGCCGAGCTGCTGGCTAATACCCGCCCCACCGCCGTCAACCTGGCCTACGCCCTCAAGCGCGTCATGGCTGCTATCGAACATACTGACGACCCTGCCGCTATACCCGCAGCCGCCCTGCAGGCCGCCCATGACATTACGGAGGAAAGCGTACAACAGTGCCAGCTCATCGGCGAGCACGGGCTGGAGTTGATCAAAAAAATCAGCCGCAAAAAGAAAGGCAAACCCGTCAATATCCTCACCCACTGCAATGCGGGCTGGCTGGCTTGTATTGATCATGGCACGGCCACGGCGCCTATCTACGCTGCCCAGCAAGCTGGTATCGCCGTCCATGTGTGGGTAGATGAAACCCGGCCCCGCAACCAGGGTGCTGCCATCACTGCCTATGAGCTGCTGCAACAAGGCATTTCCCATACCGTCATCGCCGATAATACCGGCGGCCACCTCATGCAACATGGCCTGGTGGACCTCGTCCTCGTCGGTAGCGACCGCACCACCCGCACCGGCGACGTGGCCAACAAAATCGGCACCTACCTTAAAGCGCTGGCCGCTAAAGACAACGGCATCCCCTTCTACGTCGCACTACCCTCTTCTTCCTTCGACTTCAGCCTGCGCGACGGCCTGGACGAAATCCCCATCGAGCTGCGCGAGCCGGAGGAGGTACAGTTCGTCCAGGGCTGGTTCAACGGCAAAATTTACCGGGTACGCATTACCCCACGCGACAGCCCGGCAGCCAACTACGCCTTCGACGTGACCCCCGCCCGGCTAGTGACAGGCTTGATCACGGAAAGGGGCATCTGCGCGGCTAATGAGCAGGACATCCTGGAATTGTTTCCGGAGGCTGGGTAGGGCGGCTTGTGATTTGCCTATCGTGCCAAGCTTGAGCTTGTTCAGGTTTTGTTTTTGATATCCCAATGAGTCAATTTTTTGCTTAAACGAGGCGCAAAAATGGGAACGTAGCAGCGCTACGAAGGTCGTTTTTGCAACGAAGTGTAGGCGAAAAAGTGGCCATTGGAGCGCGAAGGATAAAACCTGAACAAGCTCTTAAGCCATTCCTCACCCACTGCTTGCCAGCTTGTTGATAAGCTCCTGCTTACTCCTGCTCGCTACAGCCTACGTCCGTACGCGGTCCAAAGTGCCAGTCTCTGACCGGCGCGCGATGCAACTCGCTCACCGCGCTCGGGTTGGAACGCGAATGCACGCCAACCCACGCGCTGCTGCCCTCGCCATTCGCGCTCATTCGCGCCGTCATTCGCGGAAATTCGCGTTCAAAAACCGCTCGTAGCTCGCCACTCGCCACTCGCAGCTATCTTTTTGGCCTCTGCTACCTACGGCGAGTATCAACCCAATCCCAAAAACTGCTATATTTACCCCACAAAACCCCGAGTGCCGCGCAATAAAACATAGCGTTATGAGCCACGAAGCCCACATCACCGGCTACCAAAACATCGTCATCCAGAGGGTGACGGATGGCCGCAGCATGCTCCACGTCAACGGCGAGGCGGAGGAAATCTGCGATGAGTTGGTCGCCCTGCGCGTGCTGCTGATGCGGCTCCTTATAAGTCTTGCTTACATCAACAAGATGTAAAACCAAGACAATCGTATCGCATTAAACTATCGTAGTGAAAATGTTATGCTAAACGCCTTAATCGCCAACTTTTTCAACCGCTCGGCTGCCAGAAGGCTTTGGCCGGGTGGCGGCATAGTGGTTTTTCTGCTGCTTTGGGGCTGCCTCGTGTTAGCGCAAACGCCCGCGCCGCCGATGTCGCGCGACTCGTTGGTGCAATTGATTCAGCAACGCGCCCAACAGGATGCCGCCTCAGGCCGCTCCCAGGCGAGCACGACCGACCTGAACCTGCTCTTTGGCGCGCCGGCGGGTACCGTGGGGCTTCCCCTGTTGGAAGTGCAGCAGATTTACGATACGGCCTATACTGCTGCTGTGCCGCCCAAGCGCTGTGGGAGTCGATGGTCCCCAATGTCGGCTGGATAGCGGCTATCATCCTCTTTTTGTTGCTCATCTTACGCGATGCGATCAAAGACGGTCTTTCCAAAGGGGTCAGATGGCTTCTGGAAGGCATCTACCGGCGGCTGGCAGGCTACCGCCCGTTCTGGGGGTTGGCGCTCAAGCGCTATCGGCGCGCTTTGGTGGCGCGCTATGAACGGCTCAACATCCCTTTCCGCCCTGGCCGCCCGCTGGAGATGCGCGAGGTTTATGTGCCGCTCAAGGTCAGCGATGCCCAGACTGCTCACCTGATTGACGCTTACGCTGCCATCGCCAAAGACAAATGGCTGATGATTACCGGCGCGCCGGGCGCGGGCAAGACGATGCTGCTCCGGCGGCTGGCGCTGCACTACGCCGAGGGCGGACTGGCGGATTTTCCCGGACAGCCCATCCCCGTACTGCTTGAGCTCAACCGCTTGAGTGAGTCTAAAGACCCGCTGGACAAGCATCTGGCGTAGGTGCTGGAAGCCAACAAGTTCCCCGGCGGCGAGCGCTTCGTCGCGGCAGGGCTGGAGCACGGCTTGTTCCTGTTGCTCTTCGATGGTCTGGACGAGGTGGCTCGCGAGGCGCGCCTGTGCGTCGTTCGGCAGATCAAGGATTTGCTGGAACGCCATCGGCAGGTGCGGGCAGTCATCTCCTGCCGCACCGCTGTTTACAATGGCGAGTTCGATGACCTGGTACAGCAGCGGCTGGAAATAGCCGAGTTCAGCGACCAGCAGATTCAGCGTTTCCTCGCCTCTTGGCAACCGCAGATGCCGCCCGACAAATCGCCCGAGCATCTGCTGCGCAACCTGCGCGAGCGCCCCCCCATCATGGGCCTGGCGCGCAACCCGCTCCTGCTGACCATCATTGCCTATCTCTATACCGATACGCCCTTCGTGCTGCCGCACTCCCGTACGGCTTTTTACGACAAGTCGCTGGCCGTATTGCTGGAACAGTGGGACGCAGCGCGCGGGACGCCCAATCACTATACGGTGGATGAAAAACGACTGGTATTGCAGCACCTGGCGCTGTTCTTCCAGGATAACGCAGCATTGGGCGGGCGCGACCGGCGCAGCGTGGATGTGGCCACGGTGCTGAGGGAAATTTCGAAGGTATTGCCCGAACTGAGCCGTAAGGCGGAGGAGGCCCGTCCGCTGCTGGAAGAGATGGTCGCGCGCAGCGGCCTGCTGTTGGCAGTAGATGGCGGCCTGCGCTACCAATTCGCGCACCTTACTTTGCAGGAGTTCTTCACCGCGCAGAAGCTGCAGGATGACGCCGATGGCCTACTGAGGCGTTTCCAGGCCGACCCCGATGCTTGGCGCGAGACAGTCAAGCTGTGGTGTGGCTTGCCGCACGATGGCACCAGCCTCATCCGCGCGCTTTTCGCCGAGCATCCCATCCTGGCCTTTGAATGCCTGGGCGACGCGCAGCAGGTAGAAGAGGGCTTGGCGCAAGAGATTATCCGAACCTTCCAAGCGCGGCTGGGCGAGGAGGGCGCAACCGGCGAGGCCGTGACGCGCGCCTTCGCTGCAGTGGTCACCAACCCCCAGCAACGCGGGCAGCAGGTGTTTGGTTTTCTTGCTCAAACAGTAGGCGATTCATCCGCCCCACCTGCCCGACGCCAAGCTGCTGCCCAGGCCCTCGCCTGGAGCAACCTGCCGCAGGCTGCCGAGATTTTGGCGCGATGCGCTTCGACTTACCCGGCGGCGCGTCCGCTGTTGGCGCAGATGGGCGACCTGGCAGTGCCGGTGCTGGTAGAGCAAGCAGAGCAGGGTTTAGAATGGGCCTTCGACGCGCTACAGACTGCAGGCACCCCTCAAGCCGCAGCGGCCCTGGTTGCTTTTTTGTGGGAAGAGAAAGACCAGCAGCCCCA
>CAYSPJ010000124.1:8849-14707 GCA_964432875.1 uncultured Phaeodactylibacter sp. | reverse complement strand
TATCGGCTGGCTCCTGGTGGTGGTGGGGTATGAGGTGGTGATCGCCGAGCAGGTACCTGTCAGCCCGTAAGGGCAGGGGCGATTGGCTTTGCCGCCCTCTGCTTGCTATGCAGCTTGGCGTCATTGTCTCGCAACGGCGCAACGAACGCAAAGTTTCCGCTCTTACTTATCCCTACGTGGACAGAGGGGCTGCCGAGCGTCGTGCGCAACGTACAACAATCAAGCACTTTCGTGCCTGATTATTGCAGCTCCAAAGCAAGCCTGCGTTAGGCTTGGCTCGTCGGAGACCCGAAAAGGGTCTCTGACGGGTATGTTGCGTTCGGCGCTCTCTACGCGTCATATTGGCGTTGGGTCGTTGCGCCGTTGCGTTTACCCCCGCCACATGGCGGGGGTGAACCCTATGGAATAGCGAAGCTTTTATTCCATCAGGGAGAAAAAGCGCTGCGAAACTCCAGTTTGCCACCTCTGTCGGGGTTGTCTGCGAGAACCAATCGCCCCTGCCGTAAGGGGGGCTATGCGCCCGTACCTGCGAGCCTGTGCGTCTGCCCCGGTCAGCTTTGAAAGAGCGATATCCACCAACTATGGGCGTAGCCCATTATAAATCCATCCACCATGCGCATCCTCCTTATCTCCGCCCTCCTCTGCTGCCTCGCCTGCGGGCGGCAACCTGCCACTGATACCCCTGCCGTGCCCGAGCCTACGCGTGGTGTATGGCTGACCAATATCGCCAGCGAAGCGATGTTCTCCCGCGAGGGCATCCGCGAGGCGGTGGCCCTTTGTCAGCAACACGGATTCAATACCATCTTTGCCGTTACCTGGAACCGGGGCTACACCCTGTACCCCAGCAAAATCATGGAAGCGGAGTTTGGGGTTTTGATCGATCCGGCGATGGCGGGGCGCGACCCGCTGCAGGAGCTCATCGAGGAAGCCCATGCCGCAGGCATCAAAGTCTTCGCCTGGTTCGAGTTCGGCTTTTCTTCTTCCTACGAAGAACCGGATGGCGGGCAGCTGCTGCGCAAACATCCCCACTGGGCGGCCATCGGTGCCGACGGGCAGTTGGTGACCAAAAACGGTTTCCAGTGGATGAATGCTTTCGACCCCGAGGTACAAGGCTTCATCCTGAGCCTCCTGCTGGAAGTGGCCGAAAACTACGCGGTGGACGGCATCCAGGGCGACGACCGCCTGCCAGCCTTGCCTTCAGAGGCGGGTTACGACTCCCTCACCGTAGCGCTCTACCGGGCCGAGCATCAGGGCGCTATCCCCCCCGCTGACCACCTCGACAGCGCCTGGGTGGACTGGCGGGCACAGCGCCTCAATGCCTTCATGGGGCGGATGTATCAAAGCCTCAAGGCCCAAAACCCCCATCTCATCGTCTCCGCCTCGCCCAGCATCTACCCCTGGAGTAAGGAGCAGTACCTGCAAGATTGGCCCACCTGGGTGCGCGAGGGCTGGGTCGACCTGGTCTGCCCTCAGATCTATCGCTACGACATCGGCAAGTACCGACTGGAGCTAGATAAAATCGTTAATGAACAAATACCATCCGACAGGCTGCCCGCGCTTGCCCCTGGCATCCTGCTGAAAGTGGACGATTACGTCGCCGCCGACACCCTCCTGCAGCTGATGATCGAAGCGAATCGTCGACACGGCATCGAGGGCGAGGTGTTCTTTTTTTACGAGGGGCTGAAGCGTAGGCCGGGATTTTTTGAAGGGCTTTATTAGACTTGGTATGATGAGGGGCATCGTGGGGAAAATGGCTTTTTTCTGCCCACGCCCAACCTTTTTTGGTCAACTGGCAGGGTTAAGCTCAAGCAGCCAGTTGGCACTTTAGGATAATTGGTTAAATTTACAACCTGTACCAAACCAACTCAAGTTTTATCCTGTGGAACATACGCTTTGCTATTCCATAGGGTGAACTTTGTCGGTCGCTGCCCCTCAGTAAAGAAAACTCAAGGGCAAAGAGCGTTGGTGCCGTAAATCAATCCTTTATATCATCGCCTAAAGCAAAAGTAATGAAGCCAGTAGTTTACGTATTCGCAGCTTTCATTTTCAGCTGTACAGCCTTATCCAGCCAGGGCCTGGAGCAGCCCAAGCGCGTAATCTTGCAGTTGAAAGCAGAAGTATCTACCCCGCCGCAGGGGAAATACACAGGCAATGAGGCAGTAGATCGCGTCAGCCAACAACTTGGTATTAAAAGCCTTTCCAAACACCTGGCAGGTCGTAAAAGCGGGCGCTCCTTCTACGTCCTCCAGTTTCCTGAGGGGGCCAATCTACAAGAGGTAATCGAGGCGTATTACCGTACTGGCGAAATCGAGTATGCGGAACCGGACTACCAAGGCAGCTCGGGAGGCGTGCAAGGCATCAGGCCCAATGACCAGCACTATGCCCGGCAGTGGGCGCTCCACAACGAAGGTGCGTTTTCCCTTTCTCCAGCTACTGCCGGGGCAGACATTAACATGGAAAATGCCTGGGCTATCGAGCAAGGCGACAGCAGCATTGTAGTCGCTATCATCGACAGCGGCCTGAAAATGAACCACCCTGAATTTGCCGGCCGCATCTGGGCTAACCCCCACGAAATCCCTGGCAACGGGATAGATGATGATGGCAATGGATATGCCGATGACGTATCCGGCTGGAATTTCGCCGATGATAATAATACCCCTAATGATGGGCACGGGCATGGGACCAACGTGACGGGGATCATCGGTGCCAACGGCGACAACGGCATTGGGTATGCCGGGGTCGACTGGAACTGCAAGCTGATGGTGTTAAAAGGGTTAGACAATAACAATAACGGGTTCTACTCCTGGTGGGCCAGCGCGATTTACTACGCCGTCGATCACGGTGCCAGGGTCATCAATATGTCGGTCGGGGGGCAAAGCTTTTCTACCACCCTTCAGGATGCCGTGAATTATGCCATTAATGCTGACGTACTGATTGTGGCGTGCATGATGAACACCAATTCCAGCACGGTTTTTTATCCCGCCGGATTTCCCGGCGTCATGGCAGTAGGCGCCACGAACCCTAACGACTCCCGCTCCAATCCGTTTTTTTGGAGCCCGACGAGCGGCAGCAATTATGGCAATCACATTTCCGTGTCAGCGCCGGGCAATTACATCTATGGCTTAAATCACAACTCCAACACCAATTACAACTCCTATTGGGGCGGCACCTCGCAGGCAGCGCCTCACGTGGCTGGCCTGGCAGCTTTGCTGCTGGCCCAAGACCCCAGCCGTAGCGCGGCGGAAGTCAGGTCGATCATTGAGGCGAGTGCTGAAGACCAAGTAGGTAGCCCTGCTGAAGATACGCCAGGCTGGGATCCGTACTTTGGGCACGGGCGGGTTAACGCCTTTAGTGCCCTGTCGTTGTTTACGAATACCCCGGCATTTGGGGAAAATGCATTTTCTTTTTCGATTTATCCCAACCCTGCCCGCCATGATTTTACCATCGCCTTCCCAGCAGGCACCCGGCAAATCCAGATATTTAATGCCCTTGGCCAGCAAATGCTGGTAAAAGCGGCTGATGGACAAGCCGGCACACAAGATTTTCAGCTTCTTGCCCCGGGCGTATATTATGTGCAAATCGCCAGAGGCGAGCAAGCTAAGACCCAAAAGCTGATTGTCAGGCCATAAGTAGTGTCTGTCTTTATAGTCCGATAGCTGCGTTACGCTCGGCCCCAAAATCCTCATTTACGGCTAGTAAACTCCGGTTTTGGGGCCTTCGCAAGCCTTGCTCTCGAACTCTAAAGCTCAGACACTTGACTAAATGGACAGACACTAAGCAGCCCTTTTTCTAGCATCCTACCCTCCCACGACCAGCAGGTTGCATCCCCGCGCATCGCTGGCATCCAGCCGGCCGAGCACTTCGAAGCTGCCGTCTTCATACACCCGCCCCAGGTCGTCGGTGGCGATGAAGCTGATGGTGTCGAGGTTAGCCAGGTCGATGAGGTTGAGGGCGCCGGTTTTGGCAGGGGCAGCAAAGCCGAAGGGGTCGGTGATGTCGCGGGCCAGGGCGCGCAGGGTAGGGGAGGGGCGGAATAAGCCCTTGCCCTGAGAATAAGCCTGCGAGAGCAGCTCCGTCATGCCGTACTCGGAGTGGATAGCATGGGTTTGGAAAGCCTCTTGCAGAATAGCGTGCAGCTCCTCGCGGGTCAGTTCGCGGCGGCGGCCTTTCATGCCACCGGTTTCCATGATAATGATATTGCTCAAATCCATGGGGTAGCGCTCGGCCAGTTCCCAAAGGGCGAAGCTGACGCCCAGCAAGAGGGTCGGGGTATGATTTCGCTGGCATGCCGCCAGGGTTTCCGCCAACCGGGGCAGGTCGTGCAGGAAAAATCCGCTTTTGGGGTGGGCGGATTGTCGGATAAAATCATCGGCCATAAAGACCAGGGAAGAGCCCTGGCGCTCCAGATAGGCCGGTAGCAAAGCCAAGATGCAATATTGCTCCACCAAGCCATAAAAAGCCTCAAAGCCACGGCGGGCGTTAGCACGGTAAAAGTCGGGGTCGCGCAGTAGGTGGCGGCTGGTCTCCATGCCGCTGGTCCCGCTGCTGCTGAAGGAGAGCGCTGGAACCCACTCGCCCGTCTGGATGGCATGGGTTTTGAAAAACTGGATGGGCAGGAAAGGGATGCGCTCCAGCCGATCTATTTTTTGGAGGTCAATCGCAAGCAGGCGGAGGTATTCGGCGTATAGAGGGTTGTATCGCGCCTGGTAGCGGAATACTTCCAGCGCCAGGGCTTCGAAATTGCCTGTAGCGGCAGTGCCTAAGTGTGCTGCCAGTTTTTGCCGATGTGTTTGGATATCCACGTTCTGCTCGTATTTTAGCCCCATGGCTGCTTGCCAGGATGCAACATTACGAAGGTATAAGTAGTTTTATAAAAGTGGTTATTTAGCTATCTACAAAACCTGAGTTGGGTTAGCCACAAGAATACATAAATGGTTTGCTACCGATGAAAATGAAGACGGTCAATTTGCCAGGTTTATCCCTTTTGTTGGCGTTGGGTTTGTACAACTGCGTACAGCCGCCGGATTATCCTGCCGAACCGGTTATCTCCATCCCGGAATCCGGGCGCACTACCAACAAACAGGCCATTCCGCAGGGCAGCACCAGCGCCTCCTCTGACACCCTGATTATCACTTTTGCTTTCACTGATGGCGATGGCGACATCGGCAGCCAGGGCGATTCACTGGACGTGTTCCTCACCGACAGCCGCGATGGTTTTGTGAACGTCTACAAGCTCCCCGTCATCCCCGCACAAGGCACCGGCAATGGCATATCGGGAGAGATTTCGCTCAAAATACCCAATAAGCCATTCAATATCTGCTGCACCTATCCCGATGGCGCAACGGCTTGCCAACCCAATGCCAATTTCCCCACCGATCAGTTCTACTACACCATCCAAATACGCGACCGCGCCAACAACTGGAGTAATGAGCTGGATACGGAGGAAATCACGATTTTGTGCAATTGAGCCAATCCACGCCTTTTTTCAGCCAAGCCAAAGTCTCTGCTTCAGCTGAGCCAGGTTCCGGTTGGTGGTCGTAAACCCAGTTGGCCAGCGGAGGCAGGCTCATGAGGATCGATTCGGTGCGCCCTTCGGTATCCAGTCCAAACTTAGTGCCCTTATCCCACACCAGGTTGAATTCCACGTAGCGGCCGCGGCGCAGGCCCTGCCACTGGAGCTGCCGTTCGCCGAACGCCTCGGCTTTGTGCCGGTTCAGCAGCTGCACGTAGATCGGCGCGAAAGCCTCGCCTACGGCTTGTACGAAGGCGAAGCGCTGTGCTTTGGTAAAACCCTCGGATTCATCCAGGCGGTCGAAGAAGATGCCGCCGACGCCCCGCGTCTCCTGCCGATGCTTGAG
>CAYSPJ010000124.1:0-8749 GCA_964432875.1 uncultured Phaeodactylibacter sp. | reverse complement strand
GTAATCCCTGAATCCGAACTCGTCCTCAACGCTGACGGTAGCATCTACCACCTCAACCTTCGCCCCGAAGAGATTGCCCATACCATCATCACGGTTGGTGATCCGGACCGGGTGGGCATGGTGTCGAAGTACTTCGACGAGATAGAAGTCCAAAAGCAGAAGCGGGAATTTGTTGCCCATACCGGCCGCATCGGCAGCAAGCGCCTCACTGTGATTTCCTCGGGCATCGGCACGGAAAACATCGATATCCTGCTCAACGAGCTGGATGCCCTGGCCAATATCGATTTTGCCAGCCGTACGATAAAAGAAACCCATCAGCGCTTGGATTTCATCCGTATCGGTACTTCAGGGGCTTTGCACAAAGATATCCCGGTGGGGGCTTTCGTCGCTTCTGCTTATGGGATTGGCCTAGACAACCTGCTGAATTTCTATGCGGACTATCCGCTCAACCTGGGCGAGGCCGAGCTGACCGACGCCCTTCACGAGTTCCTCGGATTCGTCGGGCCGCTCCCGTTCTACGCTTCTGAAGGCAGCCCGGCTCTGCTCCAGCTATTAGGCGGCAACATGCAGGAGGCCTGTATCACCATGACCAGCCCGGGCTTCTATGCCCCGCAAGGGCGAGAACTGCGGCTGAAAGCAAAGTACCCGGCAGATTTTTTTCAGCAACTGGCTCGCTTTCATTTCGGCCCCTGGCGTATCGCCAATTTCGAAATGGAGACCTCCGCTATTTATGGGTTGAGCCGACTGCTTGGCCACCGCGCCCTGTCCACCAACGTCATCCTGGCCAACCGCGCCAGCCAGCGTTTCAGCACCAACCCCAAAGAGCAGATAGATACCCTCATCCGCCTGGTCTTGGAAAAGCTATCAGAACAAATCGAGGGCTAAAACTGCTTTGTTTTTTTGGAATTGCTGTTTTTTATGCTTATATTAGGGGGTTGATCAATTCGAAACTTCAAACCATCAAGATATGAGCAAAACGATTTTCGACCAGGTCAAAAATGCCAGGGAATATCCCTGTGTGACCATTACCCTGGAAACCCACCGCACTGCGCCGGATAGCAAGCGCGACCCCATCGCCCTCAAAAACCTCCTTACCCAGGCCGAAGAGCGGCTGCTGGCTGAATTTAGCAAACGTGAAATTGGCGGTCTCATTGAAAAAATGAAAAAGCTGGCCGAGAGCATCGACCATAGCCACAACAAAGAAGGGCTGATCCTCTTCGTCAATAAAGAATTGGCGCTGTTTGACCGCATGCCCTTTGCCCTCAACGAAGAGGTCATCATCCACGAGACCTTTGCTACCCGCAACCTCATCCGCAACATCCACGCCTCGGAGACTTACTACGTGCTGGCCATCAGCAAGCAAAAGGCGCGCATCTTCGAGGGGCACTCCGACAAGGCCCACGAAATCTTGAACAAGCAATTCCCCGCTGAAAACGACATCTATACTACCGACCGGCTGGAGCGCAGCATGGGGGCCAAAGAAGACAGCAAGCTGCGCGAATTCTTTAACCGGGTGGACAAGGGCTTTCTGGAGCTTTACAAAGAAAACCCGGCTGAACTGGTGCTAATGGGCGTAGAAGCCAATGTGGCGGACCATCGTGCCATCGCCGACCAGCATAAGCTGGTTGTTGGCGCCATCCACCGCAATGGGGATACGGTTAAAGATCACGAAGTGGCCGCGGCGGCCTGGCCTATCGTCTCGGAAGCCCTGCACCAGCGCCGCCAGGAAGCCATTGCCGAACTGGAGAAGGCGGTGTCAGAACAGAAGTTCACTTCCGGACTGCCTGAAATGTGGCGCATGGTCAATCAAGGCCGCTGCGATGCCCTCTACGTCGAGAAGGGCTTCTTCCAACCCGCCATCATCCACGATCATGAAAACATCGAGCTGACCGACCTTCACTCGGCGCCCGGCATTTGTGACGATATCGTGGACGAAATCATTGAAATCGCCCTGCAGATGAAAGCCCGCGTCGTCTTGGTGGACAACGGCTCCCTGGATAAATTCCAGCGCATGGCAATGATCAACCGGTATTGATGTGAAAGGCCCCCAAGGAGGGATTTCTGGAAAACTCATCAAAAAGGGCCGCCAATCTGGCGGCCCTTTTTGATGAGATGAGGACACAAAAAAAGGAACCGGCTCAATGCCCGTTCCTTTTCGAAATTTGGTATGTATTGATAGCCTCTATTGAGTCACGAGTTGATTCGCTTTGCGGTGGTCAGCCAGGAACTTTTCCAGGCCGATATCCGTAAGCGGGTGGTTAAGCATGCCGAGGATAGAATCCAGCGGGCAGGTCACTACATCAGCACCAGCCAAAGCGGCTTCTACGATGTGGCGGGAGCTGCGGATGGAAGCGGCCAGGATTTCCGTCTCATAGCCTTGTATCGCATAGATTTCAGCGATTTGCCGGATGAGCTCCATACCGTTCCAGTTGATGTCGTCAATGCGCCCGACAAAGGGGGAGAGGTACGTGGCACCTGCTTTGGCCGCCAGGATGGCCTGCGCCGCCGAGAAGACCAGAGTGCAATTGGTGCGGATACCCCGGTCGCGGAAATAACTCAGCGCTTTGACTCCCTCCTTAATCATGGGGACTTTGACGACGATATTCGGAGCGATGTCCGCCAAGCGTTGGCCTTCTTCAACCATGCCTTCAAAATCGGTGGCGATCACTTCTGCGCTAACGTCCCCTTCCACAATCTCGCAGATGGTTTTGTAGTGCTTCAGGATATTCTCCTCCCCACTGATACCTTCTTTGGCCATCAGAGAGGGGTTGGTCGTGACGCCGTCCAAGATGCCCAATTCGTGTGCTTCCTGGATTTGCTTGAGGCTGGCGGTATCGATGAAAAACTTCATAGTAAATTTTTTCAACGGTAAGTGTGGAGGTAAAAAAATGAGGTGAGCGACACATCGCACCGCTCAACCTGCCTACCCTTGCTCCGTTTCCGGCCTGGGGGGGTTCAGAGGGAGCTGGTCGTGTGCGCTCACCGGGGGCAAAGGTAAGCCTTTTTGCGAGTATTCCCAACAGAAGCCAAAAAATATTTGGCGCTATTTGGGGATGATTTCCGACTGCTCGCCAAAATATTGGGCAAAGCGTTGCATATCATTAGCTAAGGCAGTATTGTTGGTGGCCTTTTGGTAGGTGTCGGCGATGGAGCGCAAGGTTTGAAAAATGAAGCGGTCCATTTCTGCCACCTGGAAGTCTTTGGTCCAGAGGTCGATTTTGAGTGTATCCATCGTCTCTTTATCAAAAACGGACAGCAACATGGCCTTGCATTCCTGCTGGCCAGGGCCATTGGGATTGCCGGGCGCATCCCAGGTGATTTTTACGGGTATGCCGTCTTCCCCCAAGCCTACCTGCAATTCGATCCTTGATTTTTTCGCTATTTTCGATTCCATAATTATGATAAATTGTTTCGTTTTTAATCCCCCCCCCCTTTAACCTTTACCCTTTACCCTTCAACCTTAAACTTAACCCCTTCAGCAACCCGGTGTATTTCATCTGATGAATAAACGCTGAGGCCAGGCTTCAGTTGCTGAGCAGCAGCCAGCATCGCGCGGGCCACCATTTCGCCCTCCACCGGGCGGTACTTGCCAAACAAGGCACCTCCGGTTAAGCGATCGAGGCGGCTGGATAATCCAGCTGCCAGTTGTTCTGCCGGGCGCATTTCCCCACGTTGGCCCAGGAGGATGGAAGGCTGGAAAATATGGACCGCCCAAAAAGGCAGTTGCTTGACGGCATCTTCCAGCGCGCCTTTGACCCTGGAATAAAAGAAAAGCGCATTGCGGTCGGCGCCCACTGAAGAAACCAGCAAGAGCTGGCCCACCCCATTTTCGCAGGCGATACGGGCAGACACCTGTGCATAGGTATAGTCCACCTCGTAAAAAGCTTGCTTGCTACCGGCCTTAGCCATGGTAGTGCCCAGGCAGGAAAACAAATCATTACCCCGGATCAAATCGGCATACTCTTCCAGGCGCTTAAAATCAATGACATGTTGCTCCAGCCGGGGGTGTTCTGCCTCTAGCGGCTTGCGGGTGAAGGTGATGACTTTATGATAAGCAGGGTGTTCCAGCAGTTGCGCCAGGCAATGGCTGCCAACCAGCCCGGTGGCCCCAAAGAGCAAGGCGGTTTTTTTGTGATGGGTAATTTCCACACTAGCTGTTTTTGTGCATTAGGTTGTATACAAGGGCTGCCTGGTTGGTTTCAGTCCAATATTTTGCAGGCGGGGCAAAAATAAGCAATTGTCGGCAAATCGCCGCTTTTGACCAATCAATTTCAGCAGTTTATGAACTCTGGTGGCAAACGCTCCGCCGCAAGCAGCATCATAAAGAACTAACCTCCTCAACGAATCTTCTTATACTTCAGGCGAATCGAATTGCCGATGACAACCACGTCGGAAAAAGCCATGAATAAGGCACCCCACATGGGGTTGAGGAAGCCCATCGCGGCGATGGGGATGGCGATGATATTGTAGGCGAAAGCCCAGAAGAGATTCTGCCGGATGGTGATTACGGTATGCCCACTGATAGACAGCGCCCGGTTGAGATAGTCGAGCTTGCCGTTGAGCAGCACGATCTGGGCCGATTGGATGGCGGCTTGCGAGGCATTGCTGAGCGAGACGCCCACGGTAGCTTTGGCCAGGGCTGGGGCGTCATTGATGCCGTCGCCGATCATGGCGGTGGGGGCCTCTCGGCTCAGGCGCTCCACGACGGCCAGCTTTTGTTCCGGCAATTGTTCGGAATAAACCGTCTCGATGCCGAGCGCGGCGGCAATCTCTTCCGTCTTGGCGCGGCGGTCGCCGCTGAGCACTACCGGGCGGATACCTCTGGCCTTGAGCTGGCGGATGGCCTCCGCTGCCTCGGGCTTCAGTTCGTCGGTTATCTCGATGGTAGCCAGCAGGCTGTCGTTTTCCGTCAGGAAAATATGGTTGCCATTTTCCGGTACCGCCCGCTCCAGGATGCGCTGCGAACCAATGGCAAAGCGGTTGCCCTGGCTATCCTGAGCAAAAACCCCCATGCCTCTGCGCTCTTCCACCTCGGTCAACGAGAGTTCTACCCCGTTGAGTTGCCCTTCTATCGCTTTGGCTAAGGATTGGGCGATAGGGTGGGAGGAGTGTTGCTCCAAGCGGTAGATCAAGGCATTCACCCGGGCTTCCTGCCCCTGGTGATATTCGATGTTTTTAATGCTAAACTGGCCTGTAGTCAAAGTGCCGGTTTTGTCGAAGACAGCAGTTTTGATGCGGGAGAAAATCTCCAGAGTTTGGCCCCCTTTCACCAGGATGCCGTTTTTGGCCAGGCGGCCTACCCCCACCATTACCGCAGTAGGCGTGGCTAGCCCCATGGCGCAAGGGCAGGAGATGACCAGCACGGCGATGGCGTTCATCAGCGCTTTGTTGAAGGGCAGCCCAAAAGCAAAATGACCAAGCAAGACGGTAAGCAGGGCGATGAGCACTACGGCAGGCACAAAGATAGCGCTGATTTTATCCGCCAGCCGCTGGATGGGCGGCTTGTCCTCCTGCGCCCGTTTAACCAAATCGATCATCCGGCTCAGCACGGTATCACGGCCGGCGGCGGCTACTTTCATGCGCAGGTTGCCGGAAACCAGGAGAGAAGCGCCGATGAGGTTGCTGCCGGGGCTCTTTTCCACTGGCAGGCTCTCGCCAGTGAGCATCGATTCGTCGATGCTGGCTTCCCCTTCGAGCACCACGCCATCCAAGGGGATTTTATCGCCTTCGTTGACTTGCAGGATATCTCCTACTTTGACCTCCTCACGCGGCAGGGTGACTACTGCGCCGGAAGGCATGACCTTGCGGGCGGTCTCCACTTGTAGCCGGGCCAGTTCGCCGATGGCGGTTGTGGTCTGTTCTACAGCGCGTTTTTCCATCCAGTTGCCCAATAGCACCAGGGTGATGATGGTGGCGCTGGTTTCGTAGAAAATGTAGTTGGGCTCCCAAAGCAGGGTGCCGATGAGGCTATAAACAAAGGCAGCCGTACTGCCGATGAAAATCAAGACGTCCATATTGGGCACGCCACCTTTGAGGGAGCTGAGGGCACTGCGGCCAAAGTGCCAAAAACCGATGGCATAAGGCGGCAGGCAGATAGCGAACTGCACCCAGTAGTTGTCGAAAATATGGATGTGCAGCCCTGCCATCATCAGCAGGTGGTGCAGCAGCAGCGGCAGGGTAAAAATAGCGCTGACGAGCAGTTTGTGCTCCAGCGTCCACCACTGGCGCTTGGGCGCCTCATCTTCCTCTACTACGCTGAAGCCCAGCTTGTGGATGCCTTTCTTGATATCCTCCAGGCTGAGATCGCTATTGGTTTGCCGGTAGCGCACTTCGTGGGTTTGGAAGTTGACGTACACATCCTCCAAACCTTTGCGCTCCAGGAAGCGGTTTAGGCTGGCGGCACAGTTGTTGCAGGTCATGCCTTCAACTTTGAGCTCTACGATTTTATCTGCCATGATGATTTAAGTCTAGCTTTCCTTTTCTAACGTTGGTTGCCGGGGATAGTTTCTCGTGCCCAGGCTACAAAGCTGCCATGCCAGGCTGCCAAGCCATATAAGCCAGGTAGTACGAGCCCAGCTGTTTTACCACCGCAAAGGTAAATAATCTGCCGGATTTAGATGGCTTCGAGCTAAGGCGCTGCTTAGGAGGGGGGAGACATGTTTCTCCTTGATGGGCAATACCTTGAATATTGAAAACAGGGCCGAGAACTCGCGGCTCGCCGCTTAATGGGCATCACGATGGCCTAGGGTACTAGGTAAACCGCAGATGGCAAGCAAAAAAAAGTGCTGCCGGGAGGCCGGCAGCACACTAAAAGCCAGTAAACCAGTGGCCCTTCGGCCCACTGCTACAAACACAAACTTTATGTAACACGGAGTGAACAGTCAAAAAAACAGCCCCTGATGTAGTGTAACTTTATCCACCACACTTTACCTTTAACGGGTCGGGGCTGTATGAATGAGAAACCCTTTTCGAAATTGGTTATTTTTCTTTTGATGTAGTCATGATTTGTAATCCAGTTGCTATGTATAATCCAACAACTATGCCAAAAATGATTTTCCGGGTAGCGCTCCCTATCTTTTTTGCAGCTTTTTTATTGAATTCGTGTATAAACGCCTATAAGCCAATTTCTTACCAGGCTAATAAAAATTTAATAGCAGAAAAAGCAGCCGTGGTTTCACCTCACCCTCTGGCTAGCCAGATCGGCCTGGAAGTTTTGCGGGCGGGTGGCAACGCCATCGATGCTGCCGTAGCGGTGCAGTTCGCCCTGGCAGTGGTTTATCCGCGGGCGGGCAACCTCGGCGGCGGCGGCTTCATGCTCATCCGCATGGCTGATGGGCAGGCAGCAGCGCTGGACTACCGGGAAAAAGCCCCCCTGGCCGCCAGCCGCGATATGTACCTCGACGGCGATGGCAACGTCATTGAGGGCTTGAGTGTGGAAGGGCATTTGGCCGCCGGTGTGCCAGGTACGCCGGCCGGGCTGGTAGAAGCCCACGCCCGTTATGGCCGCATCCAGGACTGGGGCCGCCTGATCCAGCCTGCTATCGAGTTGGCGGAGCGGGGCTTCCCGATTTCTGAAGCCGAAGCGGGCCGGCTCAATGCTTTCCAGGAGGCCTTCCGCAAGCACAATCAAGCGCCCAACCCTTTTCTCCGCGATACCTTTCTGACTGGGCACGTACTGGTGCAAAAAGAATTGGCCAAAACCCTGAAGCAGATTAAAAAGCAAGGCAAGGACGGCTTTTATCGCGGGCCGGTAGCCGAGTCCATCGCCGCCGAATGCCGCCGCGGCAACGGCATCATCACGCTGGAAGACCTGGCCGCTTATGAGCCAGCTTGGCGCGAGCCGATAACGGCTTCCTACAAGGGGTATAACATCATCTCTATGCCGCCCTCCTCCAGCGGGGGGATTGCCCTGGCACAGATGCTGCAAATGGTGGAGCCATACCCGCTGGGCAGCTTCGGTTTCCACTCCAGCCGCGCGGTCCACCTCATGGCCGAAGCCAGCCGCCGCGCTTATGCCGACCGCGCTGCCCACGTGGGGGATAGCGACTTCTACGACGTCCCCCGCGATTCGCTGCTCTCAGCGGTCTACTTGTCGCAGCGCATGGCCAACTTCAACCCACAGCGTGCCACGGTTAGTGATTCCGTCCTGGCGGGTGCTTTTCGCTTGTCGAAGGAGAGCTTTGAGACTACTCACACTTCCATCGTCGATGCGGAGGGCAACGCCGTTTCCGTCACGACGACCCTCAACTCCAACTACGGCTGTAAAGTGTGGGTGGATGGCGCTGGCTTCTTTCTCAATAATGAAATGGATGACTTCAGCGCTAAGCCCGGCGTACCCAACCAGTTTGGCCTGGTAGGTGCCGAGGCCAATAGCATCCGCCCCCAAAAACGCATGCTCAGTTCGATGACGCCCACCATCGTGGAACAGGATGGGGCCTTGTTTATGGTGCTAGGCGCACCGGGCGGCTCCACCATCATCACGGCGGTATTCCAGGTTTTCCTCAATGTGGCCGAGTTTGGTATGGGCCTGGATGAGGCAGTCAATGCCGGCCGCTTCCACCACCAGTGGCTGCCCGATGAAATCCTCGTGGAGCGCGGCGTTTTCCCCGATAGTACCCGGCAGGCGCTGCAAGCCATGGGCCACCGCTTCAATGAGGTGGGGCGTATGGCCGTCATTAAAGCCATCCTCCGCCTACCTGATGGGCGCCTCCATGCGGTCGGCGATTTCCGCAACCCGGATGATGATGCG
>CAYSPJ010000123.1:0-14817 GCA_964432875.1 uncultured Phaeodactylibacter sp. | reverse complement strand
CCCGCCAGCCTCACTCCTCCTGATAAACCTCTACCCGCAGCAGATCGATCGCTAAGGGTTTGTTGCTGTCGGCGTTCCAGAACAAGACCTCGGCCTGGTCGAAGGGCTGGCGGGGAAATTTACAGTCGATATAAATCTCCCGAGTGTCCTCATGCTGGAGGAAGCGAAAGACACGCACCACATTTTCCCGGACCGTCTGGCCATTATGCTTAAAGCGCACGATAAACTGAGCCATGCGCCAAGTATCCCATTCTTTTTCTCCACAGCGGAAAGTAGCTGCTGCCCGCAGCCATTGATCTTCTCCCCGCTCCAGAGGGAAAGCGAAGGCTGGGGAATGTTGTTGCTCCGCGGTAAGGCAGAGCGAACGCTGCCCTTCGATGACCGCCAAAGGGCAATCGTACTGGGTAGTATCTGACTCGAAATCGTTTTGATAAATCAAGCGCACCGCCTGGCGCTCACCTTCGTAGATGTGACGCGTATCTAACAGCTTGAGCGCCTCTTCAGGCACCTCATTGCGGAACAACACCCGCCAGAAATAGCCCTTGTTCATCTGCTCGCTGGCAAATAAACCGCCGCGGTGGGCCTGGTGGGTCCACCACAGATTGTAGTAAGCAAACAACAGGCAAAAGCCGCCAAATATATATGTCCGGGCTTTCTGGCTGAAGGCCCACTCGGTAAAGCTCGCCAGAGGGAAAGCAAGGATGGCATAAGCCTGCACCATAGCTCGCTGCCCCAGGCTGCCGCCATACCACCAGATATCCCAGGCAAAAGCGATGTACATGAACAAAAGGCTGAAGCCCAATATTGGCCAGAATAGTAGCCGGTGCAGACGGAATAAAGGGATAAACCCGAGCAGGGCAAATAGCATAGTCGGCGTATAAACCAGCCAGCCGGCGCGATAGCTGAACAAGCCATTTTTGATGTGTGGGCTCAGCCAGCTAAAGCCCTGATCTTGATAGCTATAAACCACCCAGCTCCCGGCAACATATTTCCAGTAAATAAGCTGTAAGCTCCCTACTGCCAGGCATGCCAGGGCAGCAAGAGCCAGCAAACGCCATTTTTGTGCCAGGAAGGACAGCCGCTCCCTAAGGGCTGGCCAATGTGGCACCCCCCAAAAAAGAGGGATTATTACGGCAATCGCTTCAGTGGGCCTGGTCAGCGCCATCAGGCCGAGGAGCAAGCCGATGCCCAGGCTTTTCCCGGCAGAGGGGGCTTGATAAAACCTCATGCTCAGCCAGGCCAACAGGGCGTACAGCGTAAAGAGATAGTTGTGGGTCATCGCCCCATTGATGGCCGTGTAGTCCAAATAGTTGGTGGCGAAGACAAGCAGCAAAAGCACGGCCGCCACAGGCTTGTCGTGGAAATAATTCAACAAAATGCGCCGCAGGAACCACAGCCCCAGGATGGCCACCAACAAACTCCCCAGGCTGATAGCCAGTTGATATGGCAGTGAAAACCCATCGGCAGGATAGCCCAGCGGGGCAGCCAGGCTGTGGGCCAAGAGGAAAAAAGGCAGGTACTGTACAGCCAGGCCAGCCGAATATTTCATGACCCGGCTGCCGCTCTCATGCTGAAAAGCTTGATAGGGGCTGGAAGCCGGCTGGTACTTTTGATGCACCTCCTCCAGAAATGCCACCTGCTTGATATCCTTGTAGATAAAAAGCGCCGGGAGGTATAGGTAATAGCCCGATACATCCCAACTAATGGTGGCCTCCGTCTGAGGGATTTTCCACTTGGGATAATACAGCGTATTGACGGCAAGCATGAATATGGCACAGGCCCACCAGGCCCATAGGGAGTAGTTGGTGCGCGTCATCAGCGGAAGAGGTTGTATTTCAAGATGCAGTAAATGGCGCGGAAGCCATCTTTCCAGTTTATTTTTTTGCCTTCGGCATAGGTGCGCCCGTAATAGGATATCCCCACCTCGTAAATCCGGATATTGGGGATGCGCGCAACTTTGGCCGTCACCTCCGGCTCAAAGCCGAAGCGGTTCTCCTCCAACCTCAGCCCTTGGATAATTTCGGTGCGGAACAGCTTGTAGCAAGTTTCCATATCCGTCAAATTCAGGTTGGTGAAAGCATTGGACAGGAAGGTGAGGAATTTGTTGCCGATAGAGTGCCAGAAGAAGAGGATGCGATGCGGCCGCCCTCCCATGAAGCGCGAACCGTAAACCACGTCAGCTACTCCATCCAATATTGGCCGCAGCAAGATGTTGTACTCCTGCGGGTCATATTCCAAATCGGCATCCTGGATGATGAGATAATCGCCCGAGGCCTGACGGATGCCCGTATGCAAGGCCGCCCCTTTGCCCTGATTGACCGCATGGCGGTGATACTGGATGTCGAGCTCCGGGTTTAGAGCCATGTAGCGCTGGATAGCTCCTTCCGTATCATCACGCGAGCAATCGTTGACCAGGATGACTTCCTTACTCAGCCCGCCGGCCAGTTGCACGGCTTTGACTTTGTCCAAAATCAGGTGGATAGTCGCTTCCTCATTATAGGCGGGTATGACGATAGATAGTTTCTTGCTCATCAAGAGTTTTTCGCTTGTTTTGTTAAACAGTTGGCAAAGGTAGGGAATTTGTGGGATTTAAGCCATGTTGCACTTCGCCCTCATTCGCACACCATCTAACCCTTACCCACACAAAAGCCTGAGCCCTCCCCGCTCTACTCCACTGCTACCACCTTTAACGCATTGCGGCCGTAGAAGACGGGGAAGTACATCAGCTCTGCCCGAGCGGGGTTGAGGGTATAGCGGCCGGTAAACCGCGGCTCTAATTCGATGCGAAATACATGCTTGCCAGGTGGGAGCGCCTCACAAAATACGGCCACATGCTGGCGGAAATACTCGCGATGTGCTTCGTAGCTATTGCGGATGCTGGGCTTGGCGAAATAGCTACAGCCTGCCGGAATGGGGATTTCAACGGCGACGTAATCGGCATGGGCATCAACTTCCAGCTCGGCGATAAGCAGCGCTTTCTCGCCTTGGCGCAGGCGCTCTACCCGTCGGCCGTCCTGCTCCAGATAGGTGTGGAGGCGGAATACATCCGTTTTCGGTTCCGGCGATCGGTTCTGAAATTGCTGATAGACCGTGGCGAAAAGCGGCCCCGCCCCGCTTTTTGACAGCCGCAGCGGCTGCTCTGGCGGAAAGCTAGCACGGTATGGGAATACCCCGACGCCTTCCTCCCCTACCCCACTCAGGTAAAGTCGGCTGGACAGCGCCTGCCGCCCCTGCTCCCCCTCCAGGATAGCGGGCAACAATGCTGCCAGTACAGTAGCTGTCTCATAGGTATTGCGCCAAGCACAAATACCGCTGGCCTCACGGGTTTCCAGGAAATACTGCCGGATGGCGCGCATACCGTCCGAATCCCCTTCCCGGCGCAGGATGCGGTAAGCCTCCAGGCTCGGCTGGGTAGTATTATAGCGTAGATGGGGCGCTGGCTGCCCCCAGAAATGGCCGCCCAGCAAGCTCTGCTGGCGGTAGTGGTAGAGGCTATCCAGCGTGTATGGCAGCCCGTTTTCCTGCCGCAAGCGGATGAGTTGCAAGCGGTGCAATAGCGGCAACGGCAAGGTGTCCAAGCGCTCGGCAAAGCGTTCGTAATCGAGTTGCTGACCCGATTCTGAACACAACAGCAGCGCCTCCAGCAAATCTGCCCCCGCCATACCTTGGAGCTGGCTAGTCAAGAAACGCAATCCTTTCTCCAGAGCAGTAGAGGGGTAGCCGGACTGTTGAGCCTGCTGCAATGCCCGCAGCACGTGCAGGGTGATCCAATTGCTATACGCCCCCTGCGGCCACCAGCCCCAGTAGCCCGCCGGATGCTGGCCTTGGTGCAATTGCGCCAGTATCGTTTTGATATCTTCTTCGCCCTGGAAAGGCTCTCCGAGCTCGAAGCGGATGCTTTTTTGTAACAATAAAGCGATGAGCCTGCTAGCCAACTGCTCGTTGCAGCCATAAGGGTAGCCAGCAAGTTTGTCAGCCTCTTCCAACAGGCTGGCCAGGAGATTGTCCTGGGCATAAAATACGACTTCGCCATAGCGCGGGTCAAACTGCAGCTCCAGGGTAGTGTCACCCTCCAGGAGGAGGAACTGCCCGACGGTTTCCCGCGTGCCGCGCGGGAAAATGGGGATACTGCGCCGCTCGCCATCGGTGAATCCATCCATCTCCAGGGCGTAAACCAGGTGCAGAGAATCAGCATCCGCCGGAGCTTCCAGCAGCAGCTTCTCGCTATGCCCTGCGGCGAGGGCGAGGGTATTTTCCTGCACCCGCCGCCCACCCTGCTCAAAATAAGTCCGTAGGAGCAGCGTGTCACCCGTATAATTGGCGGCTTTGCCGACAACTTCCGCCTGATCGTCGGCAATAAGGAATCGGGGCAGGGCCAACTGCGCTGCCAGGGGCTGATAGGCCCTCACCTTCCCCAGCCCCACCCCACCGCGCAAACGCTGATCTTGCCCCACGGCAAAAATTTGCCAGGCGGTGATGTTGTCCGGATAGGTAACGCGGAAGTAAGCCTCGCCCTGCCGGCCAGTGAGCAGATGCGGCTGCCACCAGGCATCGTCTCGAAACAAGGTGCGGACGCGCCCGCCGCCGGTTTCAGCCCCAAAATCATCTCTATACATGGTATCGCTGCTCACCCTGATGCCGTCTGTATAGTAATGTGTGCTCAACTCCCGGCTGCCCCGGATAGTGATGGCGTCGTCCAGGCCCAAGCTAGAACCCGCCGTTACCGCGGCTATGGCGTTGATATTGCGGGTCGGCAAGTTACGGATTTCATCATACCCCAATACCATGACCTCTTCTAGCATGAAGCCGCTAGAGGAAAGCAGGATGTCGCCACTGCCATAAGCCCCATAACCGCTCACTTTCTGCGAGGCATAGCCCACATAGCTAATAGATAACTCGTAGGGCCCATTTGGCACCCACAACTCATAATAGCCATCGAGATTTGTGGTCGTGCCATAGAGCGTACCTGACAAGTGGATGTTAGCACCAATCAGCGGCTCTCCCGTCTCCTGATCCAATATCCGGCCGCTGATGAGGCGCCCCTTGTGCTGATAAGGGCCAGGCGATGAAGCGGCAGGCAGTTCAGCAGTCCAACCCAAGATATGCCAAATGGCAGTATCCAGCTCAAAGGCCGCCGCGGAAAGGTCTTCAAAGCGGAGGGCATCGGTGCTAATATGGATGTCGCGTTGATGGGAAGTGCCATTGCGGGCAAAGAGCACTAAGCGGTATGCTCCCGGTTGTAGCTTGCTGAAAGTACGGGTACTAGAGTGGTAAAGCGTGCGCAGCGTATCATTTTTTTCCAAAACAATGAGGGATAGCGCCATGCTGTCTCCTTCCCTGGCATAGAGGAAGCGATAACGCCCCAAACCGCGCTGGGCCTGGTCATGGCCATACTCGATTTTCAGTTTCGTTTTTTCCTGTACCCTCCGCTCGATGTCGCGGGCCAATAGCGGTAATTGGCCCGGCTCTTGCAGCGGCAGGGTTTTCGGCAATTCGACTTTCTGCTTATCGGTAAACAAACGGAGCTCATACAGGCGCTCCCGCTGGGGGAAAAGCTGGTAGCTAAAGCCCGGCTCATACTGAAAGGAAGTATAGAAACCGCCTTGTATCTGGTAGTGCAGCAGGCTGTTGGGGCGGAAGGGGCCTAATTTCAAAAACCGCCCTACCCCACGGAAGCGGCTGATGCGCCCCTGCTCATCCCACAGGTAGTTGTAGTGCCCGCCCTGGGGGTTGCGCAAGACGAAGATATATTGTTCCAACAGCTTCTTTTCCCCTTCGGTCAGGTCTGGCGGCATCGCTCTGACGGAGATATTGTTGCGCTGATCGCTTTGTACGAAAAAGTCTTCATCGATAGAAAATTCGAGCTTCCAGCCCGGCTTGAGCAACACCGAATCGATTTGGTACTCCCGCTCCCGGGTGCGGAAAGTAATGCGGTTATAACCAGCTCGCCCGGCAAAGCTATAAGGCGGCTTGTCGTCAGTACCGTAGTAATAAACCAGCTCGCGGTTGCAGTAGATGAGATAAATCGGCTGCGCCCGGCCCTGCTTGACGACGTAGGGCGCAAAGAGGGCCAGTTCGCGCAAAGCCGTATCGGCGGCGAGGCTGTCATATTGCCAGCAACTGCCTTTTTCCGGGAAGCGCAAGCGGTAGAACAGCTCTTCCCCCAATCCCAAGCGGCGATACCAAGCTGTATCCACACTGGAGGATAACACCCGGGAAGTGTAAGGATTTGTCTGGAAGCGGTTGTAAATCATTGGTGCCCGCGGCGGCCGGTAGGCAATATCCGGAGCTTTGAAGCTGCGGGTTTGTTCAAATTGGGCATTGATCGCCCCGGCGGCGAGGTGCACCCCAGACACGGGGCGCTGGCGATAATCCTTAGCGACGATTTTTATCGTTTCCGTTTGTCCGGGATAAACTTTTTCGGGCTGTTCCAGCTCGATATTCAAAAGCTTCTTGTAGTGCAGGGCCTCTGCTTTGGCTATTTGCGACAGTCCGCCCCATACATAGTGGCACTGGACGAAGTAGGCCTCGCCCCCGGCGCCTGGCATCACCGCGCTAAAAGCGGAGTCTGCAGTATATCCGGCTGCCCATTCACCTTGCCGGTTTTGCACCTGCCAGTATAATTTCAGCCGGCGCGGGTTTTGGATTTGCAGGCGCAAGGTATCGCCCCGGAGCTGGGCGGCGAGCTGTACGGCAGCGGAAAAAGCGCCGCCGCTGCTCAGCCTCGCTGAAACAGTTTGTTTGCCGGCAGCAAGCTGATACTCTGCGACATAAGGGTTGATGGCTTGCCGCCAGGGCAGGTTTACTGCTACCCCCTTGGCGTCCTGTAGCTGCCCGGGCAGACTGGTATACAGCCGGGCAGTCATGGCCAGCGGCTGCCCCTCGCTCAGCGCTTCGGCCAGCAGGCTGTCCTGCTCCAGGCGTAAGCGCAGCTCTAGCGGGCGGCGGTTGTAATCTAAAGACAACTGCTTCTCGTGCAACTCGCCCTTGCTGTCGGCAAAAAAGGCATGCGCCTGTAGCGTAGCGGTACAATAGGGCAGCACACTATCTGGCACGGCGATTTGAGTTGGGCCATCCGGCTGCAATTCGGTTTGATAAACCCACAAAGTATCCGGGATGAGCAGGGGCGAAGCATAACAATCTGTTATCTGCCCCGAAAGGAGCACGATTTTCACTTCCGCATCCATCAGCTGCAAGCCGTTGTAGTCTCGCCCCTCAGCTAACAGTATCATTGGCTCGGTGCCCGTAAAGCGGTCAGCCGCAGCTTGCAAACTATATGTAGCCTCGCGCAGTTGGTAGTCTTCATAACGAAAGGCTTGCTGCAGGCGCCCGCCCTGCTTTTCCCCGGGCATCTCCACCACCAGCAGATAATCTCGATCCAATGTCAATGAGTCCGCTAACAGCCATTGCTGAACCACCACGCCCGGCGTATCGGGCCGCAAGGTGATACGATGGTGGGACTGCCGGGTCCGGTGGTCATATAGGTAAAGGTTGAGCTCCTTCCGCCAGGGCTTGCCATTGGCCTTGGCTACATAAGCCGCCAGCTTGAGCGTATCGCCAGGTTGGTAGCGGGGTTTATTGAGCGCCAGGTAGCCTTTTAATGACGCTTGCGGCTTGTGACGGCGATTACGGCCCCAATCTCCATAACCGAAGCCGCGCTTAAAAAACCGATAGCCGCGCTCGCCCAAGCGGATGGGCGTCGTGATAACATAGCCGGTTTGAGATTTACGGAAGTACTGCCAGCGCCGCGTCAACAGGCTGCGTTCAAAATCGCGTTCCAGGGCATAAAAAAGCGTATCTCCAGGTAGTTCAATACGCAAGAAACCGCCTTTATTCCAACGTTTGAGGACATAAGCCTCCGTAGCCCGATCATAGGGGATGCGGCGCCCGTCCAGCAAGAGTTGGGCTTCAGGAACAGCTTGGCCCGCTTTATCAGCCAGCCGCAGCCGCAAACTGCGGCCGTCGTTTAAGCTGATTACTTGATGGCTATAAACACTGTGCAAGTGGAGGGCTAAATGCTCCTGCTGAGCGGTCACCCAGAGGTAGTGCCCCGGGGGCCAGCGCTGCCCAGCGGGCGGCACAGCCGCGAAGGTGTCTATCGGGCTGCGGAAAAGGGCATCGCTAAGCGCCTCCTCTCCCCGACGGTACAATTCTTCCGCCTCCCTGGCCTGGAGGCGATAGACATAGGTGGGGATATCGGCCTCTTGCGCTCCCAAACTGGATAGGAACAAGAGGAAAAGGGCTGGCAATAGGTTTGTTCTTTTCATCATTTCAATGCTTGAAAAAACTATCCCCTACTCCACCTTCACCCGAATACCCTCCGAGTGGCTCGTAAACTCCGGCGCGTACATGCACTGGATGCTGGAGATGCCATTGGAGAAATCGCCCCGGTGGACGACGCGCAACGGGTACTCAAATACGTAGGTGCCTTTCGGCAAATAGCTAAAGAAGAAGTGCGTAGCCGCGTCACGGGTGCTTTCGTAGTAACCCAGCCCGCCCTGCCACTTGTAGCTGCTCAGCACATTGATGGGCTCCATCCCGCTAGCGCGCAGGTCCTTCATGTGCACGTACTCCATATCGCGATCGACGCGCAGCTCGATGCGCACGATTAATTTATCACCCGGGTTGAGCGGATCAGCAGCAGTGATAGGGCGCAGTTCCGGGCCACGATCACCAATAGCTTCTTTGAACAATTGCCGCGCCATGTTCAAGGGGGTTTCCTGGAAGATTTCCACCTTGTCCAAATCTTCGAAATACTGCCAGTAGGCTGCTCCCCAGGCGATGCCCTTATTCGGGTTGGAAACCTTGACTTTCTGGAAACCAGCGTCGACTTGCTCGCCGGCCCAGCTTGCTTTGTAGTAGCCCGTACCCGCTTCAGCCGCTTGGCGGGCTTCCAGCAATTGAGGCTCATAAGCCTTTTTATCCAGGCCCGGGAAGCTGGCCTCCGCCAGTTGGGTGCCCTCCAGCCAGTTGTCGCCGTAGCGCAGCAGGGCATAGACGGCATTTGCCGTGGCTTTAGTCGTCTTCCAGTGGGTCGTTTGTTTGTTCTTCAGCAGCCAAATCTTCAGCTGCTCGACTGATTTGTCGTCTTTGGCGACTTCAGCAAAGACCTCGATCATCATGGCGTGGGTTTCGATGGGCGCTTCGTACCAAAAATAACCACTGCGATACTGCCAGTACATGCCCAGTTCATCGTGTTGCAAAGCCCGCTCGCGCAGGGACTTGACGATTGCCTCAGCCGTTTTGGCCCGCTGGTTACGCTGCATAGCTACCGCCAACATCCCCTGCTCGTAGAGGCTTTTTTGGAGCCAGTATTTTTCGGCCTGGCCCAGGAAGTACTCCTGAGCCTCGGCAGCTTTGCCCTCTAACTGGAATTCCGGGAAAAGGCTGCGGGTATAGAGGAAATGGATAGCGATGCTGCTCAGGTGATCACGCCCCATCGCCTCCTGATCTTTGCCCCAGCTGCGCTGCAATTCTTCGTAGTGTTCAGCCATCTTGCGGCTGGTGAAGCCGGCGGCATTGGAGGCGATATCCCAGGCGCGAGTGCCATTGGCAACTTCGGCGGCCCCCAGCGCGCGGAGGCGCCCCAAGCCTTCGAAGATGTATTGAGTGATATACCAGTTGTCTTGCCCACCGGAGAACCAGGAGAAGCCACCTGACGAAGACTGCCGCTCGGCCAATTGAGACAGGGCCCGCTCCTGCTCGTAGCTCATGCGATTGAGGTCGAACAGCAATCCGATGCGGTGGCGTTGCTCGGTTTCGCTCTGCGCCTGGCGCACCCAAGGCGTCTCTTCCAGCAGCAGCGCTTTCAACTCCTGGTTTTTCTCCAGTTCGCTGAGCAAGGCATCCGGGCTGAGGCTTTTCCAGCGCTCGAACACCTGTTTAATGGCCGGGCTGGAATTGGCGACGGAAGCAGCTAAGGTATTGGCGTAGTAGCGGCTAAAAATCTGCTCGTTGCAATCGAAGGGGTACTCCATCAGGTACGGCAATGCCTTGACCGCGTACCAGGCGGGGTTGGAAGTCATCTCCAGGGTAAAGCTATGGTGCTGCAAGGTCTTGGAGCGCTTGGCCTTGCCCATAGCCGCAAAATCAAATTCTCGGGTTTCGCCGCCTTTGAGCGGCATCGGCATCGCCTCCGTCACCAAGGTGCGGTTGGTCAGCACTGGCAGGGCGCTCTCTTCGCCATCGGAAAAGGCGCCGGCCCGGGCGACTACCCGGTGGGTGACCGCCATGACTTTACCGGCCGGGATGGTCAGTTTCCAGGATAAGGGCGCCGACTGGCCAGCAGCAGCTTCGAATGAGCGTTCATTATCTACATTGCCAAACAGGTCATCGATGGGTTGCATGCTCATGGCATCGAAGAGCATGAGCTGAGCGCTGCCTGCCAGGGGCTGGTCAGTCAGGTTGCTCACCTTGGCGGTGAATTCGATCTGGTCGCCTTCGCGCAGGAAGCGGGGCGGGTTGGGCATCACCATCAGCTCTTTCTGGGTGACGACCTGGTTTTCGCTCAAGGCGAATTTCAAGTCCTTAGTATGCGCCAGAGCCAGGAACTTCCAGCGGGTCAGCGCCTCGTTCATGGTGAAGCGGATCAGCACGTTGCCTTCTTCATCGGTGCGCAGCTCGGGGAAGAAAAAGACGGTCTCTTTGAGGTTGGTGCGCACCGGAGGCGGCGCTGGTTCTTCGTCAGCAGGCGGCGGCGGCAATTCATCATCCATTTTGCGGTCACCGCCTTTCTTGGCCGAATCGAACTGAACATCCGGGCTGGCAAGCGTCATCGATTCCCCATAGGCGTCGGGATCAATAGCCATCGCTGCGGCTGGCGCGCTACGCATTTGCAGCATCGCATTGCCCCTACCGCCTGCGTAGCCCTGGTCGTAGAAGTAAAAATTAAACCAATTTAGCGCCCGGTAGCTCCGCGTGGGCGCTGATTCGCCGAAGCCGAAATCGTAGTAGTAATAGCGCCCGAAAAGCGAAGTAGCGCCAAAATGTGCAGCTTGCCAGGCACGGCTGGGGTAGTTGTAGGGGAAGGGGCTAAAGTTCCAGCTGTTGGCCCGGAACTGGTCCAGCGAGGCATCGTAGAGGGCCGCGGCCATTTCGGCGGCTACTTTTTCATTGTCCGGGCCGCTGATTTTGAGCTGCCAGGTCTCTTCCTGCCCCGGGCTGAGCTTATCGCGGAAAGTACTATACTCGATTTTCAGGGCCTTATCACTCCAGGGCACGGCAATGGTTTCCGTCCAGGAAAAAGCCCGGTTGAATTTGGCAAAGCTGAAGTGCGCAAAGACATTGCCTTTATCCGCTTCCGTCACGGCATAGCGGACTGTTTCCCAGGGGCTGGTTTTGAGCCATCGCCGCTCGGCAGCCTGGTTGCGGCGCTCCAATTCATAATAGACATTGAAGTCTTTGGCCGCGGTTGCCAAAACAATCTGCGCTACATCGCCGGGCTGGTAGGGGCCTGCCTGGGCTTGTTTCCTCCACGCCAAGGTACCTGCTGGCAAAGCCTTGGCCGATGAGTCGTAGATGGTAAAAAAGCGCTTCAATTCAATGGGGTTGCCCTTGTCATCCTGCGTTTTCAGGCTAATGCTGTAGTGCCCTACGGCCCAGCGGGAAGGGTTGGCAGACAAAGTGTCTTTCCCCTGGCTTTGAAAAGGCCGGTCGAAAACCAGCTCCGCCTCCGGCCAGGCGCTGGGCTCGTCCTCATTAGAAAAAGCATAGTGCGGGAAAGTACGTTCAAAATCCGCTTTGCTGAAGATATACTGGTCGGGCTTATCCCAATAGCGATCGACATGGATGCGCGAGGGGGCTTGCAGGCGATGGATGGCCAGCGTGCCTTGCGCCGCCTGCGGCTGGCCGTCCAGATTTTGAGTAGTGATACCGATCGGGATGGGGCCCGCAATCCGGTCGATGCTCTCGGGCATAGACAACTCGGCCTTCAGCCCGATATAAGCCAGGCTGAGTGATTTTTCCCCCGAGTGGGTCTCGCCAGTAATATCGGTCACATCGATATAGACCGTATAGACAAATTCCGGGTTCTGGTCTTTGCTTACGGAAAGATCGGGCATGGCCAGGAAGGATAGCTCAAACTTGCCCTCGCTATCCGTCATGAGGGTGCCCACCGCGATTTCCTGGCTTTCGCCCTGCATGGGCGGGAAACGGCTGCCAAATCGCCACCAGGGCCACCAGGGGAACCGCACCTGGCGCACGACCCGGTAGGAGGCCGCGGCGCCATCTATCGCGCTGCCGGCATAAGCCATCGCTTTGCCGCTCACTTTTACCGTATCGCCCAGAGCAGGGCTGCCCTCCAGGGCATCCATGATCAGCTCAAATTTGGGGCGCTTATACTCTTCTACTGAAAAATGCTGGCTGCTATTGCCCGCATCGGAGTACAGGCGCATCTGCCCCAGCAGGCCGCTCTGCGGCGCAGTGAAAACGCCATTAGCCGTACCGTATTCATTGGTACGCAATTCTAGTTTGGAAACCTCCTTACCGTTGGCATCGTAGAACGTCACCGTAAACTTATGCCCGGGCACGATAGATGGCAGCCCTTGTTCATCCTTTTCCAACACCACGGCCTTGAAATAAACAGCCTGCCCGGGCCGGTATATCGCCCGGTCCATGAAGAATTGGGTGGACAAGGTTTTACGCAAGGTACTGCTGCGCCCATAGCTGGAATAGCCATCTTCAAAGTATAGCACATCCGCCCCTTTGGAGAAGCGCGCCTGGAAGTAGGTATTTTGCGTGATGTTGGCACGGATATAGCCTTCCTTATTGCTCGTTGCCTGCCCTACTTTCACCTGTTCTGTTTCCTGGATGCGGTTGTTGTAGCGGCCCATATAAAACTCGGCTAGCACCCCTTCCAGAGGTTTACCAGTTTCGCGCTGTAAAACCAGGAACTCCAAGCCTCCTTCCTGCTCTCGCCGGCTAAAGTAGCCCATTTCGGAAACGACGAAATACAAATGCCCCCCCGAGCGCTCGGAATAAGTAAATGCTTCGTCTTCAGCGGCCATCAAGGCGTAAAAGCCCACCGGCAAGCCTTCGACTGCTATTTCTGCGCTATGTAGATGCAAGCCGCCCTCGTTGGGCAGGGCCGTTTTCCAGCTCTTTACCGGCTTTTTCCCCAGCAATTCGCGATGGATATCTTCGGCATTGCGGCCGCGCTGTTTTTTGTATTCCGCTTCGGATAAAGGGATCACCCGCAGATGCGCCTCGGGCACATTGCGATAGCTGATGATGGCCAAGGCGGCCCTGCCCGGCAGGTTGACCTCTTCGACGGTGAGGCTGAGCTGATGGCGCAAGAGGCGGCCGCGCAATGCTTGGCAATGCTTGGCGCCAAAGCTTTCCGGATAGGCTTCAATGGCTTTATCACACAGCTCCAGGGCTTCTTTGAGCTTCCACTTATGCTTATCAGCCAAGCTACCGGGGGTGTAATCCTCCCCTTGCTGCACCAAGAGCTCAGCCATGCGGTGCCATATTTCCGCAACAAGCGGCTGCCCGGCATAACTGCCTTCCATAGCCTGCAAAGCAGCTAAATAGAGGGAATCCTTATGGCTTAGCACCGTGTTGTTCCACACGAAAGTGAGGCGCTTGAGGTCGGCATCCAGCATAGCAGCAGCTTTACCGTCCGCCAGGCGGCGGCTCAACAGGGACTGGAACAATTGCAGGGCCCGGAGGTGGCTGGCGGTAGTGTCGGGAGTCTCAAATTGCAACTGGACAAAAGCTGCAGCGCTCCCGAAGGCCGCCTCCTGATCCATTTGGAAGCGGTAGGCTGGCTGAGATAGATAAGATTGCTCATCGGCAAAATAATCAATGGCGCGGTGAGCCAGGAAATCGTAAAGCGTGGGGCGAAGGACATCCGCATCTGCCGTTCCGGGCTGAGTGATGGCAGCGAAGTCGCTGATGGGCACTTCCAGCGCGCGCTCGTCCTGCACGGATAGCAGGAAGTAGCGGGCGGCAGTGGCTTGAAGTTGCGCCAAGCTCCAGGCATTGATATCCTCGGGCAAGTCGCCAGGGACGTTTGTGCTCCCACTCAGGCGCCACTGATTCTGGCTGGCATAATTCTGGTACAACTCGCCAATCAGGGAATGTAGTACTGGCTTGACAGGGAATTCGGCTTTAGCCGCCTCTCCCTCCATGCGCAGGATGGCTTTAGAGAGGCCATACTCTTCGAGCTGGCTTTGGTATTTGTTCAGGTAAATCACCGCTTTGAGGAACTGGGCGTGCTCCTGATCGCTTTTAGCGCGCTGGTAGAGCTCCTCGGTTTTTTCAAGAGCCGAGCGTGGCAGCCCTTGTTTTTCAAGGGAGTCGATGACTGCCCACTCTTGCTGGTAGGGTCCGTTTTGGTTCATCTTTGGTTGAGGTTGGGCTCTTTGAAAGGCCTCCAGGGACAGCGGGGCGGCAAAGAGGATGAAGGAAAAACATAACAAAAGGTGATTTTTCATGATTGGCCTGTTTTTTGGTGCCTCAAGGCAAATATACGGATTTGCGCTGACATTTAATACGATGCGGGGGGTGGGGTAATTACATAAGGGGGGCGGTATATTTTTTGGATGGCCTTTTTTTTGGGGGGGTATCGCCAAGGGCGCGGCGCAGCAACGGGCCCCGCAACACTTTCGGGAAGCTCGCCCCAGCCATCCCCCCCGGCTTCCCGAAAGTTATCGGAGGCGCTAATAACGCAAACCTCATCTGCTGAAAGCTTAGGTGCCCGACATCTATTTACTGCGCCGCCGGGCAGGCACGGGCGGGGGGTAGTCAGGCGGCGACTATGGAGTCTAATGTCGTCAACTTAACGGATGGCTGGGGAGACTTGGAGAGGGGGGTAAG
>CAYSPJ010000122.1:7150-14917 GCA_964432875.1 uncultured Phaeodactylibacter sp. | reverse complement strand
CTGGGCGCTGGCCCGGCTCAGTGCCCAGCCAGTCCGCTACCTCAACGAAGTCTTTGACGAGGTCGATTTCAGCCTCGATGTAGAGTATGGCTCGAATGCCGCTATCCCCTTCAACCAATTATTCCTCCCATTCAAAATCCCGCTGCTGGCTGATGTTTACCAAGCGGCGGGCGACACCGCTACCCAGCGCCCCCTGGTTATCCTGGCCCATGCCGGCGATTTCCTTCCAAAACATACGTTGATAGGTACTTACCAGGGTGCTAAAGATGACTCCTGCCTGGTCTATTTGGCACATAAGCTGGCGAAGCGGGGCTATGTGGTTGCCATCTTGAACAACCGCGTAGGCTGGAACCCAATCTCTCCGGACATCAATGAAATCCGCTTTACCTTTGCCAACGCCCTGTACCGAGGCATTCAAGACCTAAACACCGGTGTGCGCTTTTTCAAAAAAAACGCCGCGGCCTATCGCATCCACCCCCAAAAAATCATGGTATGGGGCGATGGGTCCGGGGGCACGCTCGCCCTAAGCGCTGCCTCCTTGGGGTCTTATGAAGAGTGGCGGCTGCCGCAATTCACCATCCCGGGCAGCCCGCCCATCGAAATGGTGCAAGACATCATCAATGGTGATGTATTCGCGACTTCTTTTGGCATTACCCCTCCTGGCTATCCCGGCATGCCTGCCAATACCGTACTCTGCTACCCCAATCACCTCGGCTTTGACTCCAAATTCCAACTGGCCGTCAGCATGGGTGGCTGGCTGATCGATACGGCTTGGGTTGATGCTGGCGAGCCACCGCTGATTGCTTTTCAAGCTTTGCCAAACTTCTTCCTGCCGTTTGACACCTGCGGCCCGCCCCCGGCGGGTATTCCACCTCTATACGAGCACATCTTCACCACCTGCGGCAGCCTCGTCACCATCCGCGATGCGCTGTCTAAAGGCAATAATGCAGCCTTTGAAGGGCTACAACATCCTGGAGACTTTTCAGCGGTCGCCAACAGCCGCAACAGCGGCCTGGACGGGCTATTCCCTCTGGTTGCTCTGCACAACCCGGTTTTGAACGTCCCGATCTCTGAGCCTTGGCGCTGGTGGGACGAGGATGGAGCGCCAGCTTCACTCCCACCCGAAGTGGCCAAGCCCTACCTCGACACCATGCTGGCCTACGTAGCGCCCCGCGCCTGCCTGGCGCTAGGGTTGGAGTGTGCCGGGCTGACCAGCACGCGCAATGCCTCCTCCCCTGCCCCAGCCTCGGCCATCGCCTTTGCACCCAACCCCACCAGTGGCTGGGCCCAGGCCAGCATCCCGGTCAACAGCGCGCACCAGGGGCAAATCAGGATTATTGATGCCAATGGGCGCAGCCTGCGCCTATTGGACACGGCAGAAAACAATGTCGGCTTGGATTTTAGCGGCTGGCCGAGCGGGGTTTACTTCGTGAGCTGGCGGGTTGAGGGGAGGGTTTTTCAGGGGCGGGTGATGGTGCAGTGAGGGCGGCATCTAATAACATTAGGCTCTTTGAGGATTTGTATGCTCTATCGCCAGCAGGAAGCCACTCAAATTGTCAAAGGCGCAATAATGTAAGCGGGCTTATGCAGCATATCAAAATTTCTATTATTTTTGCTGCAGACACTAGCTTAGCTCCCTTTCCCTGTTCCGGGAAAAACCTGGCAAAAGCACAACCCCGTTCCTGCTTTTATGGCAAAAATAAACAAAAACACAAACAACACTTACCCGGACAAACAAGCCTTCCACGAGGCCCTGGTACTCCTCGAAGCGCCTGCCATAAGGGAGCTATCCCGGCAATTGGAGCACACGATAAAAAACAGCCTTTACAATAGTTACCTTTTGCCACCGGAAGACATAGAAGAATTGCGCAATGATGCCATAGTGATCACCTTGCAAAAAATAGCGGATGGCAGTTTCCTGTTTCAGGGCAACGCCCCGGCTACTTATGCAGCAAGTGTGGCTCGCAATCTGCTAGCCAACCGCCTGCGCAAACAAAAGCAGGACATCACAACGTTCGAGCAAGAAGGCCAGCAGGCAGCCGCCGACCTTGACCCCGAGCAGTATTTTGTGCAAAAAGAAACGGAAAACGCCCTTGGCGAACTCCTGAAGCTATTGGGTGAAAACTGCCAGAAAGTCATCCGCCTAAAATACTACGACAACCTGCCGGACCGAGAGGTCATCGAGCGACAACTAACCTCCTACACCACCGTTGACTCCTTGAAGAACAAGCGCTGTCAATGCCTGAAAAAAATAGAAACCATCGCCAAAAACCAGGGTTTGTCTCTTGATGATTTTATTAAGTAAGAGTGATGAATATTGATATTGAAAGATACCTCAACGATGAAATGTCGCCAGAAGAGCGGGCACAATTCGAACAAAACACGGAACAAGACCCTGCCATGCAGGCTGAGCTGGAACAGGCGCGCGCTTTGTTAGCCTGCCTGAAAGCACAGTTATTGCGAGAGCGTGTCCAGCGTGCGCTCGCTGCGGATGAAGCGGCTAGCCTGCCAACCGTAACAACTAGCAAACGCTGGCTTTGGATCCCGTTGCTGTTGCTGCTGCCCATCGCCGCCACGATGTACTTCGCAGGCAGGGATAAGGATGCGGAGACAGTCATCCCTACGGTCGAAAAAGACACTGAAGTTCAGGTTTCTATACAAACTCCTGATGTGATGCCCGAAATCTCAGATGAGTCAGCCTTGGCACCTCCTATCGCCCAGGCACCAGCACTGATTTTGCCCAGCGGGCCCAGTGTGCGTGGCGAAGGCGATGCTCCTGACAATCGCGAAAAGCTCGAAGCAGCGATTGGGGATATCCCCTTCGAGCCAAAGCAGGAGGCGTATAGCGAGCGGTTTGCCCCCGCCCTCAGGCTGCTAATGGAGAAAAGCTTCATCGATGCCTTTGTGCAGCTGCAACTACTCGAACGCCAAATACCCGACAACGACACGCTGGCTTTTTTGAAAGGCTACAACCTGCTTGAGCTTGGAGAGGGGCAAGAGGCACTGCGGTATTTCGGGAAACTGCCACCAGGCAGCCAATGGGAACCGGAGGTGGCATGGTATAGCATACTGGCACATCTGATCAGCGGTCAAGCCCGGCTGGCGGCGGCCAAAGCCAAAGTCATTGCTGGCGATTCATCCCACCCGTTCCGGGCTGAGGCCCGAGCTTTGCTGGCTCAAATTGAATAAAAAGGAGTGATTATATGGGGGACTTCAGCAAAACAACTGGCCTGCTCATCCTGCTGCTGGCCCTTCCGTTGGCATCCCAAAGCCAAGCCTCCGGCCAGGAAACGATTTCCGGACAGGTAGATAGCCTGGTCAGGATATCCCGGTTGCTGACTGAACAGCACGATTACTCCAAAGCCCTTGAAACAAGTATCATGGCCACTAAGCTTGCCCGTGAAAAAATGGGAGACGCATCGCTAGAATATGGAAACGCTTGCTTCAACCACGGCAGGGTACTGCATAAAAAAGGCCGCTATTCCGATGCAGAAAGCTGGTATGTTCAATCCAAAATCATCCGCGAGAAAACCCTCGGCAATCGTCATCCTGATTATGCCTCAAGCTTAAACAACCTGGCTTTTTTATACGTGGATATAGCCCAATACGAAAAAGCAGAAACGCTTTACCTCGAAGCGCGGGCTATCCGAGAACAGACGCTAGGCCCCGAACATCCAGATTTTGCGTCCTGCCTGCACAATCTGGCCATCTTATACTACTTTATGGGGAAGTATGAAAAAGCAGAGCCACTTTATCTGGAATCCAAGTCCATCCGGGCAAAAACACTTGGCAAAGAGCACTCTGATTATGCCTGGAGCCTCAACAACCTGGCAAATTTGTACCGGGATTTAGGGGACTTCAAAAAAGCCGAAGCCCTTTACTTCGAAGCCGGCGCTATTTGGAAAAAAAATCTTGGTGAAGGGCACCCCAATTATGCGGAGAATTTGAATAACCTTGGCTTTATGTACTGGCGAGCAGGCAACTACGAGCGAGCGGAACCGCTTTATCTCGAAGCAAAGGCCATTTGGGAAAAAACCTTTGGCCGTGCTCATCCTAAGTATGCATCAAGCCTACACAACCTGGGGGTTTTGTACCGGGAAAGAGGGCAATACAAGCGAGTCGAAAATCTTTACTTTGAGATTCTTGCCATCAAAGAAAAAATGTACGGCAAGGAGCATACCAGCTATGCCGAAAGCCTTCATAATCTTGGTTTTTTATATTGGCAAATGGGCAAACACCAAGACGCCCAAGCTTATTATCTCGAAGCCAAGTCGATCCGAAAAAAAATCCTTGGGGAGGAACACCCCGAATATATGGAGAGCCTATACAACCTGGCTGCTTTGCATATAAAAGTGGGTGAGTTCAAGGAGGCCGAACCACTGATAAACGAACTCTCCATCCTCAATCAAAAATTGATCTACAAATCACTGAACCATCTTTCGGAAGAAGAGCTAAATCACTATTTACATAAGTTTTCGGAAATCCAAGCCCAGGCTTTTTCCTTTGCACAAATGCGCGCTAATGCAAATACCCGGCTCCCGCAGCTCTGTTTTGACAATATCCTGTTTTATAAAGGTTTTATTTTAAACGCTGCCAAGCAAATCAAACGCCTTGTCCTTATTGATTCTCTTACTGCCGAAAAATTCCATCGGCTAAAAGAGTATGGGCACCGTCTTGCCAAAGAATACTCCAAGCCCATTTCCGACAGGCTTCAAGTTGCTGAAATTGAAGAGGAGGCTAATGCCCTCGAAAAAGCCCTTACCCGAGCGGCGGCCGGCTACGGCGATGCCATGCGGCCAATCACCTGGCGGGAAGTTCAATCAGCCCTCCAACCCACTGAAGCCGCCATTGAATTCATCCACTTTCACTACCAAACCCCCAAACCAACAGACTCTACCCTTTATGCGGCCCTACTCCTGCGCCCTGGGTGGGATGCCCCCCGGTGGATTACTCTTTTCGAAGAAAAACAACTCCTGCCGCTGCTCAACGCCAGCCAGGCCCGCAAAGTGGGCTATGCATCCCAACTCTTTGACAACATCAACGCCAACTCGCTCTACGAACTATTATGGAAGCCCCTCGAGCCACACCTCAAAGGAGTGGAACACATTTATTTTTCACCTTCTGGCATCCTGCAACGCATCCCCTTGGCCGCCATTGAAATAGCGGAAAATGAGACGCTAGGCGAGCGTTATATGCTCTACCAGTTGGGCAGTACCCGGCAATTAGCCCGCCCGGCAGCTACTCCGCGCGAGGTGAAAACAGCGGTCATTTTCGGAGGCATCCGATACGACATGGACAGCACCGCCATCACAACGGCCAGCCAGTACGCCGCATCGCGCCCCGCCGAAAGGGATGCTAATCACCCCGACGCTGCTCCGCAATATCAGGCCCCCTGGAAGTACTTGCCCTGGACAGAAGTGGAGGCCAAAATGCTTGACGCGCTATTTAAACAAGCAGGCATGAGGGCCCAATTACAGCTCGGTTATCATGCATCGGAACAGGTTTTCCGCAACATCGGCATAGGCGCTCCTTCTCCCCAAGTGCTGCATGTGGCTACACATGGTTATTTTTTTCCAGAGCCAGCTTCAACTGGCCGTGGGCAACCAGCCGTTGGTGATGAATTGGTTTTTAAAATTTCCGAACACCCCATGATCCGCTGCGGTTTGTTAATGGCTGGGGCCAACCATGTTTGGACTGGCGCCCCCCCTTTGAAAGGCATGGAAGACGGCGTACTAACTGCCTACGAAGTTAGCCTGATGAACCTTTCAGAAACAGAGCTGGTCGTACTCTCCGCTTGCGAGACTGGCCTGGGCGACATACAAGGCAGCGAAGGCGTCTATGGCCTGCAGCGGGCTTTCAAAATCGCCGGGGCGAAATACGTCCTCATGAGCCTCTGGCAAGTGCCCGACTATGCCACGCAAGAACTCATGTACCACTTTTATGCGAATTGGCTCATCGACGGGCTGCCTATACCTAATGCTTTCCGAAATGCCCAACAACAGATGAAGCTGCTGCGGCCCGAACCTTTTTATTGGGCGGGGTTCGTGTTGGTAGAATAGCTGGAGATTTTTTTATCCAAAACGCATTTACCTTTCTCGGGTTGCTTACATCTACTTTGAATAATCTGAAATGATACATGAAAGCTCGAAACATCAAATATCTCCTACTATGGGCATTTTTTTGCCCAGCGCTATTGCTCGCCCAAAATGTGGAACCCTGCATCTCTATCCTTGCTGTGGCCGGCAATAGCACCGAAATCGATGGGAAGTCCTACACTTTCACTGTTGGCGAAATGGCTATCGCTACCTTAGAGGGTGAAACACGCCTGCTAAGCCAGGGGTTTAACCAGCCTGAATGTGGCAGGATCATTTCATTCATCAGCCCACCCCAGGTGGCCTCGCCTTTACTGTCGGTGTACCCCAACCCTACCACCAGCCTCTTGACGATAGAGCTGGAGCGCCATGCTGGCGTGTACTTGTCCATCCTGGATGTAAATGGCCGGGAAATACTCAAAAAGGAAGTAGATGCGGCCACTTACCGCCTCGATTGCGCCGACTTGCCGGCGGGCCTCTACTTTTTGCAATTGCGCGGCTCGGGCTTCGCCATTCCCCAAAGCTTCCCATTCATCAAAATCTAACTTCAAAAAAAACGATACCCTATGTTTTCCAAGCATTTCACTACTATCCTTTTCGTGATCCCCCTCCTGGCCAGCTCCATTTTAACTGCTCAAAATGTGCCGCAGGGGCTCAATTACCAAACCATCATCCGGGAAGCAGATAGTGGCGACCCTATCGCTAACCAGGCAGTGGCTATTATTTTCAACATCCGTTCGGGCAGCGAAACGGGCACGATTATTTATCAGGAAACCCTAAATGCGCAGACGAATAAACTAGGGCTGATCAACCATGTTATTGGCAAAGGCAATGTCCAGGTTGGGCAATTTGCCGCCATCGACTGGGGAGGCAGCCCTAAATACCTGGAAGTCATCCTGGTTGATGGCGGCAACTTCCAAGACCTCGGCCGCACCCAGCTTTGGAGCGTACCTTATGCCCTACACGCAGCCCATGCCGATGGCGGAGGTTCAGCTTGGTTGTCAGGAAATGGGCCGCCTGCCAATGGCCTGGGCGCTGATGGCGACCTATACCTGGATAATACTAGCGGAGATTACTACCAAAAAATCGATGGCGCTTGGGAGTTCCAGGCTTCCTTGGCGGGGCCCCAAGGGCAAGTTGGCCCTCCTGGCATCCCTGGCATAGGCATCAGCAATATCATCGATAATGGCGATGGGACACTTTCAATCCAACTCGATAATGGCTCAAGCTTTACCATTGGCACGCTCCAGGGGCCGCCAGGTGTGCCCGGTCAAAATGGCGTCGGCATCGCCCAGGCTACTGACAACGGCGACGGCACCTTCACTTTGCTCTTCACCGACGGCAGCAGCTTCACCACCCCGGACCTACGGGGCACCGATGGGCAAGACGGCGCCGACGGCCAAAATGGCGTCGGCATCGCCCAGGCCACTGACAACGGCGACGGCACCTTCACCTTGCTCTTCACCGACGGCAGCAGCTTCACCACCCCGGACCTCCGGGGTGCCGATGGGCAAGACGGCGCCGACGGCCAGGATGGCGTCGGGATCGCCCAGGCCACTGACAACGGCGACGGCACCTTTACCTTGCTTTTCACCGACGGCAGCAGCTTCACCACCTCCAACTTGACCGGACCTGCCGGACAGGATGGACAGAATGGCGTCGGTATCGCCCAAAC
>CAYSPJ010000122.1:0-7050 GCA_964432875.1 uncultured Phaeodactylibacter sp. | reverse complement strand
TTCACGGACGGCAGCAGCTTCACCACCTCAGACTTGACCGGACCTGCCGGACAGGATGGACAGAATGGCGTCGGTATCGCCCAAACTACCGATAACGGCGACGGCACTTTCACCCTCCTCTTCACGGACGGCAGCAGCTTCACCACCTCAGACTTGACCGGACCTGCCGGACAGGCTGGGCAGAATGGCGCTACCTGGCTCAATGGCGACAATCCTCCTCAAGATAGCACAGGACAGGATGGCGATTTTTACCTTCAATCCAATGGGGATTTTTTTCAAAAACAGGGAGGCATTTGGGCACAACAGGGGCAACTCGATGTGAACCCAAATGATGACATCCGCTTCAGCGATATAGCGAACGGAGAAGTAACAGGCACGTTTGACAACCTCACCGTCGCTAAATTGCTAGGGCGCCCCATCGGAGGCATGCCGCCTGCGGCCGGCCAAGCGTATTTCATGTTTTACAATGAAGATGCCGGAGAGTGGCAGGCCGGCAGCCTGAGCGGCGATGTGGAATATGTCAATGATGAACTCCAGGTGTCCCTGCTAGGGCGCCCCATCGGAGGCATGCCGCCTGCGGCCGGCCAAGCGTATTCTCTGGTCTATGACGATGCCAGCCAGGAATGGATTGCTGCCTCTATGCAGGGCGAAGTCGGCGGCAACTGGAACAGCTTGTCGATACAAATACCACTGCACAAATTTGCGGCTATCAACACCAGTATGATCCGTATGGAGAACGATCAAGGGCTTGCTTTGGAAGGCATCTCCGGAAACAATCATGGCATCAAAGGCACCACTAGCCGCGCCAACGGTCTCTTAGATATCGCAGATATTGGCAACCAGCTCAATCTTGATTCTCTAGGAATAGGTGTGCTGGGCATAGGCCTTCCGGCAGGCTCCGGCAATGACCCTATCGGCGTTTGGGGCAGAGCAATCGTGCCTGGCATCAACAACCAAATGGGGCTGGGGTACGGCGGCATTTTCGAATCTACTTTTGTTGGCGTGCTGGGGCAAGTACAAGGTACACCCATTGATGGTGTCGGGGTATGGGGCATAGCACGCCCGGGAGCCTTTGCTGGTGTAAGAGGCACTCGTAACGGCGCATCCTGGGCGGGTTGGTTTGATGGGAATATGCGCGTCACTGGCCAAATTTTTGGCTTTTCAATGGATATCAACGGCTCTTTCAGTGCTGGTGATAAATTTTTCAAAATAGACCACCCCCTGGCACCTGCGGAAAAATATCTTTACCATTCCACGGTAGAAAGCCCGGAGCGCAAAACCATGTATGATGGCATAATCACCACCGACAGCGAAGGCTTCGCTACGGTGCAGTTGCCAGCGTACTTTGAGGCTTTAAATAAAGATTATCGCTATCAACTGACGGCAGTCGGGACGTTTGCGCAGGCTATCGTGGCGGAAAAAATCAACAATAACCGCTTCGTCATCCAAACCAACCAGCCTCATGTGGAGGTATGCTGGCAGGTGGCCGGGGTACGCAATGATGCTTATGCAAAAGCCAATCCCGTCACAGTGGAAGCGGAAAAAGCCGCAGTGGACCAAGGCACCTACTTGCACCCCGAAGCATTTGGCCAGCCCGCCGAGAAAAGCGAATCGGCCAGAGAAGATAAACGCGCCGAGTCGGCCAACCGCAACAGGACAGAAAAATGACGCCAAAACAACTAGATAGTGTCTGTCTTTATAGTCCGATAGCGGCGTTACGCTCGCCCCAAAAATCCTCATTTACGCCGGTAAATTCCGGTTTTGGGGGCTTCGCAAGCCTTGCTCTCGAACGCTAAAAGCCCAGACACTCGACTAAATGGACAGACCACTAGATAAATACATTATGGCCGAAAACACATCAGATATCCAACCAGCCGTCCGCTGGAAACAGCTTTTGCGCCGCCTGGAACGCCAAAAAGCCGTGCTGCTGCTAGGCCCCGAAGTACCTATGATTGGACAGGAAGCCCCTCTTTCGATCAAGGAGGCACTTCAGGATTATGTCAAGCAAGACCTACAAGAGATACTACAGGAATACGACCTGCAAAAGCTTGAATATTACAACGAAGACGGCTTCTTCCACGTCGAAGACGATTACAAATCGGAAGTCATTTACCCCATCGTGCAGTTTTATAAAGAGTTGGAAGTCGCCCCAGTACATCATAAGTTGGCTGAGCTGCCCTTTCACCTCATCCTTTCCCTTTCGCCTGACGACCTCATGCCGAGGGCAATGGAAGCGATGGGCTTGCCCTACACTTTTCATCACTACGACAAGCGGCGCTACAACAAAGACGATGACGAAACTACGCTCCACTTCAAACCATCTCTGGACCAGCGCCTGATCTACAACCTTTTTGGCAGTATCCACAACGAGGGTTCTCTGATCCTTTCTTACGATGACCTCTTTGAGTTCTTGCAGCGCATTTTCAACAACTACCGCTTGCCCGATGCGGTGCGAGAGTCCATCCTGGAGGCCAATTGCTTCGTCTTCATCGGTTTCAACTACAGCAAGTGGTATCTAAAGCTGCTGCTGCGCCTGATGAACCTACACGAGAAAGTGAAGACGATTTACGGCATGGATGCCCCAGAGCGGCCCGAACTGGAGACCTTTTATGTGAATGAATTCGACGTGAACTTCACTCGCCTCAATACGCGGGAATTTGTCGATCAATTGTACGAAGCCTGCCAGGAAGCGGGCATGTTGATGCAGCGGACATCCGCCGGAGCAGCAAGCCTGAAGATTGCCCAAGGGCTGTCCCATCAGATAAAAGCTTTGGTGGCGGAAGACAGCCTGCAGCAGGCATTGGATATGCTACAATCAGCTTGCGCCTTGGGGGAGCTGCCTGCCGAATGCTGCCGTCAGCAAGTGCTCTTATCGGCCCGGCTGACATCGCTGCAAAAAGACCAGGCTAAGGGTATCCTAGACTACCGCGAATTTGCGCTGCAACGGAATATACTGATCAACGACCTACTCGAACTACTTCATCAATATAGCTAGCATGGCCAAGTATCGCTACCCTGGCACCCAATCCTTCCAGCCTTCTGATGCGCATATCTTCTACGGGCGCGATGCGGACATTCAGCACCTGGTGCGCCTGGTGCGCCTGGAGCAACTGGTGGTGCTGTACGGCAAATCTGGCTTAGGGAAAACTTCGCTGCTCAATGCCGGGGCGCTGCCCCGCCTAAAACGCCCTGAGCCGGAAGAAACCCTTGGGCTAGAGGTGCAGGAGGTGCGCTTCGGCGCTTTCCAAAAAGGCACCAATAGCGCTCCGCTCCAAATTTTGGAGAACCAGCTCTGGAACCAGGGCATCCACCCCCTCATCGCCGGGTGGTCGGGAGGCAAAGATGAATTGTGGTGCCGCGCCAAGAGCTGGGAAATGGCTCAGACGGGAGAAAAGACGCTGCTTTTAGCTTTCGATCAGTTTGAAGAGCTTTTTACCTATCCCGAAGCAGCGGTCAATGCCTTCAAAGAAGGCTTAGCTGGCTTGATACAGGAAGGCAGCCCGCTTTGGCTGCGCAGCGCGCTGGCCAAAGCCAGCCGGGAGAAGCACGAAGGCATCAGCCGGGAAGAGCGCCTCCGCCTGTTGGCGCCCTTGCGCATTAAAGTGCTGCTTAGCGTGCGCTCCGACCGGCTGAGCTTGTTAGATCAGTTCACCAGCCACCTGCCTAATATACTCGTCAATCTCTACGAAATCAAACCGCTCAGTGCCCAAGCTTCACGCGCAGCAATAGTCAAACCTGCCGAACAAGCCGGAGCGGAGTTCGATACCCCACCCTTTTCCTACAGCCCGCCCGCCGTTGATGCCATCCTGAAGAGCTTGAGCAATCAACAGGGAGAGATAGAGCCATTCCAACTACAGTTGCTCTGCCAGTACCTCGAACAAAAAGTCGCCGCCGACCCTTCCCTTTCGGTCATCGAGCCTGATGATTTCAATGGTAGCGCCGGCATCCAGGAAATCCTCCACAGCTACTATGAGCGGCAATTAGCGGCCTTATCAGAGCAAGAACAGCAAACCGCCCGGCATTTTATCGAAGAGGGCTTGGTCGTTGACGGGCGGCGGGCGGCGCTCACCGCCGGGTCAGAACGAGAGCGCTTTGGCGTCTCCCCGGGTTTACTCGATAAATTGCTGGAAAGCCGCTTGATACGCTCTGCTAATATCCATCTGGGCAAAATTTATGAACTCAGCCACGACACCCTGGTGGAGCCAGTGGAAAAAGCCAGAGAAAAGCGCCGGGCACAGGAGGAACGACAGCGCATCGAGGCAGAGCTGCAGCGGGCAGAAGAACAAAATAGAGAAGAACGCCGCCGACGCTACCGGGCACGGTTCTTTGCCATCGTCGGCTTTAGTTTATTCACACTCTCCGCCCTGGCTGGCTTTATCGCCTGGCGCAAGTATCAGGAAGCCGAGCGCAACAAACAGCGGGCATCTGCGGCTGCCCTCGCCGCCCGATCCTGGGAAATTTTCCCCAACAATCACACTTTGGCCTTCCGGGTTGCCGAAGCTGCCCTGCTCATCGACCCTGGCAATGCGGAAGTGGAGCAAACCCTGCATGAAATCGCCAATCACCCGCAGGCTAGTTTTTACAAAAAAGTCCTGCAAGAGCACCAATTTGAAATCGAAGCGGTCGCCTTTAGCCGGGACGGGCAAAAAATGGCCACTGCCAGCCATGACCAGAAAGCTATCCTCTGGACAGCCGACGGGATGGTGATCCATCAATACCTGGGGAAGCTATCGGGGGAAAATCAGCCTGGCCACCGAGATAGGGCCCAAGGCGTGGCGTTTTCAGCCGACGGGAAGTTTCTCGCCTCGGTAGGCGCCGATGCCATGGTCAAGGTTTGGAATGTAGAATCCGGGGCTCTGGAAAGGGAATGGAAGGGCCATGATGGCGCTATTGAAGCAGTGGCCGCAAGCCTCGAAGGCAAGTGGCTCGCGACCGCTGGCCGAGATTACCGGGCACATCTCTGGACCTGGGAAGGAGAAAAAATCGCGACGCTCAGCGGCCATACTGCTGGCCTGACGGATATCAGGATATCCGAAAATAGCCAGCGCATCCTCACCGCTAGCTTGGACGGGACCGCCAAGCTTTGGACGGCAACCGGAAAAATGCTCGCCAGCATCTCTACCGATGGCACCCCTATCAATGCCGCTGACTTCGTGCCCGGCCGCGATGAATTAATCCTGGCTTTAAAAAACAATCTGGCAGAACGAGTCAGTTATTCTGGCCAGCGCCTGGCTACTTTCAGCGGCCACAAAGGGCAGGTGACCGACCTGGCAGCCTTCCCTCATAGCCCATATCTGCTGACCGCTTCCGAGGATGGCACGGCGAGAGCCTGGACATACGATGGCGAAGAGGTGCTTACCCTGGCCGGCCATCAAAAACGCCTGAATTTCGCCCGCATCAGCCCCGACGAAAAAACGATCGTCACCGGGGGCTTTGACTTTACTGTCAAGCTGTGGGATGTCAGCTACAACCTCGATGTTCAACGGCGAAAGCACAAAAACTTTATCTACAGGGTCGATATTTCGCCAGATGATGCTTACATCCTCACCGCCAGCGTGGATGGGAGCGCCAAGATTTGGCAGCGCTCCGGCCAGTGGTCGGCTGATTTGACCGGGCATACCAATAGCGTGCAGAGCGCCTACTTTGTCCCTGGCAGGGCAGAAGCCATCACTGCCAGCCAAGATGGCAGCGTCCGGGTATGGGATTTCGCAGGCAAAGAGCTATTGCAACTCCGCCACCCGGCGGCTTTCAACATGGCCCTGGCGACGGCCGGGCGCGAGAAAATCATCGCTTGTACTGCTGATGGCTGGATAAAAACCTGGGATGGGCAGGGGAAGCCGCTTGCCGAGTGGCGGGCAGGGGATTCTAGCAGGGTCTCCAGCATCAACCTGCACGCACCCTCTGGCAAAATCGCGAGCACTCAGCGAAATTCCGTCAAGGTTTGGGATATGAAGGGCACGCTCCTGGACAGCTTCGCCCACCCCAGCGCGAAAATAGTACATTTTGCCGTTTTCTCCAGCGATGGGCAATCTATCTTTACAGCGGCCAATGAATTCCCGGTGAGGCGGTGGTCTTTGAGCGGGGAACTGCTGCAAACCTATTACGGACATTCCGGAGAATGTTACCAAGTCGCCGTACACCCCACCCTGCCTTTGATCGCATCTGCCAGTTGGGACCAGACCTTGAAAATCTGGAATACCGCCGATGGCAGCCTGCAACAAAGCATTGCGCACCCCAATGGGGTCTACAGCGTTAGCTTTTCTAACGACGGCAGTTTCCTGGTCAGCGGGAGCCATGACAATATTGGCCGGATATGGTCTCCAGACGGGCAGCTCATCGCTGCGCTCGGGAAGCGAGTGCGCCTGGAAGACATCACCAACTCCCAACAGGTAGCGCCATTATCCGCTATCCCCTTTAGCCTGACGGAAATCAACTTGCCCAGCCAATATTTGAGCATCCTGGCCGGCAGCAACCCTGCCCAGTACCTCCGGGAAGCCGAAGCAGCGATTGCTAAAGCGCAGCAAAACCGCCATAATTTAGCTGAAAAACTGGACTATTTCCAACAAGGCATAGGCTACCTCAAAACAGCCAGAAAGCTAGGGGAAACCAGCCGACATGCCGACCTAGACCAAAGAATTGCCGAAGCTTACCAGCTCAAAGGAGATCAACTAATTAATGCCCACCGCTTCAACGAAGCCTTGCAAGCGTTTGATGAAGGCCTTAAATACGCCGAGCGGGATTATTTGCTGGTTTTGAAAACCCTGGCATTGGCCTACTCCGGCCAAGACGAAAAAGCGGTAGAAATGTGCCAAACATACCGGGGACGCCCAACCCCGCAAATCGAATGGTCTGAGAACTTCGACCAAGCGGTCCGGGGAGACCTGGCTTATTTCAAAAATAATTTTGGGCTGGTTTGCCAGAGCGAAGCCAGGCTGATGGATCTGCTGGCGGATAATGACTAGACTAGTGTCTGTCTTTATAGTCCGATAGCTGCGTTGCTCTCGTCCTAAAAACCCTCAACTTCAGCTTGGGGCCCTTAACCCACGCTTC
>CAYSPJ010000121.1:0-14941 GCA_964432875.1 uncultured Phaeodactylibacter sp. | reverse complement strand
TGGGGTGAGGGTGGTGAAGGGTGAAGGGTGAAGGGTAAAGGGTAAAGGGTAAAGGTTAAAGGGTAAAGGTTAAAGGTTAAAGGGGGGGGATTAGATTGCCGGAGCTGCCCTAAGGCGCTTACTGGCTGTTCAAATCCAGCTTCTTCAGCTCACCGGCCGGGGTGATCAGGAGGTATTCTTTGCTGCCCGCCGCTCCTGGTTTTTCCTCCCGGGTGATGGACATCTTGATTTCGTACAGCACCTGGATGACTGGCTCCAGCACCACCGGGTTGAGCACAAAATCGAACTCCTTGTCCACGATAGGCTGGTAATAGAGGGTCGCTGATTTGGCGGCTTGATTGACTTGGGCCGATTTTTTCGCGTTCAGGGGTGAGCTGTTATATGCTTCATAAGACCGGTACATCTCTACTGGCAAGGCCATCCGGTATCCGTCGGCGATTTTTTTATCGGCTGTGGCCAGCGGCTCGCCCAGCAGGCTTTCGTAGTGCGCCATCTTTTCCAGAAGGACGGCCTTGGCCCGGCTCATCAGCTCCTTTTTCACGCTTTCCAGCTCGCCAGAGAAATAGTCCACCCGCACCAGGTCGTACACCTCATGACGGGCTAAAATGACCATAAAGTCGTCCAAGCGCCCGGGGTCCGAGTATTGGAGGTGGATGTTTTTCTTTAGCTCAAAGGCCGCCGGTATCTCGTTGTAAGTGGTCTTGCTGAAGGCTTTTTTCTCCGCATCAAACTCGTAAACCGGCACGAAGGTGACCATATCGACATAGGCCTCGGCCCCTCCTTGGGCCCGGATCTCTGCCAGGGCTTGTGCCAGGCGCTGCTCCAGTAGCCCATGCGCCTCTTGTGCTGTCTTGCCGGACTGGGCGGCGCTGAAAACCGCCACATAGGCATCGGCTTTTACATTCGCCAGCCCTTTGACGCTGATTAGCAAATCACTGCCAGTGGGGAAACTGACGTTGATGTTTTGGTCGGGAAAGCGCACCTGGCTCTGCTGGTTCACATTGCCAGATACCTGCGCCTGGGCGATTTGGAGGAAGGGGCAGATCAGGAGGGCGAGGAGTGTTTTTTTCATGTTTGGTTTAATGTTGAACGAAAATAGTAAATGAGGTATAATCAATCCGCCTGCGGCTACAGGCAGCAGCGCTAGCGCATAGCACGGCTGACAGCAGGCCGCACAAGCGGCTTTTGTTTGGCAAAAAAGAAAGTGGCACAATTCATTGAACAATCCCCCCCAGCCCACCCCAGCTCCCGCTCTCACTACGTTCGTCCGGGATGCCCTATGGGCGCTTGCTTGCTTTTGTTGTCCCCAGCCACACCCCAATTGCCAATTGCCAATTGCCAATTGCCAATTGCCCCCAGCCACACCCCAGCCCTGTGAAATGACTCCGTCAGAGGCGAAGCCTCTATTTCACAGGGCCAGCCTTGAACACCTTATTCCCAGACCACCGCCAGCTTCCCGGCCCCCCATTGCTCAAACAAATGCCCGTAGCGCTTATCCAGTTCGTGGCGCTTGACTTTGAGGGTAGGCGTCAGCAGGCCATTTTCCACGCTCCACAGCTCGCGGGTGACGACCAGGGCGGCGATTTTCTCGTAAGCAGCCAGCCTGTCGTTGACGGCTTGGAGGGTTTCGTGCAAGCTTTTCTCGATCTCGGACTGAGCTTTGGCGCGGCCCAGCTCGGAGAGTACGGCCAGGGCGATAGGCTGCGCCAGGCCCAGGCCAGTGACGCAGACCTGCTCGATGTCGGGATTGACGGCGAATTCCCATTCGATGGGGGCCGGCACCACAAATTTGCCTTTGGCGGTTTTGAAGGTTTCGGAGATGCGGCCAGTGAGGCGGAGGTTGCCCTGGGCATCCAGCTCGCCGCGGTCGCCCGTATGGAACCAGCCGTCGCGGAAGACCTCCGCGGTCTTTTCCGGGTTTTTGTAGTAGCCGTCCATCAGCCAGGGGGCGCGGGCCAGTACTTCGCCCGACTCGGGGTCGATGGCCAGCTCAGCACCCGGGATGACTTTGCCGACGGTGCCGAGAGCGGAGCTGCCCCGGGTCGAGATGACCACGCCGCCACAAGTCTCGGTCAGCCCATAGATCTCCTGGATCTGGATGCCCAGGCGGGCGTACCAGGCCTTGAGGCTGTCGGGCATGGGCGCGGCCGCAGTGATCATCACCCGCGCACGGCTCAGGCCCAGCGCTTTGTGGATTTTTTTCTTGACGAGGCCAGAGAGCAAGGGGATGCTCAGCAAGCGGTTGAGGCGCTTTTGCGGCATGCGCTCCAGCAGGCCGAGGTGAAACTTGGTCCAGATGCGGGGCACAGCGAAGAATAGCGTGGGCTGCACCGCCTGCAGGTTGCGGGCGAAACTGTCCATGCTCTCTACGAAGGAGACCTGGCCTTTATAGACGATGCTGAGCACCTCGGTGAGCGCCCGCTCAGCGATATGGTTGAGCGGCAGGTAGGAAAACAGGTGGTTCTCGCCCCGGCTCACGCCCAAGAGGTCGTTGTCTTTCTCAGATTTGACCAGCAGAGCTACTTTGCGATAAGACAGCATCACCCCCTTGGGCACGCCCGTCGTGCCGGAGGTAAAAATGACGGTCATGAGGCTATCGACGTCGGGTAGGGGGTTGCCCGCCAACGGCTCGAAGCGGCTGATGAAGTCGGCCCACTGCTCGCCCCGCTCCACGCGGGAGTTGCCCTCGTAATGCGGGAAGGCGATGACGGGCATGTCTTCCGGCACCCCCTGCTGCATCTCTTCCCAGTCTTCGAGCTTGCCTACGAAGAGGGCTTTCACGTCACCCAGCTCCAGCACCTGCCGGATCTGGTCGGAGCGCAGGGTGGGAAAAAAAGGCACCGAGATGTAGCCGCCCATCATGATGGCCAGATCGGCGATAATCCACTCGCGGCAGTTCTTCGACACCAGGCCGATGTGGCTGCCCGGCTCGAGCCCGAGCGAATGCAGCCCAGTAGCGAGCCGACGCGCCATCTGGCCGACCTGGCCCCAGGTGTATTCTTCCCAGTTGTCGCCAAAAGGCTGGCGGAGATAGACTTCATCGGGCGCGTGCTGCTCCCAGTGGTAGAAGTAGTGGAGTGCGGGTTGGAGTTTCATTTCTGTTCGAGTTTTGTGTTTGTGAGGTGGAGATGGGGCAAGGGGATGGCTTCCAGTTGCTTGGAGCTTGCCGCTCAGGGCTTGGCTCACCGCTTTATTCCTCCTGCCCAATCATCGCACTATTGTTTAAAATCCTGCAATCAGGCGGGAAAAATACCAAGGATATGAGATATTGCCAAATTTTTAGGTGGAATCTATTAAGTACATGGGGGCGATAAGCGGGCAAGCCTGCCCGGCGCAAAACTCATGCGCCTAATCCAGGCAGTGACACACGCATTGGGGCAATCGGGGCATGGGCATTTTATTCATCTCCTCCCAACGCCAGCCCCTCCACACACGTCCTTGATGATGAGTGCAGCCCTGCTTGGCTACGGCCACGATCCTACGATAGGACAGAGGTCTTGCCCTTTAGAGCATTGAAGCGAGAGCGAGGCAAATGCCCAAAACAGGAGGGCATAGACTACCAGAGCAGCATAAGCTGGATTGCTTTCGTTACCACAGCAAAAATAACGCTATGAAAAAAATCTTTACCCTTTCCGCTTTTTACCTCCTACCCGCTTGGGCGCTGTGCTGCTCCTGCTTATACTTCACGTCTTTCTGTGAGCTCATCACCCCGCAATCCGCAGTGGCCAAGGTGCGTATCTTCAATACGACGGTATACCAGTATGGGCTTTGGATCGACGTGGCCGTGGAAGACCCCCTGCAAGGCGCCGTCCAGCACGACACGCTGACGATCCTGGCCAGCCGGGGCACTTCCTGCGACCCCAGCTTCGAAGCTTTCAGCATCGGTGATGAGCTGGTCGTGCACCTGGGCGAAGCCATCGCCGACGGGCCTACCGATTGGTTTACCTTCGCGTTCCAAAACGCATGCCAGCAGGATTTCCTGGAAATCGTCGACGGCCAGGTCGAGCTGTTCGCCGATGGCAAATGGCGGCTGGAGTCGTATCAAAATTTCAAAAAGAATATCATCGCGGGCGGCTGCGCCGAGCAGCGCGACGTGCCGGACAAAGCGACACTGGAGCGCCTCCTGAGCGTATATCCCCTTCCGGCTTCTACCGAAGCCACCATCGACCTGCAGATCGCGCTCGACTACGAGCTGGCGCTCTTCTCCGCCAATGGCCAGCTGCTACTAGAAAATGCCGTCGTCAACGAAGCCCGCCACCAGCTGGATGTCTCCCGGCTGCCCAATGGAGTTTACCTGCTGCGCCTGCGGTTTGAGGCGGCAGAACTGGTGCGGAAGCTGGTAGTGCAGCGATGAACTGCGTTAGCGATCGATTGCCCGGATCATCTCCCCTACTGTCTCTTCCAGCGGGCGATAAGTGATGCCCAGGGCGCTGCGGCTCTTGGCATTATCGAAAGCCAGGGGGTAGCCCACGTTGCGGAGCACGAACTGGCGGGTGACGCCGAAAAGCGGGCCTAGCAGCGCCATCAGCCATTTGGGCGAGGGCGAGGAAGGCAGGCGCAGGCGCCGGCCAGCTACTTTTTTGACGAGCTGCCCGAATTCCACCAGGTTCAGTACTTCCTTGCAAAGGATATGCCGGCCCTCCGCCTGCGGGTTTTCGCCCGCCAGCAAATGGGCACGCGCCACCTCGCGCACGTCCACGAAGCCGAAGCGAAGGTCAGGTACGCCTGCAGCGTATTGGCCGTTGAGGAAATTCCGGAGGAACTGCACACTCTCTGAATCCGGCTGTGGCCCCAGGGGCGGGCCCATCACAAAGGACGGGTTGATCACCACGAGCTGCCACTGGTCCTGAGCATCGGCGATGGCCCAGGCTTCCTTTTCAGCCAGGGTTTTGGAGTAGGAATAAGGCTGGTGCTGCACGGAACTGCTCGTATTCCAATGCGCTTCGGTGAAGGCGGACAGCCCCTGCGCGGCCATATCTGCGCTATCGCCAAAAATCGCTGCTACACTGGAAGTCAGCACGACCTTGCGCACCGTGCCAGAGCGGGTGGCGGCCTGCAACACGTTGCGGGTGCCTTCTAAAGCTGGCTCGATCAGCTCTTTTTGGGGGTCTTTGACTTTGATGAAGAAGGGCGAAGCGACGTGATAGATCGCGGTACAGCCTTGTGCTGCTTCGTCAAAAGCCCCGGCTTTCAACAGATCGGCTTCCCAGATTTCCAGGGTGCCGGCGCTTTCATTGGCCAACTGCTGCAAATGGGCATAGCGCTCGGCCTTCTGGCGGTTGCGCACGGTGGCACGCACGGTATAGCCCGCATCGAGCAGGTATTTGCATACCCAAGTGCCGATGTAGCCGGCTGCGCCGGTGAGGAGGACGGTTTTAGACATGGCTTGTTGTTTTGTGGATTTGACTGGTAAAGGTAGGCCTTTTTTTCTCGTTTCAAGCAACGCGGCACGGCGCAAGATTTTAGCTTGGGGTTTCAGAACAACCCGCTACAAAATCAAGCAGAAACCCCCAAAGCTCCGACTGGAAAAGCCGGCGCTTTGGGGATAATCTCAAATAAATGCGGTTCTGCTTTGACCTGACTCAGACCAACCAGTTCAACTCCAGTCAAAATACAGGTAAGCCAAGTAACATAGGGCTAACCAATCAGCCCAGATGCGGGCGGCAGCAAGCTAATAGCAAGTATGGCTTTTTTCGGGCAATGCAGAATTTTTGGCTTGCAACACATCAATTGATATTCAGCGTCGCGCCAATCTTGAAATACCGGCCAAAGACGGCTCTCCTCGTGTCGATAAAGAAGACGGGGGTAATCTCCTGTAAAAGGAACTGATCGGCATTGAACAAGTTGTGCGCGATGAAGGAGAACTCGGCTTTCTTCTGCCGATAGCGCAGCGCAGCATCCCACAACAGCAAACTAGCGCTGCCATCCCCCTCGATACTGCTGTATCGGGCGGTGGTGGACAACTGGATTTTCTGTTGCCAAACCTTCTGATGATACGTCAAAAAAGCGCTGAGCAAGCGCTGCCCGCCGATGGCGGCATCGCCATCGGCGGCAAATCCAAAGGCAGAGTACTTCCAACGTGCTTCAAAGTCGTAGCTTTTTTGTTTGAAGGCCGAGAAGGCGCTAAAATCCAAAGTCTTGACGGTAGAGCGCACGGCTGCTTCCAAGCCATTGGCGTCGAGGTTGCTCCGCAGGTAGTAGATGATGCTCGGCTCCAGCTTGAGTTGCAACGGGATACCTTCAAACACCTTGCCGATCTTGCCCACGGCGATCGCATAGCGCGTAGGCAACTGGTTGAAGTATTGCTCGACCAGGCCAAATTCGTTGAAACTAAGCACAGGAGAATTGAAGGTACTGCCCCATATCCCCGCTGTTTCGAGCGCGATGCCGTAGGCGCTAAGCGCAAAAGTCCTTGCAGAAAGCTCTACGCTTTGCTCCGGCTGAGGGCGCATCTCAAACCGCCCTGGAATCGAAATCGTTTGGAAACCGGTCAATTCCCAAGCTGGCAGCAAAGCCTGCAGGGGTAAATGGGCCACCGACCGGGAGTAGGACAACTGGATGTCGTTGTCATCATTGATCTCATAACTGGCCCTCGCCTGCCAATCCAGCAGCTCATTGTATGCACGCCCAGCTTGCCCTGGAGAAAACTGGTCGAAGCCATTGAAAGCATAGCCCAGGCGGGAACTCAACTGCAGCTGCCTCCAGGAGGCTTGATAGCTGAGGTAGGGCAGCCACTGCACAAAGCTGCGCTTTTGCCAATCCGCCGACCAGATGCCATCATCCGGCGCCTGGCCGTTTTCGGGCGTAAGCAGCTCCTTCTTGCCGAGCAGTTGCTCCTGCAGGTAGCGCAGGCCCGCTTTGAAGGTGCCCACTTGGCTCGCAAATTGGAAAAACAAGTTGCCGACGAGTTTCGTCTGCTCCTCCGGTACCAACTGCTCGAGGTAGTCTGCCGCAGCGCCAGTCCCCACGAAAAAATGGCGGTAAGCCAGGCTCTCGTATTCAAGCACGTTGAGCAATTCGCGCTCATTCTTACTATACAACAAGTTGAGCTGCAATCCGCTCTGCTCCGATAGCCGGCGCTCGAGGAATAAGTTGTGGTACTGCTCATCCTGGACGGCTTCTTTTGAAAAATCATAGCGGTCGCCGTTGGCGACTTCCTGGTTTTGATGGTCGAGCTGTTTGCTCAGCACCCAATTGAAGTTGTAGCGCGCTTTCCAGTCCGCTTGATCGAAAGTGAGTTCGAGCTTGTTTTTCGAGTGCGCCATCTCGGCCAGGCTGCGCTGCGCAATCTGTACGCCATCCGCGCTCAACTGGAGCGGGGCTTGCGTAAAACGGTTGTATTGGCTCAGTTCATTGGCATAATTGTACGACCCAAAGAAAAGGTCAAGCGAGGGCAGCAGCTTGACCCTGCCATTCAGGCCTACGGAGGCCAGGACGTTGCCGGTGTATTCGCGAAACCCATACAACTCTTGGTTGAAGCCAGGCCGCTCTTGCAAGCGGTTGAAATCGGCGGGGATTTCAAAAATCTGCGCAAAAGCCTCCGCGCCGAGGTTCTTGATTTGGTGCAGGAAAATGCTTTGGTCGCCAAAAGCATCGCGCTCGCCCAGCAGCTGCAGCTTGACCTTCTGCTTGAGCGAGAACAAATTCACTTTCCCGCCCCAGTCCACCGCAGACTGATGGCCCAAAGTCCCCGTGAGCCGGCCGAAGAGGCTCTGATCGAAATCTTTTTTGAGCTTGATGTCGAGCGTGACCAGATCATCCTGGCTTAGCAGGGACTCTTTGAGCCTTTCGTTTTGCTCTTTAAAGCGCACCTCGACCGAAGCGACCCGCTCTGGCGAAAGGGCGCGCGTAAGCAAGGCGGCGCCGCCATCGTTGATCTCTTCGCCATTAATCAGTACTTTGTGGATCTGCTTGCCCTTTACTTTCAGCTCGCCGTCCTCCAGCACCTCAAAGCCCGGTATTTTTTTCAACACCCCTTCCAGGGTTTGATCGAAGCTATCGGCCCAATGTGCCACATCGTAGATAATCGTATCTTCCTTGACGATAATCGGAGGGCGCTTGCTCACCACCTCGGCACCTTTCAAATCATGGGTTTTAGGTTCCAGGCTGAGGTCAACTTTTACCGAGGATTGCCGGCGGTCGGCGACCACCAGCTGCTTCTCGATGTCTTCGAAAGAAAGGCTTCTCGTGGCGAGCGTGAAAACCCCTTCAGCGGCGGGCACCTTGAGCGTAAAAGCCCCGGTGCTATCCGCCAACTGATACGCGAGGATCTCATCGGATTGATACTTGTAGAGGACGACCTGCACATAAGCCGCCGGCTCTCCGGTACGGGCATTGGACAAGCGCCCACTGATTTCCAGCTGCCCGATGAGCGGGGCGGGGAAAAGGCAAAGCAGGCACCACGCTACTTGGGCTATACCGTAATTCGCCATGGTGCACTATATTAGTTTCCGCGGTTCAACAAATTTTTGAGATCGCTTTTGTTTCGCCCTTTAGCTTGCATATCGCCCTTGACCAGCTCTCCCTCCGAGGGCTTCAACTTGCCGATGGGCTTGAAGGTGATGGACTCCATAGTGAACCCTCCTTTGAAATCGCCCGCAGTCCACCCACGCTCCAGGATGAGGCCGGGCAGCCCCCAAAGGCGCTCCGGCCCACCAGATACAGGTATCGCAGTGGTGAACCACACGATGGTTTCTCCGAACTCTGACCTGGGGTGCTCCGCAGTTGCTTTTTGCGCTTTGTATTTCCCAATCATCTTGTATTCATCGTGCAACTGCCAGTCGATGCGTTCTTCCTTCCGCTCTGTCAGTAAATATCCTTTAGCCTTGGGGGTGTATATTTGCGCAAGGCTATTGAACGTGCCCAAATCCAGGTACCAGCTTTCGTCTTTGGCCCCTATTTTGAAGTCATAGCCGCTGGTGGTTTTGTGATCGGTGTTTTTCCGCTTCTCGAGATATAGCAATCCCCCTTCATTGAAACGGAGCGTATCGAAATAGTGGATATTGTCGCCAAAGGGGAAGGTGCGCTTATACACTACTTCGCCGGATGATTGGCCGGCTAGATCGGCGGTGCTGGAAATCAGAAAAGTGACACAGGTAAAAACGGTGATGATGTGCTTGGCTGACATGTTTACTGGATTTTTAGGTTTAAAAATATGATCATCAAAGAGCTTGAGCACCTGGCTGATGATAATCAGGCCTGATGCTCAAAGCTCCATGGTGCTAGGTATTACGGGCTTGGCGGGGCCATGCCGATTTCTGCTGCCAACTCGGCGCAATTGCAAAACCAGCAAGTTGCGGTATTGCCATTAGCCGAAACTTTGCAAAAAACAGCTTCTTCAACCTCTGTTGAATCAATATCACCAGATAATTCTGCGACCGGTGCCGATTCAACAGAAAAAGCTGCCATAGCTACAAACGACAGCAATAACATTGCTGAAAACGTTAAAAAAGCCTTTTTCATGTGTCTAGTGTTTAAAAAAGTTAGGAATTAGATGCTAAAAACAACCGGGGACTACGGGTTGGGGAACTCCGCGGCGTTACTGATCTCGGCAGCAAATTTTGCGCAGTTGCAAAACCAGCATGATCCGGAAATACCACCAATTTCAACTGAGCAGAAAAGCGCTTCTTCAAGTTCTGCGGAATGAGCGCTTTCTGCCGCTACTGCCGGCGGAGCCGGCTCACCAGTGGAAGCAGATACCGCAATAAATGACATCATTAAAATGGCTGAAAACATCAAAATGACCTTTTTCATAATACTGAAGGTTTTAAAGGTTAAAAAATGAACAATTAGGTGCCCCTAACTTTTTTCGAGTGGCTTAGGGCTCCACCACCAGACATCTAAAATTTGGCGCCTTACATTTTTTCGACATCTGATAGTGCAAATTTAAAGCCGTTCCGATGATAATATCAAGGCCTTTCCGAGTAAGCTTGGGTCGTTTTGGGTAACATTGGGAAATCAGCAACTCGGCTGGCTGCTTTTGACGAGGATAAAAAGCTGTTTTGAGCAGGGGGCAGGCTTGCCGGGCAGCGCTGGTTTGCTGAGTTTTCAGCCTGTTTGGAGGGGGGCAAGTGGCACTTTAAGATGACGTTCCCCAGCTACTTTAAAAGGGGGCAATGAGGAATAATCACATGGCTAATCTGGCTTGGCAACCTATAGCGCTTCACTCTGCTGAGGAAGGATGACGCTTTGCTCTTGCCAAGCAGAGCATACCGCTACCAACCTACCGCAGCCACCCATCCAACTCCCTGGCCACCGCAAACCGCACGTTTTTGAACTGCTCTGGGCGGGGCGTATCCAGCGCTTGGCGGAGCTCGCGCAGGGCGGGGCGGTAGTCCACCCCTTGGCTGGCGAATTGTTCGTCGATGGCGCGCAGGAGGCGTTCGATGCCGATGTGGTCGAAGCTCCAGCTTTGCAGGTTGTTGGAATTCGGGATGGAGCGGCGCACCTCGGCAGCCGCCAGCAGGATGCTGCGGCGAAGGGGTTCGGCGAAGGCCTCGGGGTGATCGACCGGGTTGCCGTCGAGGAAGGTATAGGCGTAGTGGTAGTAATGCTCGTTTTCCAGCAAAGCGATCAATTCTCCCTCCCAGTCGGGGCGCGATTTGATTTTGGCCAGGGCGGCTGCGCGCACATCCTCATCATGGAAGCGGCCGGTAAATGACAAGATGTTCACCAGTGGGTCAGTTGGTTGGAAGGCTTCGATGTCGCGCCGGTAGTGCTCGTGCTGCTCGCGATCTCGTTGCTGGATGTGCGCCACGAGCGCCTGTTGTTGGTGGGCTTGTGCCGCCATCCAGCTCGCGAGCAGGCCGGCGCAGATCATGAGGCTCAGCCCTACGCCCAGCGCCAAAGGGATTTGATAGGCCAGGGCCGGCACTGCCAATCGCCGGGCTTCGGAGAGCAGGATAAAGCTGGGCAGCAGCACCAGGATAGGGAGCCAGATATCGGCGCGGCTTTGCGCCAGTCGGTTGATCCACCCAGGTACGCCCGGCACGGGCTCCCATTTCAGCATCGCGCAAGAAAAAACGGCCACGGCAAAAGCCAGCGCCCCGGCAAAGGCCAGCAGGGTACGCCAAGGATTGCTGGGCAGCACGGCGGCAAGTTGTCCCTTGTAGAGCATCGCCCCGGCCAGGGCCAGCGTGCTCAGGATACAGCCCAGGCCAAAGAAAGCCAAGCCTAAACCATAGCCCATCCCCTGGTCGCCCCCAAGATTGGGGCGCGAGTAGCTGAAAGCAGCTAAGCAGACATAGAAGAAGGCCGCAGCGGCCCAGATGAGGTGGCTGAACATGGGCGGTTAATATTCGTGGTTTTACAATTTTTAGTTTTTTGACGATTTTTTTCATCCCATCTTGCTGGTAGCGAAGAAATTGCTATTTCCTCCCCCCAAGCGCTCGATGCCCTGGCACCGCTGCCGGTAAGGCATCACGGTTATCCCGCAGCTTTGCTCAAGCCCGCTTCCTCCAGGATTTCCAGCACTTCTGCCTCGGCCAGCCCCGTGATGGCGCTGATTTCGCTGATAATCATACCCATGCGACGGCAACGCACCACCGTAGCCGATTTTTCTTGCTTTGACCCGCGAGCCTCGCCCTCGGCCAATCCCTCACTTCGGCCTTTCTCCTCCGCATCGATCAATAAGGAACGCTCGGTACTCACCGCATCCCAATACTTGTCATATCCCCGGAGCTCCTCTTCGCTATAAGAAGACTCTTCGAGACAGGCGACTGCTTCCCTGATCTCGGGGTTTTGGAGCATATCTTCTGGAACTTGCTTGACCCCCTCAGTGAGGGTGAGGTAGCGCAGCCACAGCACTTGCATCTTCTTCTCGCTGATAGTGGCGGGCTGGAATTTGGGCAGCTCGACGAAAACCAATTCGAGGCCTTCAAGCTGCTTGCCCGGCAGCTCGGCATGGACGATGGCGTAGTGGTGATAAAAAGCCTCGATATCAGGCTCAAAAATCTCGTTGACGAAATTGAGGGCGTAAACTGGTTGTAAAGATTTGTACTTCATCCCTTTGCCCAACTGGCGGATATACGCTTTAGAGGCGTTGAAAAGCACCCGGTTCTTGAAGCTGTCGGTCCACAGCATCTGCATTTCCACGATGAACTGCCGCCCCCGCTGATCGGTGCAACGCACGTCAACGATACTGTTTTTCAACAGCGGCACTTGGGGCACCTGCTCAGCAGGCAGGTATTCCAGCGAAGCGATGTGCTCGGATTCTGATTTGAATGGCAGCATGGCATTGAGCATGCTCTTCAGCAAGTGCGGATGCTCGCCAAATACTTTTTTGAAAGTCAGGTCATTCTTCGGATCTAAGTAGCGCATAGCAGCATTTGCTTGTATGGTTGCAAATATACATGCTTTTTAGAGAAACTACAAGGAGCGCAGGGCACCAAAAAATGCCCTCACGGGATAGATTTCCCGATTTTCGCGGTTTAACGTATATTCGCGCTTCATTTCGGGCCCGGCCCGCCACAAAACCGCAAGACAATGAGCAAACGATACCTGATTACCTCTGCCCTACCCTATGCCAATGGCGCCCTGCACCTGGGCCACCTGGCCGGCGCCTACCTGCCCGCCGATGTCTATGTGCGCTATCTGCGCCTGCTGGGCAAGGACGTGGTATGGGTGTGCGGCTCCGACGAGCACGGCGCCGCCATCACCATCCGCGCCAAGAAGGAAGGGGTGACGCCCCAGCAGATCATCGACAAATACCACGAGCTGAATAAAACCACCTTCGAGCGCCTGGGCATTTCATTTGACTACTACCACCGCACCAGCGCGCCCCTGCACCACGAAACCTCCCAAGGGCTTTTCCTCAAGCTCTACCATAAGGGCGGCGAACTGGAAGAGCGCGAGATGGAACAATACTACGACGCGGATTTCGACCAGTTCCTCGCCGACCGCTACATCGTGGGCACCTGCCCACGCTGCGGCCACGACGAGGCCTATGGCGACCAGTGCGAGAAATGCGGCGCCGACCTCTCCCCCACCGAGCTGATTGACCCCCGCTCCACCCTTAGCGGCAATAAGCCGGTACTGAGAAAGACCAAGCACTGGTACTTCCGGCTGGATAAACACGAAGCCTGGCTGCGCCAGTGGATCAACGAAGGCATCCTGGACGGCAAGCCGCACCACGACCCTAAGGCCTGGAAACGCCACGTGGTGGGCCAGTGCCTCTCCTGGCTGGACAGCGGCCTGCAGCCCCGCGCCATCACCCGCGATCTGCCCTGGGGCATCCCCGTGCCGCTGGAAGAAGCCAAGGGCAAGGTGCTCTATGTCTGGTTCGACGCCCCCATCGGCTACATCTCCTCTACCCGCCAGTGGGCCGCCGAAAATGGCAAGGACTGGGAGCTGTACTGGAAAGACCCGGAAACGACCCTCATCCACTTCATCGGCAAAGACAATATCGTCTTCCACTGCATCGTCTTCCCGGCCATGCTGAAGGCCCATGGCGAGTACAACTTGCCAGTGAACGTGCCAGCCAACCAGTTCCTTAACTTCGAGGGCCAGAAGTTCTCCAAGTCGCGCAACTGGGGCATCGAGCAGCACGAATACCTGGAGGAATTCCAGGATTTCCCCAACAAGGAAGACGCCCTGCGCTACGCCCTCATCCGCAACATGCCGGAAAACAAGGACGCCGATTTCAAATGGGATGAATTCGTGGACTTTCACGATAAGGAGCTGGCCGACAACCTGGGCAACTTCGTCAACCGGGTGATTGTGCTGTCCAACAACTACTTCAACGGGCAGGTGCCGCCAGCGTCCATCAATCTACAGGAAGCCCTGGCGCCAGTGCGTGCACTGGCCGAGAGGCTGCTGGAAGAGCTCGACAGCTTCAGCTTCCGCCCGGCGGTACTGACGCTGATGGAAATCTCGTCCTGGGGCAACACCTACCTCCAGGAGGCGGCCCCCTGGAAGCTGTACAAAGCCAACCCGGACGACCCGGCCATCAAAGATTGCCTGTTCGTCTGTCAGCAGGTGGTGGCGCTGCTGAGCGTGCTGTGCGCGCCCTTCATCCCTTTCACCGCACCCAAGATACGCCGCCTGCTCCAGCTGCCCGAGCTGACGGCCGGCAGCTTGAGCACGGCACTGGAGCAACTGCAAGCGGGCCAGCCGCTGCTGCCCGCCGGGCATGCCCTCGGACAGCCTGAACTACTCTTTGCCAAAATCATCGACCGCAAAGACGACCGCCTCCTCCAAATCATCAACCGCCAAAAGGCGAAGCTGACACAGGTATTGCTGGCAGAGGCTAGCCCGGAGCCGGGCGCAGCCGCAGCGCCAGCCCCCTCCTCCCCCTTTAAGGGGCTGGGGGGTAAGGGGGCTGGCACAAAACCCGCCATCCAGTACGACGACTTCAGCAAGCTGGAGCTGCGCACCGGCACCATCCTGGAAGCCGAAAAAGTGCCCAAAGCCGACAAGCTGCTCAAGTTGCTGGTGAGCCTGGGCAGCGAGCAGCGCACCATCGTCTCCGGCATCGCCGAACATTTCAATCCGGAAACCCTGCCCGGCCAGCAGGTGGTGGTGGTGGCCAACTTGGCGCCCCGCAAGCTGCGCGGCATCGAATCCCAAGGCATGATCCTCACCGCCGAGGATGCGCAGGGGAAGCTACATTTCGTCAGCCCGGCCAAGGGGTGTGAGGATGGGGCGGAGGTGAAGTAGGGGGGGCAATTGGCCCCGCTAAATGCTCGGCCGCATTTAGCGGGATGTCAGCGTACGGGGTACGCTGCCACGGCTCGGCTGAGAGCACGTCAGAGCGGAAACAGGCAGGGGCTCAAGCAGCATTTGCAAAACCTTTCCCAGCACCCACCACACAGGTTTCATAAGCGTGAACGCGGCTGCCCGGCGGCGTGAGGTGTAATCTGCCGCCCCATCAGCCAATTCTAAGCGGCGGCATGGTGACATCTCACGCTACTGTGCCCCCACGTTTTTAGATGCCGCCTGAAAA
>CAYSPJ010000120.1:0-14944 GCA_964432875.1 uncultured Phaeodactylibacter sp. | reverse complement strand
GCAGGGCTACTATCAGGACACATCTCAAACAGGCTGCCGGATTGCGCACGAGGCTTGAAAGGCTGAGCGCACCGGCCTCGGAGAGGCCCAACGTTTGTAGCACCCCGCGCGCCATGTCACCCGCCCAGGCCTCAGAGAGGCCTAATGTTTGTAGCCTTCGGTTTCCAATAGGTTTGGGCCTCAGAGAGGATGAACATAAAGAGAGGGCTTTCGCGTTAAAGCTGGCACCTCGCACTATCAGGGCATAAAGCTTTGAACACCCTACCCTGAGGGCCGCCCTCAAAACCGCTACTCCACGCGCACCTCATGCAAGCGGCTATTGAGCGAGGGCGGCAAATCCCCCCAGCGGGGCCCCAAGCCAAATTGATAGCTGCCGCTGAGCGAGTCTGGCACCGTAAGCCGTAAGATGAGCTGCAGGGAATCAGCAGCAGGCAGCCAGGCATCAGGGCTTTCCAGCCGCCCCGATGGCGTGGAGCGAGCGATGGCATCTCGGTAGAAAACGGCGCCTAAATGCAGGGGTAGCCCGCCCTGGCCAAACTGGATAGCGTGAGCATAGGGGTTGACGAGCTTGAGCGGGATAGCCACTTCCTGGCCGGCTTTCCAGGGGGTAGCCGGCTGCTCCAATATTTCTACCCGGAGTTTCTGGGCTACCTGGAAGCTATCGGCTACCTGCAACTTGTAGCCTTTGCGGGTGAGCTGCACTTCCCGGCAGCCAGCACAATCCCAGCTCAGCCGTCCACCGATGAGCACGGGCTGGTTGTGTAAGGCGGTTTCCCAATCCCAGATGTCGAATTGGTTGCGGCGGTAATCCACATCGGTGAAGGTATAAGCCGGCACCCCGGCATAGAAGGCATACTTGGAAGCGTCGCGGTAGGAGTTTTGAAATAGTACGGGTAGGCCCTTCGCTTGCTCCTGAAGCTCATATACCCATTGCCGGCGGTGGAAATTGCTTTTCAGGCCCGTCAAGTTCGTCGCCAATTCCAGGCGGGCGAGGAGGATGAGCGCGATAGTGGCGGCCGAAAGGATGCGTACCCAACGGCCGAAGCGCTCCTCCTCCAGGCTCTGGCGGTAGAGGATGAGCACCAGAGGGATGCTCAGCAGCGCCGTCCATTGCGGCTCTACATGGCCTTTGAAGGTGGTATAAAAGAAGAACAGCCAAAAACCGTAAATAACGAAGTCGAAAGCCCGCCCCAAGGGCTTGCGGAGGGGCCGTCGCCACAAAGCGCGCAGGATGAACGGAAACAACAAGGGGCTAAAGATAACCGCCTGGTTGAGCAGATAAGTCAGGGTAAATTTCAGTTCATACGGGTCATCCCGCCCTTTCAGATGGTAGGCAAAGGATGGGAAATCGTGGCTGTACTGCCAATATAGGTGAGGCAGGAAGAGCACAAAACCAAAAGCCGAAGCCGCATAAAAGGATGGCTGGCGCAACAAGCGGAGGTTGGATAAAAGGACGAAAAAGATGAGCAGTACGCCATGGTATTTGCTATACAAGAGCGCCGCCATGCAAGCACCTAGCAGGAGGGTATTCCCCCAGCTCGCTTTAGATAGATACTGCTGATACAGATAGAAAAACAAGGCCGCAAAAAACAGCAGCGGCCCATCAGGCGTAGCGATAAAGCCATAGACCTGGAGCATGGGCATAGCCGCCAATAAGCCTGCCAGGGTGAGCAACTCGCGCTGGGCCCGCGGCTTGCCCGCCAGCTGCCAGATGAAATAGAAAGACCCCAATTGTAGCAAAATCGTGCCCAGGCGAACCCCCAGCTCGCCGGCAAATAAACCGGTGCCTAAGCGGATGAACAAAGCTACCGCTGGAGGATGATCGAAATATCCCCAATCCAGCTCATGAGCATACATCCAGTAATAGGCCTCATCGGGGTCTAGCTCGGTATAGGCAGCTTGCACGAGGTTGAGCAACAACCACAAGAGGGGAAGCCCCCAGAGGAGGCCCCTGGAGGAAATCAATAGCTGCCGCATTTGGCTAGTTGCCCGCATGCCTGAAAGTCAACTTGCCCTTGGGGCTGTTCACCTCCAGCAGCGCGAGTTGGGCCTGATAGGTCTGAGCCGTTTGCAGCAATTCAAATACCCAAGTCTCCTGAGTCATGAGCTGCGTACAGCGCTGCTCCGTTTGGGAAAACTCCGCAAGGGATATTTTACCCCCTTCCTGGATTGTGGCCTTGGCATTGAATTCATTGCAACCGCCGCTTCCGGTGGCTTTATCGCCCACGATTTTCACCGTGATGACACTGTTGAGCACCGGGCGGATAGTTTTGCCATCGTATTCAAACTCCGTCAGCAGCCATTGTTTGCCCTCCAGGTCAGGGAATTTGTAGTTGGCAGCAGCAGCGCCAGCATCGGTGGCAGCAGCTTCTGTTCCTGCCTCCGCTTCTTGCTGTGCATTGGAAGAGTCGCTTTTACAAGCAGTGAATGACAAGGCAATCGCAGCAAAAGCAATCAAGTAGTATTTCATTGGATTATATCTTTGGTTTTGAAAGTGATTTGATATCCTCTACTCCAGCATCCCGGGTGCCAGCAAGCCTTTCAGCTGCTCCCAGGGGATGGTAAATTCAGTCGGCCCTAAGACATAAGCCCCTGCTTCATAAGGGTTGTAAACGAAGTACAATCCCTCTTCGACCGGGGCGACATTTTCCGGAAACTGGTACTCTTCACCCCAGAAGAAGCCCTCGGCACCCAGATCGTCTCCAGCGCCCAGCCCTCTGGCATTCATAAAAGCAGCTTCAGCTATGGGTTTCAAGGCCTGTGTGTCGCGCACCAAATCCTCCAACATCAGCTCTCGCCCACTGACGGCATCAAATGCGAGCAGAAAAGAGAAATAGTTGGGGTGGGCACCGCCAGCAAAGGAGAAGGTGTTGAGTTCAACCGTGATAAATTTTTCCGATTGGAAAAGCACCCGCCCCTCCAGTTCTGCTGACCAGGGCGTAATAAAGCCTGCCTCTTCCGTGGTCAGTAACTCATACTCTTTGATGAACTGCATGGCTACATCATCCAGGGTAGGCAGCACCTCTTCCGGCCCCAGCGCAAATACAGCCAGGGATAGCCGTACACAGGCGTCGATGGTATCGTTGATTTTTTGGCGCACCGCCTCTGGGCCGGCTACCGCTAACGGATAGCGGGCGGACACCCTGGCACAGCGGTTGGAATCTACTGCGCAGGAGGCAGACTCGCTCAAGAATTCCTGCCCCTCAAAGACGATCATACCAGCGCTCTCGGAAGCCTCCCCGCCTTCGGCAGAGCCGCCAGAAGGCTTGCAGGCCCACATGGCAGTGATGGCTAACAACAGGACAATACCTTGGTGAAGTTTCATAGTTTTTTGGTTTAATGCCAAACGGCGCGCGAAGTTACGAAAAGTACAGGCAATTGCGATGCGCCGGGGCAAGCAAAAATATCAGAGGTATTTATTTCCGCCGCGCAGCAATTGCCCCAATGTATCCACCCCTCTTTTCTCTAGTCGGGACAGGAGCTTCATCAGCAAGACGGCGGTGATATAGGCATCTCCTGCTGCCGTATGGCGGTCGCTCAACGGGATACGGTACTGCTGGCAGAGCTCATCCAGCCCCAAAGCGCCTTGCCGGTAAGTTAGTTCGGGGCCGGCGATGCGGCGAGCCAGATCAATGGTATCCACTTGCTTGTTCAGCAGTTTTTTACCGCCCATGCGCTTCAAAGCATTATTTACCATGGCCAGGTCAAAGCTGACGTGATGCCCTACCAATACAGCATCCTGACAATAAGCCAGGAAGCGCTGGACCGCTTCCGCTTCGCTGAGGTTGTAGTGCCGTTCGTTGGGCAGGATGCCATGCACTTCGATGGCTTCTTCTCCCTCCCCGGTCCCCGGCTGCTGCACATAACACTCCAGGCTATCGGTCAAATCGGCCTGCCAATGCTGCACCCCGATCGCCCCGATCGAAAGGATGCGGCTGCGGCGCAAGTCTAGCCCTGTCGTCTCGGTATCAAAGACGACGAAACGGACATCAGCAAGCGGCGTGTGGCGATGATCGGATTGCACAAAGTGCTCTTCATAGGCTTGCCAGAAAGCCGGGCGGGGTTCATCACGCTTGAAAAGGTTTTTCAGCCAGTTTAACATAAAGGAGGAATTATGTGGTTCGCCATGCCAAATGAGGGCTTGGACATGACTTGATGGCCAGTTAAGTAGCACGACTGAATGGCGTAAGGCCCAGAGGGCAGAGGGTGGAGCGCCCGCTGCTTCGGGGGCCATCCGAAACAGAGCACACGCCTTTCTTTGAGCATGGCGTTTTTTTTTACAAAGATACATTTTTCGGTCAACTGAACGGGCACAAGCGTTTGATTAAGCTATCAACTCCAATCACCAATTTACCCTTTTCCCATGGCGTAGTTGTAGTGAGGTCAAAAAAAAGCCATCCTGGCGGCGCGAGCCTATTTTTGAAGGACCTGATAGGCAACCATATAGAAACTATAAACAAAACGACATGATGAAAAGCTTGACTTATTTCCTCAACGTAGCGCTCTTATCATTAGCTGTGCTGCCCGCTTCCGCTCAATCCGATACCATCCTGATCGATTTCGGCAACATCCTCTCGCCTGCGCCCTGGAATAATATCAGCAACCCCTCTGCAGGGCAGGTAGACGACCTGCTCACCTCGACGGGCTTCTCCTCGGGCAAATCCATTGCGGTCTACGATCCTTTCAACAACATTAATACGGCTGGCACCACCAGCCCCGACCCGGCCATCGCCTTCCCGCCAACGGCTACCGGCGACAGCTTCTTCGGCAATACCGCAAGCTTTGGCGGGCAGATTCAGCCCACTGGCGGGGTGGAGTTGGCCAACCTCAATCCAGATAAGCCGCACACTTTTATCATCTTTGCTTCGCGCACGGCTTCCCCCGACAACCGCGAGACGCGCTACATCCTGCAGGGGCTTACGCTAGATACCGTGTTCCTCAATGCCTCCAATAATACCAACACGGCCGCTACCGCTACGATATTCCCTTCCCCAGGCGGGGTGATCCGCGTGGAAGCGGCACCCGGCCCCAACAACAACAACAGCTCGGGCTTCTTCTACCTCGGCGCCATGAAGGTCATTTATGAAAGCGAGGGGGCAGGAGCCGCAGAGCTGGCGCTCATCGCGCCCATGGGCGGCGAATACTGGCAGGTGGGCAAAACGCCCTCCATCATTTGGGAAAGTAAAAACCTGGGCGAGGTCATACTGGAATATTCCATCGATAATGGCAGCTCCTGGACTCCCATCGATACCGTGCCTGCTTTTCAGAAGGAGTACGCCTGGACCGTGCCTAACACGCCCTCGGCAACCTGCCTGGTTCGCGTCTCTGCCGATACGCTGGACGGCCAGAGCGCTGCCGTCTTTGAAATCGCCGACGACGATGCCTCCTGCCATATCGTGGTACTGGGGTCTTCTACCGCCGAAGGTACCGGGGCTACGCCCGCAGCAGACAGTTCTTGGGTAAACCGCTATCGCAAAGAAATTTTCCAATCGAATACCCGCTATACCGTGACCAACCTGGCGCGCGGCGGATATACGACCTACCACATTTTGCCCACTGGCACGCCCATCCCGCCAGGAGTGAACGTAAACATCGATCCGCAGCGCAACATCACGCAAGCGCTCAGCCTTGACCCTTATGCCGTCATCATCAATATGCCGTCCAACGATGCGGCCAATAATTTCGGCGTACAAGCACAGTTGGACAATATCGCGCTGATTGTTGCGGCCGCTCAAAACGAAGGCGCTGGGGTGTGGGTAGGCACGACTCAGCCTCGCAACTTCAGCCCGGCTCAGATCATGATCCAGACTGCGGTGCGGGATTCTATCCTGGCTATTTATGGCGAACGCGCTATCGACTTTTGGACTGACCTGGCGGCACCCAATGGCTTTATCGACAGCCTCTATGATGTGGGTGACGGCATCCACATCAACAACGCAGGACACCGGATACTTTACGAGCGGGTGCTGGCCAAGGGTATTGACACCATTGATTGCACGATTTTCACTAGCGTTCAAACCCCTGCTTTGAGCCGGATGGCGCCGGTAAAATCCTATCCTAACCCCTTCCGCGAGGCTTTTAACATCGAATTTGAGACGCAATCCGCCGGTTGGCTGGAAATGAGGTTGACCGATGCCCTTGGCCGACAGGTGGAATGGATACGCCAGCCCATCGGCCACGCGGGTCAGCATACGCTGGAAATACGCCCTGCTTTGCACCCAGGCAATGGGCCCCAAATGCTGTTTGGCCAGCTTTACCTGCAAGATGCTCGTGGCACCGCCAAAGGCAGCCTGCGGCTGATGAGGGTCCTTGAGTAGCAGTGAAAGCCACGTGGATTGGGTGTCTATAATTGGCGCCTGTCTTTAGGGGCCGATGGGAAAAGAGCTTCGCTATTCCACGGGGTGAGCTGCGTACCACTCGCCCCACCTCTTGCCAGGGCTGAACTCGCAACTCGAAGCTAGCTAAATAGTTACGACCTAAGCTACTTTTATCTCCATTGTCAACCATCCGCTAAATGCTCATCCGTATTTATTGGGGCCAAGGGCCGGGCCGCTGCTTTTCTCTGGCATTCCAAAAATATACGCGCCGTACACTGCTCGCAAATCGAGCGGTCCAATCTTTCATAAATAGCGGCAATCGCTTCGTTTTTGGTCGCAAAAAAATTCTCTGCCCCGATGGTCCGTTTATAGCTACCTGCGGCCAGGACATCTTGTGCCACGATCTTCAAGCCAGCGATGTAGAGGTTGCCGCCCCGGCTGCGCCAGCGCTCGGACTCCTGGGCCAGAAATTCCGCCCCGGTGATGTCGATGAAGTTGATGCCATTGGCAACGATGAGCAGATGCCGTTGGGGGTGATTTTCGCTGAGCTCCTGCAGGAAGCCGGCTATGTGGTCTACCGCGCCATAATACAACGAGCCGTCGATGCGCACCACCTTTAGTTGCGGGCATTCCGTAAGCGTACGGCGGGCGGTATTGGTAAAATGCCGATTGGGATCTTCGGGGTTGGGTGCCAAGATAGCTACGTGCGGATGTGAAGTGCGCTGGAGGTAAAAGACCAGCGAAAGGAAAACCCCGACATAGATGGCGAATTCTAACTCCAGGAAAAGCGTAGAGAAAAAGGTCACCGACAACACGACGATCTCCTTCCAGCTCGCCTTGGCGATGCCTTTAATATGGTGAAAATCGATTAAGTTATAGGCTACCAGCAGGATAACCCCGCCCATAGCAGGCATGGGCAAGTAAGCGGCCAGTGGGGCGACCACCAGCAGGAATACCGCCAAAATGACTGCCGCAAAAATCGCCGACAGCGGCGTTTTGGCACCAGCCGCGTGATTGACGCCCGAGCGGGTGAAGGAACCCGAACCAGCATAACAGGAAAAGAAGCTACCCACGATGTTGGACAAGCCCTGCCCGACAAACTCCTGGTTGCCATCGATCCGTTGGTGTGTCTTGGTGGCAATGGCCCGCCCGATAGCGACCGCCTCGATCAAGCCCAGCAAAGCCACCGCGAAGGCACTGGTCGCCAGTTGACGGATGTTGGGGACGCTCAGGTTGGGGAAATTGAAGGGGGGGAGCTTGGCGGGCATCTCCTCCACAAAATTGATGCCTCTGTCTTCCCCTCCCAGCAACAGCGCCAGCACGGAACCCAGGATCATCGCGATGAGCAGGTGCGGTAGCCGGCTGGAAATCTTGCGAACCACTAGCGCGATGAGCAAAGTGCCCAGCCCGACGATTAACACGTAAGGGTTGGTCTCCACGATACTCTGGATAATGTCGCGCCAAGTGTATAAAAAGCCTTCTCCCTGAGGGATGGTGATACCCAGCACGTGCTTCATCTGGCTGGTGGCAATGAGTAAAGCCGCGCCCGCCGTAAAACCAATCACCACCGTATGAGAAACGAAATTAGATACGATACCCAAGCGTGCCAGCCCCAGCCCCAGTTGGAAAGCACCCGCCAAAAAAGTCAGTACGAAAGCCAGCTGCACAAACTCCGGCGAACCCGGTGCAGCAAAACTGCTGACCGAGGCGAAAACCACCAGCGAAATAGCCGTGGTAGGCCCCGAGATCAAATGCCAGGAAGAGCCAAATAATGCCGCGACAATGGGTACGACAATAGCCGTGTAGAGCCCATAAACTGGGGGCATACCGGCAATCATGGCGAAAGCCACGCCTTGCGGCAGTACGACAATAGCCCCCGTCAGGCCGGCGATGAGGTCGTATTTCAGCGTCCGGCGACCTACCATTGGCCACCATGCCAAGAACGGGAAGAGCTGCTTGATGATAGCTTGTTTTGTATTTGCCACGATATGCTTTTTTTCCAAAAACGCAGAACCTGGCCTAGCCCTAAGGGCCGGCCAGGTTCCAAAAATAATCTCTTCACCGTTCTGGTGCAAATATCAGGCGGGCTTTCTTGCTTTCGCCCCCAAACCGCCCTTTGCAGAACGCTGAAGCTCCATCACTTGATATAAAAGGTCTCCTCAGCCGGCCGTAAGGCACGTTTCATCCAAAGCGGGCGGCGCAAGCCGTTGGGCCCGGGTGCCGGGCGCGTCATCGTCATCCACTTTTTATACACTTCGAAGGATTTGTTGGTATCCACGAAGATATCGCCATATTTGTCTTCCGGGCGGGCTTGTTCCAAGCGCACCTTTTGGTGCCAACAGTGCATGCCGCTGATGGGGTCGGGGTGGACCGGGAAAGTGATATTCTGGTGTACCCCCCCATCGCTCCAGAAGATGCGCGAGCTATCGGGATCGCTGCTCTTGTAGGGGGTTATCCCGCTGATGGTGCTCATTTTCCAGCCCCCCTTACCGTCATTTTCGATATTGACGGTGTTGACGGCCCAGCGGTTGCCCTTGCCATCTTGCGGGCGGCGCCAGCGGCCCAGGTGGTGCGAACAAGCCACCACGCCGGGCTTCATGCCTTCAGTGACCCAGACCTTGTCCACAAAGTACCCAATCTCGGTGTTGACCCGCAGCAGGCTGCCCGTGTTCACGCCCAGTTTTTTGGCGTCCTCAGGGTGCATCCAGATGGGGTTGCGGTTGGAAATTTCGTACAGCCACTTGGCATTGCCCGAGCGGGAGTGGATCAGCGTGGGCAGGCGGAAAGTCGGCACCAGCGGGTACTCGCCTTTCTCGCGGTCCATCTCCTCTTCGTGGATGTGGCTCTTGATGTAGGTCGGGATAGTGTACTCCGGCCACTTCCAGTCGATCATCGTCTGAGAGTAGAACTCGTTTTTGCGCGAAGGCGTGGGGAAACCCTCAATGGCTTTGCCCTGGTACATGATGCCGATGCCCTTGCCGTTTTTGCGGACGATTTGGGTCTGAGCATCTACTTCCGCGCCTTCCATCTCCTTGGCCGACAACTCGCGCAGGTGGCCATTGTAGGCGCTGGGCTCGACGTTGAAAGCGCCGTATTTTTTCATATAGTCCAAAGGAGTGAGGCCTTCCTTCGCTGCTGCCTCGGGCAAGCCCTTGGTGTGCTCGAAGACGTATTGATAGTACTCATCTATATTGATGCACTCCCCGGGCCGATAAGGCGACTCGAAGTGCTTGCGGATCCCCAGGCTGCCGTCGGGGTCGATGCGCCAACTGAGCTGGATCCAGAATTCATCTTCCTCCCATACCTCGCCTGGGTTTGCCTCGTAAGTAAATTGGACGTGCTTGCCGGCCCGCCGCATCGCTTCGCGCAATACAGGTTGGCGGAAAGCGATCCAAACCCCCGCATGGGTTTCGTAGCTATTGAGGTCGTGGCGCTCGCTGGCCAAGCCCATAGGCAGCACGTAATCGGCAAAGAAAGCCGTCTCGCTCCAGGTTGGCGTCAGAGCGGCATGCAGGCCGAAGTGCTCTTCGTTGGAGTAAGCCTCGATCCAGCTAAAGCCGTCCGGATAGGTCCATACGGGGTTGAATACGCGGCTGAAATAAACATCCATCTTGCCACGCCCTTCCTTGAGCATGTGGGGCAACAGGAAGCTCATTTCGAAGAAGGCCAGCGGATATTCGTTGGGGAAGTGCAGCTCGTTCCAGAATTTCTGGGCCGGCGGCTTATCGAAAAATTCCGGGTGGAATTTGTTCCAGGTATTGGGCGAAGTGCCGCCGGGCGTGCCCACGCTGCCCGTCAACACATTGAGGAAGTGCAGGGTGCGCGATACCGCCCAGCCGCCGAGGTTGCCGGAGGCAGCGCTACGCCAGTTGTGGGTCGCAAAACGCGTGCCGGCCAAGCCGATCTGCCGGGCCACATCGATAATCATCTCGGCTTTCAGGCCGCTCTCGCGAGCGGCATATTCCGGGGTGTATTGCACATATTCCTCCCTCATGCCCTCGATGAAGGACTCGAAGGCCTTGGGCTTGCCCGGGTGGCGGGCTGCCAGGTATTCCTCCCAGTTGACCCAGTTTTCCAGGTAGTCGCGATTGTACAGGCCTTCGTCCAGGATGACTTTGGCCATGGCCAGCAGTACGGCAGCTTCAGTGCCGGGGTAAGTGGGCATCCAGTAATCGGACATGCTGGCGGTATTGCTCAGGCGGGGATCCATGACCGCTAGCTTGGCGCCTTTCATCTTGCCTTCGATGATGCGCTGGGCATGCGGGTTGAAATAGTGCCCGCTCTCCAGGTGAGCAGAGATCAGCAGGATGAACTTGGCGTTGGCATGATCGGGCGACGGGCGGTCATGGCCGTACCATAACGCATAGCCAAAGCGCGCGCCGGAGGAGCAGATATTGGTGTGGCTGTTGTGGCCATCTACATTCCACGCTTGCAGCACGCGGTCCATATAGCCTTCGTGGCCAGGGCGGCCAACGTGGTAGGCGATTTCGTTGTTGCGCCCCTCCAGGATGGCCTTCCTCATGCGGCCGGCGATATCGTCCAGCACTTCATCCCAGGTCACGCGCTCCCATTGCCCTGCGCCCCGCTTGCCTACCCGCTTGAGCGGATAGAGGATGCGGTCAGGATCGGTGATTTGATTGATGGTAGCGGGCCCCTTGGCGCAATTCCGCCCCCGGCTGGCCGGGTGATAAGGGTTGCCCTCAAACTTGCGCACCTCCCAGGTCTCCTTGTCAATATAAGCCGTCAGCCCGCAGGCCGATTCACAGTTGAAGCAGGTGGTCGGCACGATGGTATAAGTGCGCTTGTCCACCCGGGGCCAAGACTTGGCTTCGTTTTCGGTCCAGTTGTCCCACTGCTCCATCGGAGGGAAGCCCGTGAGCTTGCCTTCTTCCGTGAGCCGCGCTACTGGCACCTCGCCGTCTTTGTGCAGGTTTGGGATAATCCGCAACTTCTCGGCGATCTGTTCTATGATGGTGTGTTTTTTCATGGCTATTGATGATGATGTTGTTGTTCGTTGATTATTGTCCGTTTCAGCCGTATTGTGCAGCGGCGGTTTATAAATCGCCTCTACAGCTTACACCAGCTGCACCCGCTGCGGCGCTTCTACCCAAATTTTTTCGGTGGCGAAAATACCGAGCAATACCGCAGCACCAGCCAATGCCAATACCGGGGCGCTCGCGCCAGCAAAAAACAACAATGCTAACGGCACAATATTGCCCAGCAACACGCCTCCGGCCCAGAAAAGGGTGCGGTAGCGGCCGTGCAAGATCATCTGTACCACTAGCTTAGCTTCTTGCGTGGGGTGAGTGGTAGCCAACTCGACCAGCAAGGTGAGCAAGTTTACCACCAGAGAACCCAACATCAGGATCCGTAGGAAGGGCAGCCAGCCAGCTACCTCTCCGGTAAAGAGGGAAGCGATGCCAAAAAATGCCGCCCCGGCCATAAAGCTATGCACCAACATGTGCAGCGATAGCGTCGGGCTTTGCCAAAAATCGCGCCCCTTGGCCTGGGCAAAAAGGAATGCCGTATAAACCGCTGCCAGCACGGCAAAAACCGCCGTCAGCCCATAGACGAAAGGCATGGCGCCCCCGCCTAGATCAAACCAGCGCAGCGCTGCGACCAGCGCCAACAAACCACCATATACGGTGATGATGTACCCCCCGCGTACCAGCCACGAGCTCCAGTGCGGCCGCAGTAGGACATAAAGGAAGCGATCCGGCCGGTCCAAATCCATGACCAGAAGCACCCCCGTGGCACCGAGGAACACCAGCGCACCGCCGAGGGCCCACCAGTATATTTCGGCTGAAGCTCCGGAAGCGTAGAGCAATCCAAAGAGGAAAGGCACCAGGAAAGCACCCGCAGCAATCGCCTTGGTCAACACATAGCCCGAAACTTCCCAGCCCCAAAGCACGCCTTTGTCTGGCGAATCATATACCCGGCGGGACTTGCCCAGCATGATGTCGATTGATTTGGTCGGCCCCTTGGATGCTACTTCGCCAGCCGTAGCGGACTGGCCGTTGGCCTGCATTAGGGTTTGCAGGGCATCGCCATTGGAGAATGCCAGCTTTTCGGTATACTTGGCATAGTGGCCGACGCCACGCGTCTGCTCGCTCCAGAAGTAAGCATCCTGCTTTTCCGTAGCGATAGGATTGAGCGAGGCCTCGTCGCCGTTGATGTAAAACAGATTGGGCACCGTGCCTTTGGCAGCCTTGCGCACCGTGACCTGCTCGCGCCCCAGCAACTCGAAGATCTCCGTCGTGGGGTCGTCCATATCGCCCGAGATGATGGCATGTTCCGGACAAACGTTGACGCAAGCCGGCTCCAGCCCGATGTCGATGCGGTGCGCGCAGTAGTTGCACTTGGCAGCGGTGTGGTTTTCCGGATCAATATAAAGCGCATCGTAGGGGCAAGCTTGCATGCAGGACTTGCAGCCGATGCAGCGGTTTTTGTCAAAATCCACGATGCCATCCTCCCGGATGAAAAGCGCCTCTACCGGGCAAATCTCCACACAGGGCGCATCCGTGCAGTGGTTGCAACGCATGACGGAGAACAAACGGCGAGTATGGGGGAATTCCCCTTTTTCCACTTGCTTCACCCAGGTGCGGTTTACGCCTATCGGCACGGCGTGTTCTGCTTTGCAGGCCGTGGTGCAGGCATGGCACCCAATGCACTTGCGGTTGTCAATAATAAATCCGTAACGCATATTATTGTTGATTTTCGATTTTGCTAGACCATACGTACAAATATATGAACACATTTTCATGTTTCCAAGAAAACGGCGGCAAAAATGAAGTTTTTCATCTTTGCCGCCGCTGCAGATCAGGAGACCGCCGCCGAACCCGAGCAGGCCTCGGTGGCGATCGGCAAGCCAGCCGCTGCAATATCCTCAAACATAGCATCGACATTGACCAACTGCTCAAAGCCCCGGCTCTTGAGGATAGAGGCCGTAATGGTAGAGCGGTAGCCACTGCGGCAGTGCAGGTAGTAAAGCGTTTCGCGATTTATTTCCGCCATGCTTTCGCTGAGGAAGTCCAAGGCGAAATGTTGGGTCCCTTTGACGTATTCAGCCTTGCGCTCGCCGGGCTTGCGCACGTCTAGCACGGGCATATCCGGCTGGCGGCTAAAGCGGCGCGCAAACTCCGCTGCATCGATGGATTCAAAAGCATCGACTTCCATACCCGCTGCTTTCCAGGCGGCAAAGCCGCCCTCGAGATAGCCGATGGTATTGTCGTAGCCGACCCGGGCCAGGCGCATCACCGCTTCTGCTTCCCGCCCCTCGGGGGCGATGAGCAGGATGGGCTGCTGCAGATCGGCAATCAGCGCGCCGACCCAAGGGGCAAAGGTCCCATCCAAGCCGATGAAGATGGAATTGGGGATAAAGCCCCGGGCAAATTCATCCTGGCCGCGCACATCGAGCATCAATGCGCCATGAGCATTGGCAGCTAGCTCGAAGGCTTCAGGGGCCAGCGCCTGCACGCCGCGCTCCATCACCAGATCGATGCTCTCGTAGCCCGTCTTGTTGATTTTGGCGTTTTTGGCAAAGTAGCTGGGTGGCGGCTGCAGGCCGTCAGTGACCTCCTTAATAAACTCCTCGCGGGTCATGTCTGCCCGCAGGGCGTAATTTGTCCGCTTTTGGTTGCCCAGTATGTCCCAGGTTTCTTTGCTCATGTTTTTCCCACAAGCCGACCCCGCGCCATGAGCAGGATAGACGATGACGTCATCGGGCAGCGGCATGATTTTATTGCGCAGGCTATCGTAGAGCCAACCTGCCAGATCCTCCTTGGTCAGGCTGCCTTTTTTCTGTGCCAGATCGGGCCGGCCCACATCACCGATAAAGAGCGTATCGCCGGAGAAGATGGCGTGTTCTTTGCCTTCTTCGTCAAACAATAAATAAGTGGTGGATTCCGGGGTGTGCCCCGGGGTATGCAACACCTTGATGCGCACTGCGCCGAGCTGGAACTCCTCCCCATCTTTGGCTTCATGCTTCTCGTAGGCCGTCTCCGCATTTGGCCCATAAACGATGCGCGCCCCGGTCTTCTTCGCCAGGTCGAGATGGCCAGAGACGAAATCAGCATGGAAGTGCGTCTCAAAGATGTACTTGATCACCGCGCCATCAGCTTCCGCTTTTTTGAGATAGGGCGCGGTTTCCCGCAAAGGGTCAATGATAGCGGCCTGGCCTTGGCTCTCAATGTAGTAGGCCCCCTGAGCCAGACATCCGGTATAGATTTGTTCGACTTTCATAATGCCAATTTTATAATTGCTGTTTAATTTAGCAAAGTAGGATTATTGGGCAAAGATAATATTTTTGGATTTAAAATACCGATTGAACTTATGAACATTTTTTCATGTTTTTTTAGGCAGCAGCAGGATGAGCAGATAACGCTCGCCGAGTCTACTCGCCATGATTGCAGCGGACAAAAAATGGCTTGCTAAATTATGGCCGCGCTTTCGATGGCGCTATGCTGCAAACGACCGGGAAATCACCCAAGCTTCCTCACCCGATCCACATCAATCTGCAATTGGCGGGCAATCTCCTCAGCAGCCATGCCCGCGTCTAAGAGTAACCGGATGGCGCCTTCTTCTCGTCGGCGGGCTTCTTCCTCGCGCTGGCGGGCTTCTTCCTCGCG
>CAYSPJ010000119.1:0-15205 GCA_964432875.1 uncultured Phaeodactylibacter sp. | reverse complement strand
CCGCTCAGGAACGATGGGATGTGGCATAGAGAAAAAATTTGTAACTATTTAGCTAGCTTCGAGTCGCGAGCTTCGAGTCGCGAGTTCAGCCTTGGCGAAAGAAGGTTGCCGAGTTTCAACCATAGGAAAAATCGTTCTCCAATATACTTCAAAACTTAATCTTGGAGATATAGCAGAGAACTCGCAGCTCGTGGCTCGTAACTCGCAGCTTTTCGCCATGCTAAATAGTTACAAAAATTTAAACCTTAATTTACGCAATATGGAAAACAGGATTTTTTACTCGCTCAATATTGAAGACATCCAAACAGTTGCGTTAGAAGAGCTGGATAGGGTATTGACCGGTGAAGAAATCGAAATGATAATGAACGAAGTGCCGGAGAGAATACCGTGGTACGAAATCATAGCCGATGTGATGTATCAAAAAATAGATGCAAAGTAAGACGGCACTTTTTATTGCCATGCCGTACTGATCGAGCCGTGGGGGCTAGGCATCGCCCTCGTCGCTAATTCGGCGGAAGAGGCTGCCGTCGAGGGGCTATATGCCCTGCGGCAGGCGATCTTGCAAGCCTATCGGCCGTGAGCTTAGCGCTGGTTTAGGTTGAGGGCTTCAACCCGGTTTTTCCCCCTTGACGTGGAAGAATACCAGGGCATTCTGGGTAGAGAAGCTGCTCACGAAGGGCGTCCAGGGCGTAGTAGGGGGTGCCGGCGGCACCGTTGTTGATTTGGTAGATGGTGCGTTTCAATTGGATCTTGTCGAAATAATAGGGCGCAAGGCAGTGTGGGGCACCAGATCGGCGAACAAGCCTATTCGGTACAGCTGCCTGAGGGGCAAATCCTGAAAAAGATCAAATCCACTACTTGTCGTCAAAAACCTTTAATTTCGCAGGCATAATAACCAAGCAGCATGACCATCCTCCTCATCTCCCTGGTTGCATTCGTCGCAGCTATCCTGACCTTTTTCTCGGGCTTCGGACTGGGCACCATCCTCACGCCCGTGCTGATGGCTTTCTTCCCGGTCGATCTGGCCATTGCGCTGACCGGGGTGGTCCATTTCTTCAACAACATCTTCAAGCTCTTGCTGGTGGGGCGGCAGGCTGACCGGGCGGTGCTGTTGCGCTTCGGCATCCCGGCGGTGGCCGCCGCGGTAATCGGGGCCTATCTCATGCTGAACCTCACCGATTTGAAACCGCTTTTCGATTATCAGCTGTTTGGCAAAACCTTTGAAGTCTATCCCCTGAAGCTCCTCATCGCCCTGCTGCTCATCGTTTTCGCCAGCATGGATTTGATACCCTACTTCAATCGCCTGCAGTTTGGCCGGGATAAACTCGCGCTCGGCGGGGCGCTGAGCGGCTTCTTTGGCGGCCTGTCGGGCAATCAGGGTGCTCTGCGCAGCGCTTTTCTCATTAAAGCGGGCCTTTCGAAAGAAGCCTTCATCGGCACCGCCGTCGTCGTCTCTACTTTTGTGGATTTCACGCGCCTGAGCGTTTACGCTACCCGTTTTGCTCAAGCGGGCTTGGGCGACAACCTCTCCTTGATTGCTATCGCTACGCTTTCCGCCATCGCCGGGGCATATCTCGGCAATAAACTCCTGAAAAAAGTGACCTTGCGCTTCCTCCAGCTCGTCGTCGCGATCATGCTCATCCTGCTGTCCATTGCACTGGGGATGGGGGTAGTGTGAGCGGGATTAGCCCTTGTGGCGGATATATGCCTTTGTCTATGCAACAATCGACAAAATACAACAAGGGCATCGCGCCATGCGATGCCCTTCCTGCTTCAAGAAGCGGAGTAGCAAAGAATAACCACATGATTTTTCCCGACTTGACAACTTTTAACCCTTTCCTGAGAGCCCCGCGCTTGGAGGGAACCATCCTCTTCACCATTTAGCGGCTACGGCCGGGCGCGTTTTTTCAATCAACATCCGCTCTTTGCCCATGGTCGGGCCTAACTTGATGGTGTTATTGTAAGACTCAACTACTTGAAAAACTTTAGCTTCGCTCGCATCGATATACACAAAGTAGAGGCCATTGCCCATCTCTTTCATATCAAAGGTAGTGTGGTAGCCAATCTCCTTGGCGATTTGTTCCTGGTAAATACATTCACCCTGCCAGTTGAAAAACTTCACCCTGGCTGGCTGATGCAATAGGTTGGCCAATTGAACACGCATAGATGTCGTCCCTTCTTCAATCGTGAAGCAGGCGATGAGCTTGCTATAAGGAGTTTCGCCGAATCTTGCCTTATGGCTGGAAATAGTAGCAGCGTTGCTGGCAAAGACAACATCGTCCTCGGTCAGGAATAAAACTTCATAGCCTTTCTCTTCACCGTTGGTTGCTTTCAGGATATAATCCCCGGGCTTCATTGCGCTAAGGTTGATGTTCATCGCAGCATCGCGCACATTGCCGATGATGTGCTCCGTATAACAGGTCTTACCATCCATGCCCATGATCGAAACGTCAGTACCTTTCTTGTGGAGGTTGGCTAAATAGACCGATATCGTTTTTTCTCTATCGCCCTTTTTTACATCAAGGATCATGTTTCCAGGACTTTGACCCATTACCATCGCCGTTATAGCGAATAGGCACGCGATTAATGAAATCTTTTTCATGGCTTGTTTTTTTGGTTTAGAGAATCTCTTCTGACCTTTACAAAGCTAGGCTATTCAGGCATCGAGGGCGGGGTATAGCGAGCAAAACGCCCATTGAATAAGCGGGCGGATGCCATCAAGGCCTCCGGTAAAATCTTGCTGCACGCAATGGGGCGTTTCAACTGCGGTTTGGGTAAACTGGGATTGCGCAGAAACCCCTCCTTTGGTGCTGAAACAACAACAGCACACCAGCAAAACCGAGATTTTGCCAATCCTCGCCCACAATCCCGTGCGCATAGTGCCTTTTTACTAATGTCAAGCGAAATTTAGTAAAGAAAAGCTATTGGTGAAATGATTAAAATCAGGGGAGGGCGTTTTTTCGAGGCGAATGGAGCGCAGCGCTGCCTAAAACGGATACCCCAGGGCCAAATTCAGCACCACGTTCTCCCGGCGCCATTGACGGCTACCGAAGTTTTCAGCGGGGTTTTGCCAGATCCAGCGGCGGTTTTCCGGCAGATAGGGTTTGCGCAAGGGGGCAGCCAGATCGAAGCGGAGGACGAAGAACGACAAATCCAGGCGCAAGCCGAAGCCGGGCCCAACGGCTAGCTCCCGATAGAATTGCCGGAAGTTGAAGGCCCCGCCGGGCTGTTCGTTTTGCGGGTCATTATACAGCCAAACGTTGCCAGCATCAACGAAAAGGGCCCCTTTGAGGTAGCTGACCAGAGGGAAGCGATATTCGAGGTTGAACTCCAACCTGATGTCGCCAGTCTGATCGTTGTAAGGGGCTGGATTGAGGATGTAGTCGGCGTTGCTGCCCGGGCCGAGGGCGCGGAAGCGGTAAGCCCGGATGCTATTGGCACCGCCGACGAAGAACTGCCGGATATAGGGCGTGCTAGACGAATTGCCATAGGGGATGATGCCGCCCAGGCTGGCACGGGCCACCAGGGCGTTCTTGCCAAGAAACCAATTGTAGCGCAGCTCTCCTTCCGCACGGATGAACTGCGCGAAAGGCAGCCCCAGGAATTCAAAGGGCCTCTGTTTGTCGCCCAGGCTGGCGGCAAGCCCCGCCAGGTTGCCCGCGCTTTCGATACTGCCGCGGAAAAGCAGAAAATCCCGCACCGGCCTGGTGCCCTGGTTCGTGTAACTGAAGCGGTACAAAGCCCCCAAGATGAAATAATCACTGAAGCTTTCGCGCAGCCGGGAGTTGTTGGCCAGCCTTTCCTCCAGCTCGGGCGTGCGCTCGACCAGGCGCACCAGCGAGCCGTTTAGCGGCAATAGCTCGTGCTGGATGCGCCTGCCCTGCTGCCAGCGGTAGGCAAGCTGCAATTGAGCGGAATAGAGGCTAAAAAGGTTGGTGCGCCGCTGGAACTGATTGGTCAGGCTGATGGCGGTGCTTGGCTGCAGCGGGTCTTTTGGGTGCCAGCCTTTAATCGGGATGAGCAAGTTTGGGAAATCTAGCTCGGCTCGCCCCAATAGATCAAGGGTGTTGATAAATGCCAGGCCTTGGCCAAGTTGGGTCTCGATGCCTCCGTTGAAGCTGAGGCGCAGCTTTTCGGCCCCCCGGAAGAGGTTGCGGTGGGTGTAGCCCAGCGAGATCGCCGAACCTAGCGAGTTGCTGGCGGCGGTATTGGCCTCGATCTCTGCACTGATGTCACGAGCCAGGCTTGGCGTGAGATAGACCAGCCGGTCGAGGAAGAGGCTATCGGCTTCCGCTCGCAGTTCGTACTTCAGGTTGACAAACTGGTATACCCCCAGGTTGAGTAAGCGATTCACCGCTTTAGCTTGCAGGCTGCGGGCATATAGCTCCCCGGCATCCTGCGGGATCGCCTCCCGGATGAGGCTGGCCTTAATGTATTCACGCTGCCCGACGAAGCGGAAAGAGCCGTCAGTCAAGGTGTCGGGGCTGCCCTCCGGGGCCTGGTCGAGGAAGTACTGAGGATAGACCAAGGTGTTGCCGATGAAGTGTTGACGGTGGGCTGCTGCTTCCTGGGGAGGGGCGATGCGCATGAAAATATCTACTACTTGTTGTCCGTGGGCCGTATCCAGGTGGTAATAAAAACTATTGGGGTCGACGCTAAAAAATCCCTGCTCATTGGCGATTTGTGCCAAGCGTAGGCGTTCACGCTTCAGATCGTCGAGCTGATAGGGCTTTCCTACCGCAATAGCGCTTTTATCCTGATTGTCGCGGGCCAATTGGGCCAGCAGGCTGCTATCATTGGGTAGGCTTAGGTGCCGGATGGTGTACTGTGCGCCGCTATTGACCCGGAAAGTCACCCGGGCAGCTTGTTTTTTCATGGTGGAATCAAAGCGCGTTTCGGCTTGGAAGAAGCCCTGGTCCCGCAAATATTTTTCCATCACTTGGCTGTTGCGCTCGATGCGGGCCCCATCATATAAGACCGGCGGCTGGCCCAATTTATTTTTCACCCAAGGGCGGAAGCCCTTTTCCTTTTCCGTCTTCCCGGCCAGCAAGTATATCCCGAGCCGCAGGCGCATGCCCAGGATGCGGGAGTTGGGCTGGGGCTGCGCTAATTCCGCCAGTTCGGTGGCGATTTTTTTGGGCAATACGCCATCTACTTCTAGCTTGGTGGCATCGATGAGCACCTCCTGTTCGCCGAGTTGCCGAGTGGGGGCGCAGGCGCCGAGCGTCAGCAGTACGGCTAGTAAAAAGGTGGTTTGAACGTGGGCCTTGCTATGCGGTCTTATCATACTCGTCGTTTGTTGTTTGTTAAGGGGCGGCAGGCGTACCCCAGTGCCGCCTGATTGTATCCGCCTAGTTCCCGAGGCACTAGCTCATGGTAAAATATTAATCCCTCCCTGCGTCTTTCCGGTCTTTCCTTTGCCCAAAAGACTTTTTGTACATCAACCCGACGCCAGTGCGGTAATTGCTGTTCTGGTTGAGCATGTCGTAATGGCTGCGACTGAAAACCCGCAGGCGGTAGCGGCCATCTTCGGTCAATTGGTATTCCAGCAGGAAATCTCCGGCCAGAGCAGACATCCCTTCCTCGCCAGTCCGGCTACCAGCAACATCGAGGTTGCCGCCGACCTGGATGGAGAGGCGGTCGTCAAATAAGCGCTTGGACAGTTGCACATCGACGGCGGCGATTGTGGCATCACTGTCAGCCATTTCAGCGCGGTAAGAATCCAGCCCGACGGTCAGTTCAACACCCCGGAGGTAGCGTTGGGACAGGGCATTCAACTGCTCGCTGATGAGGCTACTGACACTGGAGAGGACCAGGTTTTCGCCCGTGCTGGCCAGGCTGGCTGGCCGTTGGTCTTCAACGATGAAACTATTGAAAAACAGCAAGCCAAAGACCTGCATATTCAGGTCATTTTGCTGGTCGCGCAACTGGGCGAGCTTGCGCTCCAGCGCCTCGTCCATTTCTGGATCGCCAGTGGTAGGGATTTCGATATCGAATGAAATCTCTGGCCTGGCCAGATCGCCCTTTAGTTTGAGCAGTACACGCACATCGGAGCGCCGCTTCTGCGCCAAAGCGCTGATTTCTGCTTGCTGGGCGATGAGGAGGTAAGGGGTGGTGCGGCTGGTGTAAACCGCGGTGATGTCAAAGCGGGAGGCCATGGGGTCGCCTAAGAGCTCGATCCGGCTGCCCGGCCGGATGGCAAAGGAACGCTGGATGATGTTTTGGTAGTTGAGGGCGTAACTGCCTTCAACAATGGTATAAGTGCCAGCAGTGCTCAAGTTGCCGGCTGGGTCCATCTCCACGGTGATATTGCCCCGCCCCCGGGAGGTCAGCTTGTCGCCGGTGATGGGGTCAATGATGGCTTCGAATACCGCTTCGGGGTTCAGCTCGAGGTTGAGTGCCAACTGGATACCCGAGGTATTGGCGCGGTAAACGGGCTGTTGGACAACCGCGGTATCGCCCGCCGCGTCAGGGGTGGGGCGGCCGTAGATGATGAAATCTTCCTGGGCAATAGCGGCTTCGCTAGCCAGCGCCTTGGCGGTCAGCTTGGTGCGGGGCAGGGTGCGGGCATTGATGGCTATCTCTGGCAAGCTGGGCGTGCCGTTGATGCGCAGGTCGGCATCCAGCAGCAGCAAGCCATAAAACAAGGGGTTGTCGGCAGCTTTGGTATTGAGGAACTGGAATTGCTTGGCGTTGATATTGAGGCCGAAGCGGAAATGGTCAAAATGTTCGTGCTCGATCAGGCCGCTCAGGCTAGCCAGGGCACCGGCCTGATCTTGTACTTTTAATAGGCCAAAATCAATAGCCTGCGGTTTCAGGGTGATGGTATGGTCGGTAAAGGTATAGCGCCCCTGGAGATATTCGACAAAAGTACTGACGCCATGCAGTCCGATCTGCCCTTCAACGATAGGTTGGCTGGCGCTGCCGCTGATGGCTAAATCGGCGCTCAAGCTGCCCTGGCTTTCGCGGGTATAAGCAGGGAAGAGCGCATCAAGAAGGCTGAGCCGAAGATCCTGCAGGCGGGCGGTTAGGGCTAAGGCGCCATCGTCCAGTCCATACTGCCCCTCCAGCTGCAACTGCGGGGCACCGCCTTCAAGCCGGGCGTTTATCGCCAGGGTTGGCGGCTGGCCGGGCAGCGGTTGGGCCTGGAGCGAGAGCGCTCCCAAGTCCGTCTGTTCGATGCGTAGTTGGGAGGCTTGCAAGTCAACGGCATAGTGCCAGCTGGAGTCAGGCTGGTGGAGCTGGATATTGCCGTCAAGCAGGCCCTCCAGGAAGCCTTCTTCCAGGCCTGCCAGGCTGGCAAGCTCGCCGAGGCGGAGTTGCTCGAAACCAATTTCCAGCGGGGCTATTTTTCCGGATCTGCCGTGGTCTTGGCTCTGGATGAAAAAAGCCTGCTCTCCGCGCTGGAAGCGTATCAGAGGGATGTGTAGCGAGCCGTCAGGGGCAAAAACAGCGCTATTTTCCGGCGCGGCTTCCCAGCGCTGCTGATTGAGGATGAGGGTGCTGGCCAGGGCTAGGAGGTATTGTTCGCCGTAAGGCCCAACCGCCCCTTCCAGCTGCAACCTTTTGCTGCCTTCGCGCTCTGTGATAGATGCCAGGAAATGCAGGCTATCATTGGCCAGCGCCAGCTCAATTTCTGCCAGGGGGATTATATCTTCGTGGTTTAAGCTAATGGAGTGGGCGGCTAGCTTGCCGCGGAGCTGCTCAGCTGTGCTGTTGGCCTGCAAGCGGAGGCTGTCGAGGCGCAGGTTTTGGTAAACCAATTCGGGCAACCATCCGTCCAGAGACAGTTGTTTTTCCCGGCTATTGAAATGGCCGTGCAGGGCGGCGGTATCTAGCCCGGTTAAACCCGGCAGGAATAGACGAGCCAGACGGTCAGGCTGGGAAAGGTAGAGGTGGAAGCGGAAGTCTTGTTCCGCTTGGGGGCCTGTTTCCGCAGTTACTTGTTCGGCTGCCCCTGGTGCAGGCCTGGCCGCCAGCGGGAAATAGCCATCGGCGAATTCAGCCAGCAGGCGGGGCAGGCTCTCCAGCTCAAAATCTCCGCTAATTTGTGCTTCCAGCAGTTCCGATTGCAGCAGCAGCTCCTTTTGCCCTGCAGCTTCCTGGCGGGCGAAGAGCTGGAAGTTTTCTGGGCCGAAGCTCAAGGAATCTGTGCTGAGCCATAGCTCCGATAATCTTGCCGTGCCGCTGAGGTTGTCCAGCTGGTCGCCGCTGAGCCGGGCTTCTATGCTGGCGCTCATGCCCAATGGTTCAGCGTAAAAGTTGAGCTGCTGTAAGTTGATGGTATCCAAGGCGGCAACGAAGTCAAAAGCAGGCAAGCTGTCGTTGAGGTCGATACGGCCGTTGAAATCCAGGGCCAAGTTTTCGTCCTGGATGCGGGCTGTCCCCTTAAATTCCTTACGTTCAAAGCGGCCGCTGATGTCCATCCCACGGTATTCATAACCGTTGAACTGTAAGCTGTTGAGATGGGCCGAGAGGTTTGCCGCAAGGCTATCAATCTCCAGCCCCTGGCCGTCGATGCGGGCGTTCAGGCTTACTTTGCCATACTGCTCTGGTGCGGCGAGTAGTCGTCCAAGGTCGAAATTTTGCAAGGCGATCTGCCCATCATAAGCGGCATTGCGGTAATCCTGGCTGAAGCTGAGGTGCAGGTCTTGGCTGATGCGCCCGAGGGCTGTTTGCAAGCTGCCAGTCAGCTGGAAGTCGGAGGCAGTACCTTCAAAGCTACCCTGATAAACCATGCGCCCGAGGCTATCCAGTTGGGGCGGCAGCTGCCCATTCATGAAGCCGGCTAAATCTTGCCCGGTAGCAGCCAATTCGTCGATTTGCAACTCGAAAACGGCTTTCTGAAGGTCTGGTAAGCCCTTGACGTGCAGCTTGCCGGCAAAGCGGGCCTGAGACTCCGTCTCCAGGTACACCTGCTCCCCGCTCCAATCAGCGAGGCTGCCGCGGAAATGGCCGGAAAGCCTGGAGTGCCCCAAATTGGCCAGGCCTTCCGGGAGGGGCAGCCCCGGGGCGTAGCGGGCGAGGCTCTGATACGAGCTCGATAATTCCTCCAACTGGAGGTCAAACTGGAGCCGTTCGGCATCGGGCAAGCCTTGTAGGTTGCCGGACAACTGCAGCCGGAAGACGTCTTGCAGGGCGAGCTTTAAGCTCTGGATGGATAGGTTATTCATTTTTCCATCCAGTTGCCCTTCCAGCTCCATTGGCCCCAAGGCCTCCCACTGGAGGTAAGGGAGGCTGGCCAGGTTGCCGGTGAGATACTGGATGTCCGGCAGCGCCAGCAGGGAAGGGGCGAAGCGTGCTTCGATGCGCACTTGGCGGGCAAAATCTGCCAAATCTTTGAAGGCGGCAAAGCGCAGTGCAAAATCGCTTTGCAGCTGGCTATGAGGGGTGGTCAGCTTAAAGGGAATCAGGCTGATTTTCTGTTCAGATGCCTTGATTTTAGTATTCAGCTGGAGGAGGGTAAAACCGCTTTTTTCGGCGAAAGCCAGTTCATCCACGCTGGCTTGCAGCCTGTCGGCATCCCAATCAAATCCGGAAATAGATAATGCCAGGCCAGTGATGTGCAGGTCGTCATAATTGATTTGCCCGCTGTGGGGCGTGGCCCGGCGGTTTTTGAATATCAACTCATTGTCGCGCCACTGCAAGCCCTGGGCTTTTATGCCCCAGCCGGCATAGGGGAAGGTCAGGCTTGGCAGCCCTTCCGTTGCTGCTTGTGCCGTATCTGCTTCTGCCCAGCTTTCGTAGCGCAGTTTGCTTCCACTTAGAGCGGTCTGGCGGATGGATATTTGCTGTCGGTCCAGATCAAATCGATCCAGTTCCACGGAAAAATCGTCAATATAAGCTTCTAGCAAGAACTGCTCCACGGCATCAGCCAGATGGAAGCGGGTATGGGTGATGCGCACTTTGCCCAAATCAAAAACCCAGGTTTGTTCGGCCTGGCTGGTATCCGGGTCGGGGCTGGCGAAGGCGTCAATGATGAATTGGAAATTGTAGGCGCTGTCAGTAGCATGGCGCTGCATATTGGCATAGAGGCCTTCAATGTCCAGTTTCTTCACACGTATGCGCCGCTTGAACCAGGAAAAGGTCTCCAGTTGGGCCTCCAAGCGAGTGGCATACAGCAGGGTGTCTCCGTCTTGCCCTTGGAGGTAAAGCCCTTGGAGCACTGCCCGATTGAATAAACGGAAGTAAACTTTATCCACGGAGAAAGGGGTCTCCAGCTTTTGTGCCAGGCTGCGCACCACACCCTGTGCGATGCGCTGCTGCACAGCATGCTGTTGGATGGTTATCCACACCACAAATAGCAGGACAGCTAGTGCTGCTAGCACCGCGAGGGCAATTTTGCCAGCTCTGATGTATAGCGGCTTTTTTGGCAAGTGTGGGCTCTTTTGAATTTAGTTTAAAACAAGAGCGGGCGGGGATTAGTTGGCGTTTGGCAGTAAAGGCGGCCTGCAGGCGCTTGTACATTAGAATAATTTGCAGGGCTAATGATTGCCTTGTTTTACGATACTATCCGCAATGCCCCGGTGCCTATGATCTTTCAAGATGCCTCTCCCTCTACTCTTGCCATTGCCCCCCCGGCCCTACATCCCTGGCCCGGAACGGATCGGTCAGCACATCCAGTAGCAGGGCGATTTCGGCTCGGCTCAGGGGGCGGGAGGGGTTGAAATCAGCCAGGGATAGGGGCGCTTGGCCCCAGCGCTCCTCCAGATAGCCGAGCAGGTGGTCCGTTGACTCTAATGGGGCATTAGACAGGCTCATCGCGCTGGCCAGGTTGATTAGCAGGGGCGCGAAATTGTTGAGGTTGGTTATCGCCTCTGGTACGGTAGGCGGCTCATCCATGCCGGGGGCAAAGGCTTGCAGCCCCGCCCAAAGTTCACCGATAGATATGGTGGAATCGGGGTAGAACCAGGTGCGGTTGGCCCAGGCGTAGGGCTCGCCGGTCCCTTGGAGGATGCCAGTAGCGGCGATGCGCTGCAGCGGCTGGAAGTGCGGGTGTTCTGGGCTGAGGTCGTAGGAGGGCAGCAAGTAGCCGCCATAGTCGAGGATGGCCTGTTGCCAGCCCCGGATGGGGATTTCGTGGAGAAGCTTGCCTTCCCGAACCGCCAGGGCGGCCAAGGCCCCGGCTGCCTGTCCGACTTGGAGGATAACCGGTTGTAGGCGGGTCGAGCCATTGGCGATATTGGTGACAGAGATGGCCTTGTCGGCCATGATCAGCCCCTCCACGTCTCGGGGCAGTAGGCTGCCGGCGGGGATGCTGAAGGAAGGCACCGGCGGGAAGTCCAGCTCTGGCGCATCAGACCGCTCTTTGTGGTGGTGGTCGATGGGGTAGTCGCCTACGGCTATGCCTGCGCGATAAAGGGGCTGGGCAGTGTCATAAGGCTTAAGGATATGCTGCAACCCCAGGCGCGCCAGGCCGTGGATGCGGCGGCCCTCCCGATGGTAGGGGATGAGCGGCAGGTGGTCGGCAGTGGGAAATTCGTCTTCGGCCAGGCCCAGGTGGCGGAAGCCCAGCTCCTGCTGGATGAAATAGACAAACTGCAGGGTTTTTAACTTGGCTGCTTCCAGGGCCTTGGCGCGCTGCGCGGGTGCCATCTCTACGATATCGAGATAAATATCGTTGCCGTGCATGGGCCAGTTGATCATGTATTTATCATTGGGCAACTTGGCATAGGTCATCATCGTCTCACAGGGGTGGGGTTTTTCCGCCTCATCCTGGCAAAGGGTCTGGCAGGAGCAGGCGAATTGGGCGAGGTCGTAGCCGGGCGGCGCTTCCAACAGATGTGCCGTTTGCTCGGTTCCATAATCCTGGAGGATAGCGGCGAAGGTGAGGTCCTGGATGATGTCATTGGCCTTTTCGGGGGCGATGCTTTCACCGGTGTCAGTGCGGGCATCCATACCCAGGCTATAGCTCGCTCCGACGGCAGCAGCCACATCGCCCAGGTCGGTGCCGTCGATCAGCACCGCTGCTTTAACCACTACGCTTTTGCCCTGATGGTCAATCTGTACTTTCCAGCCCTTGCCATCCCGCTCGATGCTTTGGAAGCTGGACTCAAACCAGACCTCCAGCTTTTCTTCGGCCTGGGCCATGGCGGCTAAGATTTCCGCTCCTACCCGCGGTTCGTACTGAGTGTGGCTCACCCAGCCAGTAGCCAGGGCTTCGGCGCTGCCGTAATGATCGCGCAAGCGCTGGCGGAACTCGCCCCAGATGCCGGCGGGCAGGTGGTGATTGCCGTCAATAGCGCTAACCCCGGCCGCCGTGAGCATGCCTCCCAGCCAGGGGGTGGGCTCCACGATGATCACTGCTGCGCCCAGGCGCGCTGCCTGGATGCCAGCCGCCGTGCCGCCAGTGCCACCGCCCAGCACTAATACCTGGGTTTGTACTTCGGCTACTGGTGGGGCGCAGGACCATAGGCTGAGGCAGGAGCATAAGCATAGGTATAGCAGCTTTTTCATTTCCTTTTGATTTGTCGGTATTTTGTCGCCCGGAAAAAATCCCTCAGCGGCACAACTTTCTTGGCAAAACTCTGAAATTTTTTCTTACTTGCAGCGCAAAAGCCAGCTTTTTATTCTAAAGCCAGGCCCTGTTGTCAGTTAGGTACACAAAACGAAAGACACTATGAGTTTATCGACTTTAGACCTCGCGATTATCTTCCTGTACCTGGTCGCTACTGTCTATATTGGATTTTGGCTATCTAAAAGGGCTTCCAAAAACATCCAGACCTATTTCTTGGCCGGCAATGACCTGCCCTGGTACTTCCTGGGGCTGTCCAATGCCTCGGGCATGTTCGACGTATCGGGCACCATGGTCGCTGTGGCCTGGCTGTTTGTCTATGGGGTGAAAAGCGCCTGGATACCTTGGCTGTGGCCGGTTTGGAATCAGATTTTTATGATGATTTTCCTGGCGATCTGGATGCGGCGCTCTAATGTGCTGACTGGGGCAGAATGGATTACTTTCCGCTTTGGCCGCTCGACAGGCAGCAAGCTGTCGCACATCATCACCGTAGCTTTTGCCATCATCATCGTCATTGCCTTCATGGCTTATTTCGTGGAGGGCATCGGCAAGTTCGCCGTACAGTTTTTACCCTGGGATTTATCCTGGTCGATTGGTGGGATGGGGATGGATAGCGCCGACACTTACGCTCTGATCATCATCGGCATCACTACCCTCTACACGGTGAAGGGCGGGTTTTATAGCGTGGTAGGCACCGAGGTGATGCAGTTTTTCATCATGACCATCGCCTGTCTTATCGTGGGCTTCATCGCTTTGTTTACTACTACAGGGGAGCAGATAGCAGCGGCAGTGCCCGATGGCTGGCACAGCTTGTGGTTTGGTTGGGAATTGGGGCTGGACTGGTCGGAGAAGCTGCCGGCAGCTGGCTTGCGCATCGAAGAAGACGGCTATACCCTCTTCGGTTTCATCTTCATGCTGATGCTGTTCAAAGGGGTATTTGCCAGCATGGCCGGGCCTGTGCCCAGCTACGACATGCAGCGCGTGCTCTCCACCCGTACCCCTCGCGAGGCCGCCAAGATGTTTGGCCTGACGCCCCTGGTGCTGATGGTGCCGCGCTATTTCCTCATCGCCGGCATCACCGTGCTGGCGCTGGTATATATGGACGCCTCACTGCTGACTGACCCGGTCACCGGCAAGATGGATTTTGAGGAGGTGCTGCCCTATGCCATTAGCCAGTACGTTTCCACGGGTTTGAAAGGGCTCTTGCTAGCTGGATTGCTGGCAGCGTTTATGTCCACTTTTGCGGCTTTCATCAATGCGGGTTCGGCTTATATGGTCAACGATATTTATAAGCGCTATATCAACGATAAGGCACCGGCAATCAACTACGTGCGGCTGAGCTACGCAACGACCATCGGCCTGGTGGTAGTGGGCATTGTTTTCGGCCTGGCCGGCGGCAATATCCAGGCGCGTACCGACTGGATCGTGGGCTTGCTATACGGCAGTTATATCGCTTCTAATATGCTCAAATGGATTTGGTGGCGCTTCAATGGCTACGGCTTTTTCTTCGGCATGTTGGCCGGTATGGTCGCCGTGGCGATACTGCCGCCCATGTTCAAAGCGATGGGGTATCAGCTGTTGGCCATCGAGCAGTTCCCCTTCCTTTTTGCGGTGGCCCTGGTGGGGAGTATCGCGGGCACCCTGCTCACGCCACCCGATAATGAGGAGACGCTCAAAAAGTTTTACAAACAGACCCGCCCCTGGGGATTCTGGGCCCCCATCCGCGATAAGGTGATGGCCGAAGACCCCAGCTTCAAGCCCAACCGCGATTTCGGGCGCGACAGCTTCAATGTGTTGGTGGGCATCGTCTGGCAGATGTGCCTGGTCATCATCCCCATTTTTATCATCATCCGCGAGGGCAGCAGCCTGCTGGCTTCTCTCGCCGTGCTGGCCCTGACCACCTGGCTGCTGAAGAAGTATTGGTATGATCGGCTGGAGGACTGATCCACGGCGATGAACTTATGATGAACTTATGAAGAACTGCGCCGCAGATTCCTTATCTTTGCCGCTAAACTGCTAGCGATATGCGCAGACCTCGTTTCCCATACAGCCTCAGCAACTTTGAGACCCTGGTGAAGGAAGGCTACCTCTATGCCGACCGCACCCGCTTCCTGGAGCGCCTGGAACGCTTGGATAGCAAATACCACGCCTTCCTGCGTCCGCGCCGTTTCGGCAAGAGCCTGGCGGTCTCGGTCATGCAGTATTACTACGGCAAGCAACACCAGAAGGACTTCGAAGCACTCTTTGGGAAATATTATATCGGGCAACACCCCACGCCCAAAGCGAACACCTATCTGGTGCTCAAGCTCGACTTCAGCGGCATCCTGACGGATAACCTGGATATCGCTTTCAAGAGTTTTACCAACAAAGTGAAGGAGAATATCCTGGCTTCGCTGATCCCCTACAAGCCTTATTTCCCTCAGGAGGCTTTAGCCTCCATCAAAAACGGAACTGCCGCCAACGACGTCCTCTCGGCCGCCATCCGCCTCCTGGAGGAATACTGCCCCGAGGACAAAATCATGGTCCTCATCGATGAGTACGACCATTTTACCAACGAGATCATCGCCTTCAATTTCGACAACTTCAAGGAGATCGTCAGCCAAAACGGCTTCGTGCGCAAGTTTTTCGAGGTGCTGAAAGAAGGCACCCAGCGCGGGGTGGTGGACCGCATCTTCATCACCGGCGTCAGCC
>CAYSPJ010000118.1:0-15254 GCA_964432875.1 uncultured Phaeodactylibacter sp. | reverse complement strand
CCGCCCAAAGCTGCGACCCGGCTCAGGTGGGTACCGATACTCTCGTGCTGCAAAACAGCTTTGGCTGTGATAGCCTGGTGATTACAGAGACCATACTGCTACCTATTGATACGGCCTTCCTGTCGCAGCAATTGTGCCTCGGAGCGTCTATCACTATTAATGGTGTAGTATTTAATGAGGCCAACCCCAGCGGCTCGGCCGTCATCCCTGGCGGCAGTAGCAATGGTTGTGATTCCATCATTGTAGTAAACCTCAGCTTTTTCCCTGCGGCGATAGGAGCAGTCAATGCTACCCTATGCAATGGCGAATCCCTCATCATCAATGGGCAACGCTATGACGAGGCTAACCCAAGCGGCACAGAGATTATCCCAGGCGGCAGCGTCAACGGATGTGACAGCACCATACAGATAGCCTTGATGTTCCTGGAAAAAATAAGCGGCACTATCGAAGGCGGGACAGCCATCTGCCCTGGGCAAACGGTAGAATTGACCTTGCGCCTGGAAGGCGCCGCCGCCTTCAATGTCGAGCTTTCCGACGGCCGTTCTTTCCTCAATGTGAGCGACGGGCATACATTCCTGGTATCGCCCACCGTGACCACCACTTATGAGATTGCGCTCCTGACTGCCATCGGCAGCCTTTGCCCGGTGGAGATTGGCCCGGGCGCTACAGTGAGCGTCAGCGAACTGGCGGCAACAGCCGCGGCAAGTACGAACTACGGCGGATTTGGCGTCAGTTGTGCCGATAGTGCTGATGGTGGGGTACTGGCAACGGCAGCCGGAGGCATCCCACCACTAGCTTTCCAGTGGAATACGGGGGCTACGAGCGCGGCATTGAGCAACCTGCCCCCCGGCACTTATGCTGTAACGGCCACCGATGGTGCCGGCTGTACCAGCCAGGCTACCGCAACCCTGACTGCCCCCCCGCCCATCGCGGTGAAGGCGAGCGGGCAAGCCCCAAACTGCTTTAATGAAAACAGCGGCAACATCCTGATCGAAAGCTTGGAAGGCGGGGCGCTGCCTTATGAGTATTCGCTTGATGGGCAGTTCTTCCAAAGTCTCGGCAACCTTCCATTTGCAGTACCCGGCCTGGCTGCCGGCAGCTACCAGCTCATCATCCAGGACGTAAACGACTGCCAGGCTCAGCTCTCCATCGCTATACCGGCTGCGCCGGCCCTTTCGCTCGAACTTGGCATAGACCAAACCATCAAATTGGGCGACAGCATCCGCTTGCAGCCCCAGTCCAATTTTGTCATCGCATCTTTCGAATGGTCACCTACCGGCAGCTTGTCCGACCCGGCCTTGCTGACCCCCTATGCCCGCCCCTCCGAAACGACGATATACACCTTGGTGGCAAGAGATTCTGCTGGTTGCAGCGCTACAGATCAGATTAGCATCTTAGTGGACAAAACGCGTAGCATCTTTGCGCCTAACGTATTCAGTCCCAACGATGATGGGCGCAACGATTATTTCACCCTCTTTGCCGGCCCTCAAGTGCAGCAGATTTCAATCTTCCGCATTTTTGACCGCTGGGGCAACCAGCTCTTCGAGGCTGGCCCGCTGCAGCCCAACCAGGAAACCCTGGGTTGGGACGGCACCTTCCGGGGTGAGCCGATGGGGCCCGGCGTTTATGTTTTTTACGCCGAAGTGGAATTTGTAGATGGCTTTAAGGAAATCGTAAAAGGGGAGGTGACTTTATTGAGGTAAGCAGCGCTATGGGCTTTTAGCTTGCTGGATGCCTCATTAGCCCCAGCGGTTTTAGGCTAGTTGCGCCACAAAGGCGCAAAGGCAGAAGGGATGCTCCCCAACGCCTTTGCGCCTTTGTGGCATAATAGCCCATCACGGTTTTTCAGCGTTTGCTGGGGAGGCATTATCTAAACTATGGGACCACTTTACCCAGTAGGTTATTTCTCCATTTCCAATGCGTAACGCTGGCACTTCTCCCAATCGTCCTGAAAGTAAGCGCGTACCTTTTCTAGTTCTCCAGCAGGGATGAGCGGCTCGGCGCTCAGCCAATGCTCGGGCAATAACATGGCAGGATACAAAATGGCATAACAAGCCAGCATACGGCTGCGGCGCTGGAGCCAATGCAGCACCGGATGGCTAGAAAACACCGGCTGCTTTTCCCCAAAAACAGCGCGGGCCGATTTGCGCATGGCTTTGAGCTGTTTTTCGTTGTACGAACGGTGTACCTTATCCAGCGAGATGTCTTGCCGGTCGTAAGCAGCTCCCGTGAAGTGGGCGATTTTGTCAAAAAAAGCCCAGGGGTTTTGCTGTAATTCGTCGTAAAACAATACCAACGGACGGGTATTGAAGCATTCTTCCAGCACTTCCAGGTTGGTAAAGAAGGTCGCGTGTTTGCGCTTCCACAGGCCGGTATCTCCTTCTACATCGAAGAAGCCCTTGAAGGGTAGATAGCCGCCATTTTTGACGTAACGCCGGTATTGCGAAGCAATCCAGCTATCATTGCGGCGCAAGATGATAATCGGCTTGGCGTGCGGGTAAAATGAAGCGAACCACTTCACCTCCTCTTCCAATTGCTGGTCAAACTCGCGGGAAACCAAATAGCTGGCCTCTTTACCCCGGGCAATGATGCCGGGGGAGCGCCGGTAGCGATTGGTCGGGATGTAACGGATGCCCTGCAGCTTGGGAAAAAAGCGGTGCTGGAGATAAGTGGAAGCCACCTTGCCCAGGCCGACATGGAAATAGACTGCGAGCTCGCCTTGCTTTGCTGACATCAGTTTGCATTTTGTTTGGGCGCGAAGATAGGGGTTTATCCCCAAATACCCCTGGTTTTACTTTGTCGGCCGCCCTCACTCCAGCACCTGATACTGCCCACGCCCGAGGCGAAAATAGCGCGGGTTGAGCTCCTCCAAATCGTGCCGCTTCAAGCCAGAGAAAAAAGTGCCTTCGGCATCAAAAAGCTCACTATACTGCCCGGCATCGGGCAAAACGAGCAGTGTCTGGGCAGAATCAGGGTGTTCCATAGCCGAGAGCAACAGGCTTTCGTATGCGGTGCCCCATTCAATAATCAGCGTATCCATCGGTACCTGGTGCTGGGGCAGGAAATAGCGATTGGCACCTGCCGGGCCGCGATCCATCTGGCGGGCCAGCCACTCCAGGCGCTGGGTATAGGGGCGGTGATGTAAGCCAATCGCGACCAAGCGCAAACCGACGATGCCAAAAAACAGGTAAAAAACCAGCGGCCGCCCCCAAGCTGGTTTTGCCCACTCCAGCACCAGCGGCAGTGCGGTATAGATCACCAACGGCAAGTAATTCACCTCGGCGTAAAAGCGGTAGGTAGCGTTGGGTGATCCGATGTGCAGCAGCATTAAATGGCCCAGGCAAAACGCCCAAACCCAAGCCAAGAGGGCCCACCTTCGTTTCAACATGTAAAAACCAGTGAGCAACAACAGCGTGATGGGCAGACCATACCAGTAATAGAGGCTATGCTGTAAAAACTTCTGGTGGCTGGGGTATTGGAAGTAATTGGGGAAGTCGTTCACCAGATTGGCAAAAAAGACGCCGTACTTATTGCTGTCGTACCAATTGGCGGCTATCTGCGCTTTCAAGCCCAATACCATCATCATGAAAACGGCCAGGCCCAGGAAGCGCCAATGCCGCAAGGCTTTTTCCTGCCAGCCGAAATACCCCCAGAGGAAAAAGAAGGGGATGAAGATGAGCGGGTGATAAAAAGCCAGGGCGATGATGCCCAGGGCGGCCACCAATAATGCCCACCAGCGGCTCAGCGCCGGGAAACGCAGCACAAAAGCCCAGAAAACCAGAAGGAAAGCCAGCCCCTGCTGTTGTTCCGATGAAGGCCAGTAGAAGCCGTCGTAAATCGTGAGCGTGAAGAGGAACACCAACACCCAGCCTAGATAGGGGTTGCCCAAAAAACGCACGATGAGCCAGTAAAATAGCAAATAGAGCAGCGGGAAGGAGATGGAATACGAAAAGGATATAACCCACAAGGGTGCCCCCAGCTTCAGGGCCAGCAACGGCAGCACCTGCACCACGCCCGCGCCAAAGCGGAAAACCTGGACCTGCAGCCCGCCATCGTTGATGAGCAGAAAAGTCTGATAGGCAATATCCGTGAAGAGGGCCCGCTCGCGGTAAAACACCGCCGCCAGCAGGAGCAGCGCCCCGAATACGGCATAGCCCAGGTGTTCGAGCCGGGCGTGTTGCCTGGAGGTTTCCGCCTTCATCGCCAGAGTAAATGTATTAAACCAGCGATACCCATCACTAGCGCACAGCCGATGAGGTTGAGCCAGAGATAGGCGACCTTAAACAAGTACCAGGTGTCGCCGATGAGAAACCAGGTATCTTGACCGCTCAGCCAGAAAATGAACAGCACCAGGGCTTCCGCCGCCAGCGCGCCGATAAAAACGGCACGCGCGCCCACTGGCTTCATAAAGAAAGCAACCAGAAAAACGCCCAGTATCGCACCATAAAAAAGAGAACCGATGATATTGACCGCCTGGATCAGGTTTTCAAACAAATCGGCAGTAGCGGCAAAAATCAACGCGATTACGCCCCAAAAAATGGTGAAGGCTTTGGAAGCGCGCAAATAATGGCGGTCGCTTTTGCCTTTTACCAGGCTGCGCCGGTAGATGTCGACAACGGTAGTAGAAGCCAGCGCATTGAGCTCAGAAGAGGTAGAAGACATGGCCGCCGAGAAAATGACGGCCAGCAATAAACCCACCAGGCCGATCGGTAAATACTTGGTCACGAAGGTGATGAATACGTAATCCGTATCTTTCGTCTTGGCCTTGGGGTCGGCTTGCAAAATCAAGCCTTTGACCTCCTCGCGCAACCCCTTGTCCAGGGCCATTAATTCGCTGAGGCGGCCCCGTGCCTCCTCAATGGCAGCTTCATCCTCCTGCCGGATAGCGCCCATCATATAGGTCACCTCTTGCTGCCGCTGCAGGAAGAGCGTGTTGTACTGAGATTGCAAGCCTTCCAGCTCCTTTTCGTAAACCGTGCCTCCCAGCTTGTCCAGGTTCGCATTATTGAAATGGATGGGCGGCTGCTGAAACTGGAAAAACATGAAGACCAGGATGCCCACAAAGAGGATGAGGAACTGCATGGGCACCTTCAGGATGCCGTTGAACAACAGGCCCAGCCGGCTTTCCGTCAACGACTTCCCGCCCAGGTAGCGCGAGACCTGCGATTGGTCGGTGCCAAAATAGGATAAGAACAGGAAGACCCCTCCCAACATGCCCGACCAAAAATTGTAGCGGTTGCTCAGGTCAAATTCAAAATCAACGACATTCAGCTTGCCCATCTTGCCGGCTACGCCCACCGCATCGCCAAAACGCACCTCTTCTGGCAACTGGAAAACCAGGATGACGGCCGCAATGAACATGCCCGACAAGATGACGATCATCTGCTGCTTTTGAGTCATACTTACTGCCTTGGTGCCGCCGGCTACGGTATAAAAAATCACCATCAAGCCGATGAAAAGGATGGTCCAGTTCAGGTTCCAGCCCAGGATAGTGGACAGGATGATGGCCGGCGCATAGATAGTGAGGCCGGCAGCCAACCCTCGTTGAATGAGAAAAAGCACTGCGGTGAGGGTTCGCGTTTTGAGGTCGAAGCGGCCTTCGAGGTACTCATAGGCCGTATAGACTTGCAGACGGTAGTATATAGGCAAGACAAACACGCACAGGATAACCATGGCGATGGGGAGGCCGAAGTAAAATTGGGCGAAGCGCATGCCGTCTTCGTAAGCCTGGCCGGGGGTCGAGAGGAAAGTGATCGCGCTGGCTTGAGTAGCCATAACCGACAGCCCGATGGCCCACCAGGGCAGGTCATCGTCTCCGCGCAGATAGCTTTTTACCGTATTGACGTGGCGGGTTTTCCACACCCCATAAGCCACGATGCCCAATAAAGTACCCAGCATGATAATCCAGTCAAATATGCTCATTTGAATGTCGAATGATGAAGGTTGAAAGAATCCAATACCTCAGCCCATTATGCCTCAACAAACCATAGCCGCTGCCCCCCCCTTCAGGAATACCTTTGGGTGAAAATATAAAACAAGACGATGATCAAAGCATGAAGAATGAGTACGAAAGCGTACAATTGGTTCCAGGTCCTGAATACGGGCACCTCCCCTTCGGGCAAAGGCTGGTTTGGCTTGGCATCGGGCGTCTCCATAGGCTTTCTTTTTTTGTCAGGCGGCTAAAATAGGGTTTAAAGCATGGATGGCGTAGTTTTTGGGGTGGAATGTGCTGTTTTTTTCAATTATCGCTGCCGCCTGCCAGATTTTGCTTATTATTGCTGTGCAAAATATCCAACATCCACTATCATGACTGCTAAAGATAGGATTTACGACGCTTTTGGAGAACTGGCCTACCTGGTGGCTAAAGCCGATGGGCTGATCCAACCCGAAGAAGTAGAGGCGCTGGAAGCTATCCTGGGCAAGCACCCGAAAGGCAAAACCATCAAATGGTCTTTCGACTACGAGCGCCGCAAACACAATGACCCAGAGGAGACCTACCAAAAGGTATTGGAATGTTGCCGCGAAAATGGCCCAGACCCGGAATACCTTTTCCTGATAGAGATGCTGGAAGAAATCGCGCGTGCCAGCGCCGGCTTGGATCCCAAAGAAAAGGCGGTCATCGAGGGCTTCACCAACGATCTTACCGAGCGCTTCAAGAAGGATATCGAGAGTATCAATGAGTTGCAATAAGCAGCCCAAGCTTTCTGCCAAAGTGCTGGCCCTGGCCGGCTTAGCTTCCGCCTTATTGTTTGCCCTAGCCGCCCCCGGCTGCCGCCCCGCAGCGAGCCAGGCCGATATGGCCTTTTACTATTGGAAGTCCAGCTTTCAGCTACGCCCGGGGGAAGCAGCGGCCTTGCGGGAAAACGAGGTGCAGCAGTTGTACATCAAATACCTCGACCTGGATGTCGAAGCCAGCGGGCTGGCCCGCCCGGTAGCAGCGATCCGCTTTGAGGGGGAAGGCTGGCAGGCTTACCAAATCATACCCTGCGTTTTCATTACCAACCGCACTTTCCAGTCCGAAAAAATCAAACCCCAGGTCTTGGCCAAACAGGTTTGGGATTACCTGCAGCAAATCAACACCCAATATGGGATAAACCCGCAGGAGTATCAATTCGATTGCGACTGGACTGCCTCCACGCGCGAAAAGTACTTCGCCTTCCTCCAGCATATCCGCCGCCTCAAGGGCGAGGCGGCCCTTTCGGCAACTATCCGCCTGCACCAGTACCGCTATCCGGAGCGCACCGGCCTGCCCCCCGTCGATAAAGGCTGCCTGATGTACTATAACATGGGCGACATCGATGACCCGCAGGAGCCCAATAGCATCCTGAACAACGATGCGGGAGAGGCTTATCTAAACGCAGGCAGCTATCCTTTGGAGCTGGATGTAGCCCTGCCGCTTTTCTCCTGGGCCTTGCTTTTCCGGCTCGGAGAGCTCGCCGCCATCATCAACCTGCCCGCAGAACACTTCCTGGAAGAAGAAGCGCGTTTAGAAAAAAAGAAGCCAGGGCTTTACGAAGCCAAAGAAAACTTCTACTTTCAGGGCCATTATTTGAACACAGGAGATCGGCTGCGTTTTGAAAGCCCCACTAGCACTGGGCTGGAACGGGCTGCCGGGGCACTCCGCAAAATCAAACACCGCAGTGGAAAACTCATTTTTTATCACCTCGACGAGGACTTGCTACAAAACTATGCTCCGGGCCTGCTGCGCCACCTGGCTGGCCGTCTGGGCACTTAGCTGCTGCCCGCTCACCGCCAAAGCCTGCGGCGGCGATGAGTACTCCTACCACTTTTTCAACCTCTTCGTACCCGAATGGGTTTTGACGCCGGAGTACAGCCCAACTTTTTATACGACACACCCCTACTTCCACATCTGGAGCGATCAGGACTACAACAACGACAACCTGGCCGAGTGGCAGGCTTTCCTAAAACAAGAGGCCAATCCAGAGGCCCTGCTCTACATCCTTAAGGGCGGCTACTCCGAAGCCTTCTACGAGCTGACCCGCGCGCAAGCTATCCGGCAACATCTCTTTAAAAACTCCACACTACCCGCCGCACAGCTAGAAGCGGCCAAACAATATCTGCTACTGGCACTTGATCTCGAAAAATTGACGGATATCAGCAACGATTGGTGGGATTACCAGCCAGAGCCCCTGAACCCAGAGCAGGCTGCCGCGCTGATTGGCCGTATCGAAACGGCCTTGAATCAGGAAAAATACGCCTTCCTCAAAGAACGTTATGCCTTCCAATTGGTCAAAAGCCTGCGGCACAATCAGCAATTTGACCAAGCCATCGCTGCCTATGGAAAGTACTTCGGGAAAGGCAACCCCCAGAGCATCATCCGCTACTGGGCGCTCGACCATGTGGCGGGCATCCAACTCTCGAACGGGCAGCCAGGCCAGGCATACTACAATTTCCTCACGGTATTCAAGGAGTGCCGCAGCCGCCGCAACAGCGCTTATTACAGCTTCAACATCACTACTGAAGAGGACTGGCAGGCTACCTATGCCCTCTGCCAGAGCCAGGAAGACCGGGCGCTGATGCACTTTCTGCGCGGCAGCAAAAACAGCACCTTGGGCCTCCACGATCTGGAGCAGGTGTCCGCCCTTCTGGGCAACCACGAATGGCTCCGGGGGCTCATGGCGCGGGAGATCAATAAGCTGGAAAGCGACAACCTGGAATTTTACGCCGAAAAGCCCATCGAAACCCTGATGGCCAACCTGGCGGCCCATGGCAGTGTGCTTAAAAACCAGGAGCAAGCCCAGTATGCGGCCCGCTTGCAGCGCTTTGCCGCAGCGATCGCTAAGCAAAACCCCACCGACCCCTTCTGGGCTGCCGCTAAAGCCTATCTGGAGTTCCTCGGTGGCGACTTCGATGCCGCCCGGCGCACCCTGGACGGGAGCAAGGGTATGGAAGGAGCTTTTGATAAAATCGCGCGCGAAATTAAACTGGCCATGCTCATCATCCAAAAGGAAACCTTTAGCCCTCAGGAACAGGACTTCATCGCGGCAGAGATCATGGCCATTTTCGATGATGAAACCGCTTCCTTTTACTCCGAGCGCAACAACCAGGAATTTATCCTCGACCTGCTGGCTTACCGAGCCCGCAGTGCCGGGCAGCATATCCTGGCCAACTGCTTTGCCCGCCAGACCGTTTGGTATTTGAAAGGCGACCCTGGCCATCCCGAGGTCGAGGAATTGCTCCGCCTCATCCGCCAGCCCCAGCATACCGCGCTCGAATTGTTGGCACTAAAGCACTTCATGGAAAACACCCAGACCTGGGCTGAGTTCAAGGCCGCGCTGCCTGCTGCCCAGCGTGAATTTGAGCACATCGCCCTGGATATCAAAGCCACCCTGCTGATGCGCGACCCCAGCCGGCTGGAGGAAGCCCTGGCCATCCTCGAATCCTTGCCGGGAAAATTTGACTACCCCCTGGACTACAACCCCTTCAATATGCGTATCCTCGACTGCATCCACCCCGAAGATTGTGGGCGCAAGGCCGGCAGCAATTTCACCCGCTATTCCTTCTTGCGCAAACTCATCGAAATACGGGATATCGCCAACAAAACGAACAGCTCTACCGATTACTACCTGCTGGGCAATGCCTATTACAATATGACCTGGTTTGGGCCGGCTTATTACCTCTTGAATTACACGCGTAGCAGCGCCTTTTACGCCGGCTTTTACGATTGCTCCGTCGCCCTTGATTATTACGAAAAAGCCCTCCAGCATGCCAGTAAACGCGAGGAAGCGGCTAAAATCTGTTTTATGGCGGCTAAAGCGGAACAGAACCTCTTTTTCAAATCCAAATCGGAAGAAGAGCCCGGCCCGGAAGAATATTGGTGGGGCAGATACGAAGTGCCCGGCATGTATGGAGGCCATGATAAGGAATACAAAGCCTTCCAGCGCGAAATCAAAACCGCTGGCTACCGCCGGTATTTTGAGCAGCTCAAAAAAGAATACCGCGATACGGATTACTTCAAACGCGCCATCAAAGAATGCCGTTATTTAGAATACTACGTCAACCGCATGTAAATCCCGGAATATGGACGAACAAGCACTCTACAAAGCCGCCCGCAAGCGGGTCAAAGCCAAGAAGGGCTTTTACGGTCATTTTGCCAGCTACCTGGCGGTAGGGGCCTTTTTCCTCGCGATGAACATCCTCACGTTTAACTCCTCGCGACAGATCTGGTTCTTATTCCCGATGCTACCCTGGGGCATTGGCCTTTTGATCCATTACTTCACGGTCTTTGGCCTGCCGGGCCGGGAACGCGCCCTGTCTGAAAAATGGGAAGAAATCCAGATGCAGAAGGAGCTGGAGCGCCTGCGCCGCAAACACGGCGGCCTGCTGCCGGAGGCTGCCGGAGAAACCGAGGAGGAGGAAGAGCGCCTCCCGCTGGATGAGCTTGAAAAACAGCCGCAAAAAGAAAAGCTCCCGAACTGGGATGAGCGCGATTTCGTTTGATCGAAAAATCAGTGAACAAATCAACGGACAGATGTTTAAGTATAGCAAACATAGCCTGAAGAAACTGGAAGGCCTACTCGAAGAGCTGGATTATACGGTGCGCTACGAAAAAGGCAATTTCAACTCGGGCTATTGTATTGTGGAAAACCGCAAGATTGCCGTCATCAATAAATTTTTTGATACGGAGGGCCGCATCAACTGTTTGCTGGAAATCCTCGGCAATATTGAGTTCCCCCTGGAGCAGCTTAGCGAAGCTTCCGCCAAGTTTTACAAAAAAATCACCACCCTGGCGCATGACGAGGCCGAAGAGGCCGAAGAAGGGACAGAGCCAGCCCAGGAAGAAAATTAGCCGGGAATGTCAGGCAATACCGCAAAACGTGAACTGATCGAACTAGAAATAACCTTATTGGGCACCGGCACCTCACAAGGGGTGCCCGTGATCGGGTGCCCCTGCCCCGTATGTGCCTCCAGCGACCCGCGCGATCAGCGGCTACGCACAGCGGCGCTGGTCCGCTTTGGCCAGCACGCCATCGCTATCGACTGCGGGCCGGATTTCCGGCAGCAGATGCTGCGCAACAAAGTGCAGTCGCTCGATGCTATTTTGTTTACCCACGAACACAACGACCACGTTATCGGGCTGGATGATGTGCGGCCCTTCAACTTCCAAAAGCGCGCCGACCTGCCCGTCTACTGCACCGAGCAGGTGGGCCAGGAGCTCAGGCATCGCTTCGCCTACGTCTTCGCCCAGGAAAACCGCTATCCCGGGGCGCCCATGGTGCGCCAGCATTTCATTACCAAAGATACCCCCTTCGAGGTATGCGGCCTGGAGGTTATCCCGGTGGAAGTCATGCACGGCAATCTGCCGGTACTGGGTTTCCGCTTCGGCGATTTCGCTTACTTGACCGACGTCAAGACCATCGCAGAGCAGGAGCTGCAAAAAGTACTGGGGGTTCGCCATCTGGTAATCAACGCCTTACACCACAAAGGGCACTATACGCACCTCAATCTGGCAGAGGCGCTGGACCTCATCGAGCGCATCCAACCCGAACAGGCTTACCTCACCCACATCAGCCATAGCATGGGGTTATACACCGAAGTGCAGCCCCTGCTCCCGCCCAAGGTTTCGCTGGGATGTGATGGCTTGTCTTTTAAGGCGAGCTGCCCGGTTCGCTACGCTTAGGTTATTCGGTAAACCTTTTCCTCATCATGCTGTTAGGCTAAAAAAAATACATGATGAAAATAGCAGCCGTTGCTCTAATCCTGATTGCGCTCGCCGTATTTACCCTGGCATTTACCAAGCGCAATAGCAGCCCTAAGTTTGCCCCCGGCACTATACCCGCTTCCTTTCACGGATTCAGTATAGCTGGCCTTGATGGAGACACCATCCACATGAAGTCTTTTGAAGGCAAGTACGTGCTTTGCGTCAACGTGGCTTCCCGCTGCGGCTTCACGCCGCAGTACAAATCGCTACAGAAACTCTATGAGCAATACCAGGACAAGCTGGTCATCATCGGCTTCCCCTGCAACCAGTTCCTGAACCAGGAGCCTGGTACTGCTGAAGATATCGCCAGCTTTTGTGAGAAAAACTATGGCGTAACCTTTCCGCTTTCCGAAAAAATCGATGTCAAAGGAACAGACCAGCATCCGATTTACGCCTGGCTGACCAACAAGGAGTACAACGGTGTTGATAACGCCTCCGTAAGCTGGAATTTCAACAAGTTCCTGATTTCGCCTGAAGGCAAATGGCTCGCGCATTTCCCTTCCAAAGCAGATCCATTGGGTGAGGAGATCACCGCCTATCTGAAATAGTCGCCCGCACCCATTCCACTTTCGGGAAGCCGCCAGAGCCCTGCCCTGAGCGGCTTCCCGAAAATATTCACCAAGCCTGCGGCATCCCGAGCGCTTTACGGCCAGGTTTTCCTATCGATTGGCACTTGCCAGCCTCCCCTCCTGTTATTACTTCTATCCATTCATTCGGCCTTGTTGCGACGGGCATCCTCGAGTAAAGCCGTTTTCTTCTGGTTAAGAGTTGTGCCGGGTGCCAGGCCTGGGGCTGGCCGCTCACCGCTTTTGCCGACGGCCAGAATAATTGCCCAAAACTTAAAAATTTTCCAGAAGCTTGCTATCTTTGAAGTTGAATTTTTCAAATCGGAGGCTGCCCTGGCTTGGCCAGCACCGCAGCGAGCAGCAAAAAGGCTATGAGTAATTTCATCGTATCGGCACGCAAATACCGCCCCAACCGTTTTGAAGATGTCGTGGGCCAAGAGCATGTATCCCAGACTCTGAAGAACGCGCTGCAAAGCGACCACCTCGCTCATGCCTTCCTATTTTGCGGGCCGCGTGGCGTAGGCAAGACGACCTGCGCCCGCATCCTTGCCAAAGTGCTGAATTGCCAGAATGTCTCTGCCGATTTTGAGCCGTGCAATGAATGCGGTTCCTGCCAGGCCTTCAATTCCAACGCCTCTTTCAATATCACCGAGCTGGACGCCGCCTCCAACAACAGCGTGGAGCACATCCGCGCCCTCATCGAGCAGGTGCGCTTCCGGCCGCAGCAGGGCAAGTACAAGGTCTTCATCATCGATGAGGTACACATGCTCTCACAACAGGCTTTCAACGCCTTCCTGAAAACCCTGGAAGAACCGCCCTCCTACGCCATCTTCATCCTGGCTACCACGGAGAAGCACAAGATCATCCCGACCATCTTATCGCGCTGCCAGATTTTTGACTTCCGCCGCATCCAGGCTGCGGATATGGTCAAACACCTGCTGGATATCTGTCGTCAGGAAGGTATCCAAGCTGATCAAGACGCCCTGCACATCATCGCGCAAAAAGCGGATGGCGCCCTGCGCGATGCCTTGTCTATCTTCGACCGCATCGTCGCTTTTTCCGGCAAAACCATCTCTTATGCCGATGTGGTGGAGAACCTCAACGTGCTGGACTACGATTTCTTCTTCCAAATGGTGGATGCCATGCTGGTGGAAGACGCTGCCAGGATTATGTTGCTCTTTGATGACATCCTGCGCCGGGGCTTCGAGCCGGATATCTTCATCAGTGGCTTGGCGGAGCACCTGCGAAATCTGCTGGTTTGTAAAGACGAAATCACCCTCCAGTTGCTGGAGGTGAGCGGCAACCTCAAAGAGCGCTACCTGGCACAAGCCCGCCTGGCCCCATCCAGCCTCTTGCTCACGGCCCTCAATATCGCCAACGATTGCGACGTCAACTACCGCCTGGCGCGCAACAAGCGCCTGCACGCCGAGATGGCCCTGCTCAAAATGGCCTATATCAACCGCGCCTTCCTGCTAGCCGATACCGAGGCACAACTGCCGCCAGCGGAAAAAAAAACTCCTGAACTGAAGGAACCGCCGGGATTGTTCCAGGCTGCCCCTCCTGCCCCTCCTGCTCAGGCCGTCAAAGCCGATCAAGATGAAATACAGGAACAGCCGCAGGCACCTGCCGCCGAGCCGGAACCTGAGTCCACAAGCCCGAAAAAGCTCAGCAAGTATGGCTCCCCAAAAATCGACCTGAACGCGATGCTGGCCGAGGTGCAGGCCGAAGAAGCCAAGAATGGCAACCGCCCTACGGAAGCCCCTACGCTGGAACGCGCTCAGGCCGCCTGGGATGAATACGCCCAAAGCCTGGAGCAAGAATCTGTCAAAGCGATTTTACGCAATGCCGAACTATCGCTCGAAGGGCACAAACTCCATGCGCTGGTCAGCTCAGCCCTGGCAGAAAACACCATCCGTCAGGAAAGTGGCCTGATGGAGCACCTGCGCACTGCACTGGGCACCTCCCAGATTACCCTGGCCTTTGAATTGGATAAAAGCAAACAGAAAGACCCCACTCCAAAACGCATCCTCAGCAGCAAAGATAAATACCTGGCCATGCGGGAAAGCAACCCCCTCATCCAGGAAATGCAAAAGCGCTTTGATCTGCGCCCCGACGAGTAGGTAACCCTGCCCTGGGTAGCCAGACTGGCGAGGCGTACCCGCGCTATCACCAAACCATAATGTAGTTTCCAGGACAATTTGGACAGGTATTATTAGGGTCAACTCCAACAAGCCTCGGGTAAAAGCGTTTTTTGAAAAATCTAAATTGAGCAGCGATGAATAACCAATCCCTCTGGTATTTAGAAAACATAGACGTCACCGGTATTTTCTGCCCCCAGAAGCTCGGGCGAGGCGATATGGAGCAGCACGTACACAAACATTTCAAGAAGGGTGAATTCATCTATCTGCCCGAGGAGCACGCCGATAAAATTTACTTCCTGACGGAAGGGCAAGTGAAAATCGGCACCTATGGGGATGCCAGCCGGGAAATCACCAAAGCGATCCTTGGCCCGGGGGAAGTCTTTGGAGAATTGTCCTTGATCGGAGAAGATAAACGCCGCGATTTTGCCTATGCGATGGAGGATACGGTCGCCTGCGTCATGTCGGTGAAAGACATGAAAAGCATGATGCGCGACCACTCCGCCCTGGGCCTGTTCCTGATGAAAATCATGGGCTCGCGCATGTTGGAGATGGAACAGCGCCTCGAGTCGCTCATCTTCAAAGATTCTCGTACGCGCATCATCGCCTTTGTCCATGAGCTAGGCCAGAAAAAAGGGCAACGCGTGGGCTATGAAACCGTAGTGCGCAAATTTATCACCCACCAGGAAATCGCCAACCTCACCGCCACCTCCCGCCAAACGGTCACTACGGTGCTCAATGAGTTGCGCAATGACAACCTCATTGCCTTCAACCGCAAGCGCCTGCTCATCCGCGATATGGACGAGCTTGGCAGGAGGGGGGGATGAG
>CAYSPJ010000117.1:0-15472 GCA_964432875.1 uncultured Phaeodactylibacter sp. | reverse complement strand
GCCGACCCCAAAGCTGCCCGCAAGTACACCGCCAAGGGCAATCTGGTGGCGGTGGTGAGCAACGGCACGGCCGTGCTGGGCCTGGGCAATATCGGCGCGCTGGCCGGCAAGCCCGTCATGGAGGGCAAGGGTATGCTCTTCAAGCGCTTTGCTGATATTGATGTCTTTGACATCGAGTTGGATACTGAAGACCCGGAAGCCATCATTAAAACCGTGCAATATATGGCGCCTACTTTCGGCGGCATCAACCTGGAAGACATCAAGGCCCCGGAATGTTTCTATATCGAGGAAAGGTTAAAGGCGAGCCTGGACATCCCCGTTTTTCACGACGACCAACACGGCACCGCCATTATATCTGGCGCTGGCTTGCTCAATGCCCTCGAACTGGCCGGGAAAAATATCGGCGACATCAAAACGGTCATTTCCGGTGCCGGCGCGGCGGGTATCGCCTGCGCCAATTTCTATATCAGCCTGGGGCTCAAACTGGAGAATATCCTGATGACTGACAGTAAGGGCGTTTTGTGGAAAGGACGGGGCGATGAGGGCCGCAACCCCTATAAAGACAAATTTTTCCGCGACACCAGCGCCCGCACCCTGGCAGATGCCGTCAAAGGCGCTGATTTCTTTGCCGGCCTATCGCTGGCGGGGCTGTTCACCAAAGACATGGCCCGCAGCATGGCCGAGCGGCCCATCATCTTTGCCATGGCCAACCCCGATCCAGAAATCTCTTATCCCGATGCCCGGGAAGCTCGCCCGGATGCTATCGTTGCTACGGGCCGTAGCGATTACCCCAACCAGGTCAACAACGTACTGGGCTTCCCCTTTATCTTCCGCGGCGCCCTGGATGTGGAGGCCACGGCTATTAACGAGGAGATGAAACTGGCCGCTGCCCATGCGCTGGCGCGCCTGGCCCGCGAAGAGGTCCCGGAATCCGTCAAACGGGTCTATGGCGATTCCAGCCTGAAGTTTGGCCCCGACTACATCATCCCCAAGCCTTTTGACGCCAGGATATTGGTGGAAAGCTCTTCTGCGGTCGCCGAAGCAGCCATCCGCTCTGGCGTAGCCCGCAACCCGCTGGATATCGAAGCCTACCGGGAGCGCTTGCGCGAAAAAACCGATTGGTCGCGCGACATTATGCGCAAGGTCTTCCAGCAGGCCCGCCGGGATCCCAAGCGGATTATCTTCCCCGAAGGCGACCACCCCAGCATCATCTGGGCAGCCAGCGAAATCGTCCGCGAAGGCATCGGCAAACCTGTTTTATTGACTAAAGACAAAACCGCGCTCTTAGGCCTGTTTGAGGAAATGAACCACGACCCGGAGGGCATTGAGATTATCGAGCCCAAACGCTGGCCTCAGCGCAAGCATTACGTCGCTGCTTATTACCAGCTCCGGCAGCGCAAGGGTGTCAATCAAAACCGCGCCGAGCTGGATTTGCGCAACTACATCTACTTTGCCGCCATGATGCTCAAAGAAGGCCATGCCGATGCGATGATGGCTGGCCTGAGCGTGAGCTACCCCGAAGTCGTCACGCCCGCCATGCAGATTATCGGCCCCAAGGCAGGGGGGCGGCTTATCGCCGGCATGTATATGCTGGAACAAGCCAATCAGCTCTATTTCCTGGCCGATTGCATCGTCAACCCCAATCCCGGGGCGGAAGATTTGGCCGAGATCGCCCTGATGGCTGCTGACGAAGTGGAGAAAATGCAGATGGAGGCGCGCATCGCTATGCTCTCCTATTCCAACTTTGGCTCCATCCGCTTGCCAGAGACGGAAAAAGTGGCGCAGGCGGTGGATATCGTCGCACAAAAACGCCCGGGCCTGATGATTGACGGCCCTATGCAGGCAGATGTAGCCCTCGACCAGGACTTCCGCCGCGAATACTTCCCCTTCTCCAGGCTTACCCAGCGGCCTAATATATTGATTTTCCCCAACCTCGATGCGGGCAATACCAGCCTCAAGATGATCCGCAAGCTGAGCAACGCCAACTACATCGGGCCGATATTGATTGGGCTGGATAAACCTCTGCACTTGCTGATCAGGGGCACTGAAGTGGGCAATATCATCAACCTGGCGGCCATTGCCTGCGTGGACGCGCAGGACTAGCGCCCCGGCTGTAAAATCTATGACTCCTTGGCACCTGTTACTTTATAGTAAGCATGGTGCCAAGGATTTGACCGGCCTAGGGATAGCTGCCTCTGGATGCCCAACCTGCCATGACAACATCCACAATGGTATTTATGCGCAGCTTGAAAAAAACGCCAAAAAACTTGACTGGCGTTTCTTTTTTTTTTTTACTTTGTAAAATCCAAACAATCCCATCGGGGTTCCGCCGATGGAAACTGCACAAAAACTCACATTGGCTCTGACGCACTGGGCAGCGCTTTTGCTGTGCTCAATGGGCAAAGGGGCACGAATATGAATAGCGGCAAAGGCATACTTTGCTTCGATGATTGATATGCCACGCATGACAAGGATGATGAGATTTAAATCACCAAAACCATATATATTATGAAAAAAAAGTTTTATTTTGGATTGTTTACCGCACTGCTGCTGGGGTTGGGTTCCTGTCTACTAGAAACCCAACCTCCAATATTTGGCTTGCCCAACGACTGTGCGGTCAGCATGGAATACGATGCGGAGACCACGACGCTGGTCAGGCCAGCTAAAGCTAGCGATTTGGTGCATCTGAGCCTTTTAGACCGGGCACTGATGCTGCCGCAGCGCGAGCGGCGGCTGGAAAAAATCTGCTTGCAGGAGGGCGCCGCCTACCGCATGACGAGCGAGCTGCTGACGCCTGAACAGCCCATCGAATACCCGCCCCAGACCATCGGGGCTAGGCTGAAGCCCAACTACCACCGGTTTGAGAATCTCAACGGCAACATCACGTTCTACAATGCTCAAGGTGAAGCCATCGATACAGATTGGGTGCCCGCCGATGCTTCGGCGGCGCTGGAAGTGGTGCAATTGTTTGCCGAACTGCGAGAATCACCCCCGCTCACCGAGGCCGAATTTGCGGCGGGGCTGGATACCCTTGTCGCCTATGGGTTGCCGTCATTGACTGCCCACGGCAGCCAGCTCGCCACTTCCCGCACCGTCCACCCCGATGGGTCGTACAGCATTAGCGTGATCGACCAAAACGCCCGGATGGCTATCGGCCAGCTCAATTTCGAGGCCAGTGGCGAACTGAGCACCCTCCACCTGCTCAAGGTGAGCGGGCAGGCGCCCAATGTGCAGTTGGAGCGCATGGTGCGGGTCTTCTTCTTCGACGCCATCGAAAGCGAAGTGCGCATGAAGGCCGAACAGATCACTGTATTTAAATCTTTCTCTTTGTCTTTCCACTAAAACCGTCTTGACATGAAACCGTCCTTTCTTCTTTTCATAATGTTATTTTTTTCTGCCAATGGAGCTTCTGCGCAGCAGGGCTCACGCGACATCCTTTGGCTCCATGGTGGCGCATCGACCTCGACCTTGTGGTCGCGGGCAGTAACTAGCGCCCAAGCGGAGTCTTATCAATTCACGAACGTGAATACTTTCCCCTACGGAAACGATTTTGCCGCTAACGACATCCCTGGCTGGGGGGTGTTTTTCAATGACAGACTTGCTACTCAAGAGCGCGAAGATGTCCTAGGCATCGGCCATGATGCTGGAGGGCTGATCCTCCGCTATATGGGCATGATGCAGCAAGAAACCAATCTCACCGCCATGATTTTAGCTGGGGTTCCTAATCAAGGCGGCAAAGCCTTCGAATGGCTTTTACCCTTGGCTCCTGGAGCAGAAACTGGAGCGCAAAAAATAGTCCAAAGCTCATTGGATATTCGAACTCAAGCCCAGGGTTGCCGCGGCTGCCAGATGATCGAAGCCACCCAAAGGTGGATCAATTCATTTGTCGCTACCCCACAAATCCGCGATTTCTATCAACAGCTCAAGCCGGACAACCCGGTCATCACCAACCTACAAGCACCCGACATCCCTTTTGCTATCATCTGGGGCAACGAAGACGACGACGCGCTGGCACTGACCCGCCTGATGAGTTCTTGGCACAACACTGCCCTGTTTGGCGAAGACCATGAGTACATCGAATGCTATCAAAAAGAGATCAGGCAACGCGCCATAGCCGCCAACCAAAATTTTGCAATCGGCATGTTACAAAGCATCGCTGGTCTGGCAGGAGCAGCGGGGAAAATCAACCTATCCAACTTCTTATCTGTCGGGGCAGCTATCGAGGCATCTATACTGGCGCAGGCGCGTGATTTGCGCACCAATTTCGACTTGCAAAACGAGCTGCGTGAGTTGCTAGAGTGCGAGCTTGTCCACCAAGCGCTCAATGCCAGATGGACGCTGGCGATCGCGCCCTACAGCCCACAGGAATTCTTCATTGAGGTCGAGGACCCGTCGTGCCTGAGCTGTGATCATTGCTGGGAAAATTTCCTTGCTGAACAAGATGAGCAAATATATGGCTACTGCCTTTCGGTCTGCAACATCAGCTGCGAAGCGGCGACAATAAGCGTCACTTATTTAGTGCCCGAGCCCCACGACGGCTTGCTCACCCAAAGCGAGCAAAGCCTGGCCGGCGCAGCGAAGTCCTATGAGGCCAAGGGCAGCAACCACCTGCAGGAGCAATTCTGGGAATACGCGCCAGTGCGCAATGCTTTTGTGGATTTGTTCAACGGCAATGCCGGAGCGGCTTTTGTCGTGCCGAAGTAAGGGGGCATGTCAGCAAGGCAAAAAGGGATTTGGTCCAGAGGGGGCATAGCGGCGCTATGTGCCCTCTGGCTATGGAGCCTGAGCAACAGTGGTTGCCAAAGCCCGCCGCCGCTTTCCGAAGAAGCGGAGCTGCAGCAGTTGTGGCGCCAAGCCGTGCTGCCCGCTGGCGCGATTGCCGAAAGCATCTATCCGCTCCTGCTGGGCAGCCAAGCGGTTGTTTCGCAAGCCTATCCCGGCGAGCTGCCAGCGCTCCTGGCTTTGCAGCTCGCCGACGGCCAGCTCCGTTGGCGCTCGGCTGATGGGGCTGATTCTAGCCAGCTTTACTACAATCTGCAACCAGCGGTTTTGGGGAACCGCCTCATCCTGCCTCGCGGCTCGCTCACCACGGCAATCGATCTTCGGGATGGCCAAGCGCTCTGGGAATCCGCGCACCAAGGCTCAGCAGAACAGTTTATCGAAACCCTGGACGGGCGCAGCGTCTTGCAAGCGGTCAACGACTGGGAAGGCCGTATTTCGCATTTTTACCGCCTGGATGTGTACACCGGAAAAGCTGCGGCGGTCTTCTCCCAGCCTTGGCCCGATAGCGCCAGGCTGCTGCTGCGCAGCCCGGCAGCCGTAGCGGAGGGGCGGGTGCTCTTCACCTCCATCGCCCAGTACCGCCCGGGGGGTAAAACCGTCGCGCGCTGGCACATCCTTGACTTGGCCGACGGCCGGGTGATCGCCGAAGGCGAGGCTTATCCAGAGAACACCCACGGCTATGGCGTCACCAAGCAGCCAGTGATCGCCGGCGGCCTGGCCCTGCTCATGGCCTACGACCAGCTCGTCTGCCTGGATTATCGTCGGGGGGAGGTGCGCTGGCGCACAGCCTTGCCGCGCGATATGCTGAGCTCGGCCCCGCTGGTCGAAGGCCAAGCCGTGTACTGCGCCTTGGAAGACGGATACCTCTATAAATTGAGCCTGGAAGACGGCCGCATCCTTTGGAAATCTGAGCTGTCGGGCACCCCGAGCCGCCCGGTCTGCTGCGGCAATCAGCTTTTTGTGGTCGGCGGCGGCGACGGTATGCTCTATACTTTCGACACTGCTGATGGCCGCCGGATCCGCCGGATGCACGCGCCGAACCACTACTACCGGCGCCAGGAGTTCTTCCGGCGTTTCATCGGCGCTGATTGCCGCCAAGGGCGGCTGCTGCTCTTCGATGGGCATAGCTTCCGGTGCTATTCGCTCTACTCCCCCTGAAACTATGCGGCCACGGTCTCCTCCCCAATCCTGATTGGGCTGGACCAGCCGCTGCACCTGATGCTGCGTGGCGGGGCGGAGGTGAGCAAGATATCATCAACCCGTTGGCCGCCGTAGGGCTGTGCAATTGGCAATTGGCAATCGGCAAGGCAAATCGAGAAAAGCCCAAAAGCTTGCCCGTATCATTAGGAATACTTGTTATTGGCAGGTCGAAAGCTGGAGCGCACGGCGACCAACACGGTGCAGCCGGCAATGCCTCCTACGTCGGCACTGCGGCTGCACTTGACCGGCCATCGCCTGCGTGGACGCGCAGTAGAAGCCCCTCATAAATCCCAGAACGAGCGGGGCCTTTGCAATACTTTCAGGGTATCGCGGAGGGTGAGCCAGAAGTAAGCCAAGGCTAGGGCTCCAGCAGGTACCAGCACCCAAGGGCCGAGGAGCCAGAGGCCCAAAGGGATGACCAGCATCAAAGCTGCCAGGCCCCAGATGTAGGGCTGGCGTTGCTGGTATTCGTGCTCCAGCGCAAGCTGCAAGGCGCTGCCTAGCTGCCAGATGCTGAGCAACGCCAACTGGATAGCCAGCCAAGCCCATGACAAGCCGCTTAGGCCAACCGTAGCGGCGCCGGCCAGCAATACGGCTTGCCCCGCCAGGTCTGTTTTCATTCTTTTTGTGCTGATCATAATCTTTTTTGTCTTGCCAATCTTCTTTCTTCGTAAGTCAAGAGGTAGATTTATGCCGTCAACTTAAAGGCTTACCTTGGCAAAGCAGAAGCGCTTTCAGAAGCCAGCCTTGCCCTCGCGCCAAAGGCGAGATAGCCGTTAAGTTGACAGCATAAAATATTGCTAAGCTATCACCACAATAGCGCCAGGGCCGTCAGCAAGCCCGTCAGTGCGCTCAGGGCAATCGTATTTTTATTAGAGCGCAACAGTTCCCGGCTTTGATAATGCGCACGGATGTGACGAAAAATGAACAACCCGGCTACAGCCGAAGCCAGGCTGGAGGCCAGTAGCCAAGGATTTAGGCCGGGCAATAAGGCGATGATGACGAGGTTGGCCAGCAGCGAAGCCAGCAAGATGCCCAGATAAATATAGGTGCTTTTCTCCTTGCCATAAGTGACCACCAGGTGGTTCTTACCCGTGGTGGCATCCGATTCGGCATCCGGAAATTCATTGATCAGCAGGATATTGGCCGTGAGCAAGCCTACGGGCAGACCCATGAGGAAAGCCAGGGGGTCCAGCGTTTGGGTCATAACGTAAACCATGCCGAGGGTGACCAGAGGCCCGAATGCCAGCGTGATGCCCAGCTCGCCCAAACCCCGCCGCGCTACCAGGCGCACCGGGGGCGCGGTGTAGAAGTACCCGATGGCCATGCCCAATAAGCCGATGGACAGCGTTATTAAGCCCGTCTCGTAGGTCAGGTACAAGCCGATGAGCGTGGCGATGCCCAGCAGCGACAGCCCCAGGCGCTTGGTGCCTTCCAGGCTGATCAGCCCCAGCTCGATGGCCCGGCTGCCGCCAGAAAACTGCAGGAAGTAGTCGTTGTTGGCCCCGTCGGTGCCGTCTTTCACGTCGAAGTAGTCGTTCATCACGTTGCTGCCGAGGTGCAGGAGGATGACGCCGACGACGGTCAGGGCGAAGTACAGCCAGTTGAAAGCTGCCCCCTCGAGCAGATAGCGGTAGGCGTAAGCCGCCCCGATGAAGGCAGGCATGGTAACCGCCGAAATGAAGGGCAGGCGCGTGATGGCCAGCCCCTTGATCAGCTTGGTCGTCCAGCGGATGGGCACTTCCACTTCTTCGTCGATGGCTTCGGTGACGCCACAGTAGCCTGTCTGCCCCTTATCTTTGCCATTGGCAAAGGTAGGGGTGACGCGGATGCGAGCATTGAACAAGGTGCCGTCCTTGCGCACGAATTTCGTCTGGGTCACATGCTCGCCTACCCTGCTGGCTTGTTCCAGCCAATGCCCTACGTTTTGCAACACAATCTCTCCGGGAGAAAAAGCCGATACGCGGATTTTGTTGACCACTTCTTCGGCCGGGTAGCCAAACATTTGTTCAGCGCCTTTATTGAATGTTTCGATACGGCCTTCCATATCGCAGGTAATTACACTTTTCATGGATGTTCATTTGTTTCAGTAATATTTGAAAGATAACAAAATTCAGCTCATTTTGTTTGCGGGTTTTGTTGTTGAGTGCCCACCTTGCCGGAAACGCTGGGGTGTTTCCCCGGTCCAGCGTTTGAAGGAGCGCACGAAAGAGCTGGGCTCGGCATAGCCCAGCAAGTAGGCGATTTCGCTGATGGTCAAGCCAGGTTTGTGCAAGTAGGCGATGGCGAACTCGCATTTTAATTCTTCGATCATCGCTTGGTAAGAAGTGCCTTCCTCCTGCAATTTGCGCTGCAGGCTGCGGAGGCTAAGGTTGAGGTTGGCGGCGGCCATTTCAGCGGTGGGGAATTCCGGGCGGGCGAGGTTGAGCACCGCACGCTTGACGATCTGGAGGAAGCCCCCCTGATGTTGCAAGGCTGCCAGCCGTTCCTCGGCCAATTGTACCAGCGCTTTGAGCAGGTCTTGGTCGCGAGTGATGATGGGCTGGTCCACATCGCGTTTGCGCAATACGATGGCGGTCTGTTCAGCTCGGCAAGAGAGGCCAGTTCCAAACACCCGCTCGTACTCGGCTAGCCGCGCTGGTGGGTCGAAGGCATAAAGGACCGCTACTGGCTGCGGCTGGCGCCAGGTGAGGGCGCGGAATTCCCGCAAGGTGAAGGCCAGCAAGCCATCGGTAGTGTGCTGCACAGCCAGCGGGGACTGCTCCAGCCAGAGCGGGTCGGGGATGACGGTTATCCAGGTTTCATCACCGCGGTCTTCCAGGGATAGCGGCAGGGCCGAGCAGCTCAGGTTGGCAAAATCGCAGGCGTACTGCAGCGCTTGGCGCAAAGTAGCACTGGCTTGCATGATTTGCAGCACCAGGCCGGCGGCCGAGAGGTTGAGGTACTCGCCGGCGTGCAGGCCCAAGCAAGCGTCTTTGGTCATCCCCACAGCAGCTTCTAGAACTTGATTATAGGCCTCGTTGTTCAGCTTGCGGCCTTCTTCGCCCAAGGCCTCGAAGCTCAAGCCCGTGAGGGCGGTCAAAGCCGGGGCATCCGCTCCCTGTTGGGCAGCGAAAGCGATGATGTTGGCGACAAATCTTCCGTTAAATGGCATGGCGTAAAAATAAACATTATTCGCTTTGGCGCAAAATGTAAATACGCTGGCGTCTGCGGACAAGGGCCGGCGCGTATTTTGCCTGCATCTTTGCAGTAGTAGGGGCAACCACCCAAGATTATCTCACATTCAAAAATCAAAACACATGAAAATCACCGCAATCATCCTCCTCGGCCTCATCCTCCTGCTCATCGTCGCGGCAGTGGTGCAACGGCCGCGGCAGATCCAGGCCGAGGCCATCATCGAAGCCTCGGCGGCTGAAGTCTGGAAGGTCTTGGCCGACAACGAGAACTGGCATACCTGGAACCCTTCCATGATTGAGAGCACTGGCAAGCTGGAACCCGGCCAGCGCCTACGCAACACCATGGCTATCGATGGCGCACAATTTACCTTCAAACCCAAGGTGCTCTCCGTGACCGAAAACCGCGAGTTTTCCTGGATCGGGCACCTCCTCATCCCCGGCATTTTCGACGGCAAGCACGAATTTCTGCTCGAAGAGCTGGGCCCCAAGCGGGTAAAGCTGATTGAAAAGGAAACCTTCAGCGGCCTACTCAGCACCCTGTTGCTGAAGCAGATCGGCCAGCAGACGCTTCAGGGCTGGCGGGCGGCGCACCAGGCGCTAAAGGAGCGGGTGGAGCTGCAAGCCAATGGATTAGACTAAGTCGGGGAGGCAATCCGCAAAGCCTTGGCACCTGCCATTGCATAGCAAGCATGGTGCCAAGGCTTTGCGGATTGCCTGGGGAAAGCTGCCCTGAATTCCCCGATCCGCTATGGAAACCGCCCGTGGGCATTCATACGTAGCTTTCGAAAAAACGCGAAGGCTTCGGCTTCTCCGGTTCTTTTCTTTGGTTATTTCTTCTAAGTGGCTTTGAAACCTACCGGTTCCTCAGAACTGATGCAGCAAAAGAAAATAGTGCTCACCCGCTTCCCGTTCACTGATTTGACTTCAGCCAAGCGACGCCCGGCAATTGTCCTGTCTCGTAGAAAAGCTCATTCTGCTGACGTAATTGTCGCATTTATTTCATCACCTATTGATTTGTGATAAATTAACTGCATTGGTGCTAAATCCCCTCAATCTCCTATCTTTGCCGCCAAAAAAGCGCCATGTCCATCACTGCTAAACAATTGAGCGAGCTCATCCGCAAGCGGCGGTCTGTTTTTCCAAATAGCTATAACGACAAGCCCATCCCGGAGGAGATCATCCGGGAGATATTAGAGAATGCCAACTGGGCCCCTACCCACAAGCTTACCGAGCCCTGGCGCTTCAAAGTATTCCAGGGGGCAGCCCTGGCACGGCTGGGGGATTATCTGGCCGATTGGTACCAAGCCCATACATCCGAAGAGCAGTTTTCGGAAAAGAAGTATGCCAAGATGCGAGAGAACCCCATGCGCTCGGCTTGTGTCATCGCCATTGTCATGCAGCGTGAGCCAGCGGAGAGCCTGCCCGAATGGGAGGAAGTGGCTGCCGTAGCCTGCGCCGTGCAAAACATGTGGCTGAGCTGTACGGCGCACGGCATCGGCAGCTACTGGAGCTCGCCCCGCGCCATCCTGGAAGCCGATGAATTTCTGGAGCTCCAAGCCGGGCAGCGTTGCCTGGGCCTTTTTTACATGGGCTACCACGATTTGCCGGAGCTACCTGGCAAACGCGCCGATATTTGGGAAAAGGTAAGCTGGATAAGCCGTTGAATTTAGGGCATTTCATATCTTTGCGGCGCTTTAACAGCGGTAAGCAGTTGCTGCTTTTGATAAAAAGCAAAATAACATTAGCTTTGCCCCCCGAAACGAAAAGCCCGCGAGCGCCTCGCGGCAATGGAAGCGGGGCCTTTTCCGATTTTTTAAGTGCAAAACCATACAAAACGTAAAAACTTATGGGTCAAACGATTATTTACATCATCCCTCTTTTCGGCCTGTTGGCGTTGTTGTACACCTTCTGGAAGACCGGATGGGTTACCCGCCAGGATGCTGGCACAGATAAGATGAAAAGCATCGCCAATGCGATTGCAGAAGGTGCCATGGCCTTTTTGAAGGCGGAGTACCGGGTGCTGGCCATTTTTGTCGTGGCCGTAGCCGTCCTGCTGGGCGTGAGCGGCAATACGCCAGAATCCTCACCCTTGGTAGCTGCCTCCTTCATCCTGGGGGCATTCTGCTCAGCACTGGCGGGCTTCATCGGCATGCGCGTAGCAACCAAGGCCAATGTGCGCACCACAAATGCAGCACGCACCAGCCTGGGCAAGGCATTGGAAATCGCTTTTGCTGGCGGTTCGGTCATGGGCCTGGGGGTAGTCGGTTTAGGCGTACTGGGCTTGAGCGTCCTGTTTATCGTCTATAGCAACATGTTCGGTACCGCTGACTATGCCAGCGTCAACCGGGTTATCACCGTCATCACTGGCTTTTCCTTTGGGGCCTCTTCGATCGCCTTGTTTGCGCGTGTCGGCGGTGGCATCTACACCAAAGCTGCTGACGTGGGTGCCGACCTGGTGGGCAAGGTTGAAGCCGGCATCCCGGAAGACCACCCGCTCAACCCGGCCACCATCGCCGACAACGTGGGCGATAACGTGGGCGACGTAGCAGGCATGGGCGCCGACTTGTTCGAGTCTTATGTTGGCTCCATTATCTCTACTATGGTGTTGGGCGCAGTCTTCATGACCAGCTCTACCTTTTCCGACGAATTCAACGGGCTGTCGGCCGTGCTGCTGCCTCTCCTCTTGGCGGGTGTTGGTATCGTGACGTCGATTATCGGCACTTTCTTCGTGCGCGTCAAAGAAGGCGGCGACCCACAGCGGGCGCTGAACATCGGCGAATTCGGCTCTTCAGCCGTGATGATTGTAGCTTCCTGGTTTATCATCAAAGGCCTGCTGCCAGAAACCTGGTCTTTTGACGACAAGCTCTATGGCTATGTGCGTGAAATGAGCTCCACTAATGTATTCCTGGCTACCATCATCGGTTTGGTTTCCGGTTTGCTGGTGGGTTTGATCACGGAATACTACACGGGCACGGGCAAGCGACCGGTACTAGGTATCGTGCGCCAGTCTTCTACCGGTGCGGCTACCAACATCATCGCCGGCTTGAGCGTGGGGATGATTTCTACCGCTATCCCCATCATTATCATCGCTTTTGCCATTATCTTCTCTTTCCACCTGGCGGGCTTGTATGGCATTGCCATTGCTGCGGTAGGGATGCTCTCCAACCTTGGCATCCAACTCGCAGTGGACGCCTACGGCCCGATTTCAGATAATGCCGGCGGTATTGCTGAAATGAGCGAACTGCCCAAGGAGGTACGCCAGCGCACCGATAAGCTCGATGCAGTAGGCAACACCACGGCAGCTATCGGCAAGGGCTTTGCTATCGCTTCGGCCGCGTTGACGGCATTAGCGCTCTTCGGTGCTTATATGACTTCGGCCAATATCTCCAGCATTGACATCTCCAAGGCGACCGTAATGGCGGGCCTATTCCTGGGTGGCATGCTACCTTTTGTCTTCTCTGCCCTGGCGATGAAGGCAGTAGGCCGCGCTGCGATGTCGATGATCGAAGAAGTGCGCCGCCAGTTCAATGACATCCCTGCCCTGAAAGCTGCTCTGGCGGTGATGCGCAAAAACGATGGCAAAGAAATGGATACCTGGAGCGAGGCCGATCGCAAAACCTTTGAAGCTGCCGACGGGAAAGCTGAATATGGCAAATGCGTAGAGATTTCTACGCAGGCGGCTATCCGCGAGATGGTGCTGCCGGGTTTGCTGGCGGTATCTGCTCCGGTATTGATCGGCTTTACTGGCGGAGCGGAAATGCTGGGCGGTTTGCTGGCTGGCGTCACTGTTTCGGGTGTACTCATGGCCATCTTCCAATCCAATGCCGGCGGCGCTTGGGACAATGCGAAGAAGATGTTTGAGGAAGGTGTAGAAATCCAGGGTAAGATGTACTACAAAGGCTCTGACCCCCACAAGGCAGCCGTAGTGGGCGATACCGTGGGCGACCCCTTCAAAGACACCTCTGGCCCCTCGCTGAACATCCTGCTCAAGCTGATGTCGGTAGTGGCTTTGGTCATCGCGCCATTGTTGTAATCTAAGGGATTAGTAACACCTCCGGTTTTCCGGCTGGTTTCAGACCATAAATGCGAGGATTGGTGGATAAGATAATCATCTACCATCCTCGCATTTCTTTTTTCGCCATCCATGGGGTTGAAGAGCGATCCTACCATATCCTGGAGCGCATAAAATCTTCCTCCTGCATTTCCTGGAAAACGCAGCGCTTGATGAGATTGAGCTGCCGACGGGCTTCTTCCATACTCTGGGCAAAAAGCTGGATTTGGCTCAGCCCGCTATCGGCTTTTGTGCTGTGGGCGGTTTGTCCATCCAAGCACTGGATGGCCCGTTGCAGGTTGGGCAGCGTTTCCTGTCGGAAATCAGTGATTTTGCTCAACAGCTGTTTAAATTCTGGTGCGGCCTCCTTCTCTCCGCTGGCCTGAGCAGCTTTGCGCAGCAGCTTACAGAAGAAGCGGGTCTCCTCTTGATACAGTGATAAATCCTCGCGCAAGCTTTTTAACAACTGAGTGCGGCCAGGCCTCAGGTTTTCAGTTAGGGTGGTCATAGGGAATACTTTTTTGTTTGTTTATGTAAATAGAAACTCTCCTTCCAACTTGCTGTAGTTAGAAACCCGTTTTGTTGCTTAGTGAGGCCGACTTATTAAGGTTCGGGAAAATTGCTTCTGGAGCAAGGCTTAAGATACGTCATTTTTTGCCTTTTGTCAAGGCCTGGCGCTGACTTTAACATAAATAGCTGCTCCTCCTTTTTAAATGGTGTAACAGCCAGGCTTATTGTGAGCTTGGTATTGGGCGCTATCGGAATAATATTTGTTTTTGCATTGCCAGAAACAGACCCTTTTTTACCTAGTTAGAGCTTGGTAATCAGCCGTTTGCAGGCTCAAGGCGGCACCACTGCCCACAAATCCTTAATGGCAGGGCCCCAGCAATTGACGCGGTAGAGCTGGGGTATTTTGGGCAGGCAGCTTTCTACCAGGCTAGCACCGAAGTATTCATAGCTACAGCGGTAGTTGTCCAGGTAGAGGATTTGACCGCCAGTGTAGTCAGCCAGGCAGCCATATTCAGCAAAGGCGTTGGTATTGTCCTGGCTGGTGCCGAGGTAAGTCAGGATGTTGATGGTGATGCGGCGCTTGGCGATGTCTTGTGCCCACCCGCAGATATCAGCACCTCCAACCCGGCAAACGTTGGCCCCATCACTGATGAAGAAGATGGCTTTGCGGGTACTGTCATTGTCAGAAAACAACTCTGGGCAGGCCAGGAGGCGCTCCAGCAAAGGGGTAGTGCCGTCGGGCGTGAGGAAGCGCAGCCGATAGCGCATATCATAACGGCTCAGTTGGCCTACCGCATCCCACACCTTTGGGGGCGTGCCGCAATCGCCCCCGATGGTGCCCAAACCAATGAGGGTATGCTCAGGCAAGCTATCCAGCACAAAAAGAGCGGTTTGCTGCATCACGCTGAAGCGGGTAGTACCCATACAAGCTACCTTTTCCATGACCATGGAGCCAGAAATATCCAAGAGAAAGAGCAGTTCGTCATAATCGGCAAACTGCAGGGCGCGTTCGGTATTGCCAGGCAGGGCCTGGGCCTCGGCCATGAGGGAGGAGTCTCGCGTTGCGGCAATTTCCTTTAAATCTGCTATGCCCAGGGTATCCCGCAGGAGGTAGTAATTATGGAGGGCAGCGGCATTGGCAGCATCGTAAACCAAGGCGCGGTCAAAGTAGGGCAGGGCACTTAGCAGGTCGCGCCGGTGTACATGAAAGTGCATACCGATATCGCCTTCTGTGGTATGGCGCCCGCCGCCCTGATTGAGCAACACGGCGTAGCCCAGCGCATTATTGTAAATACTGAGTAGTTTGGGCTGTCCAATAGGGCGTTGCAATTCAATACTCTTCTGCAGCGGGGCGATGGCGTCGCCGTAGCGGCCAGCGTAGGTGAAAATCATGCCTTTGAAGAAGTAATGGTAAGCCCGTTTTTGCTCGTACTCGGGGTCCTGTTTCGAGAGTTGGGCTTCAGCTTTAGATAAGATGTCCAGGCTTTCGATGCCTCGGCCAGCCCGGCTCAACCCAACCGCCAGGGAAAGAGCGAAATTGTAGTTGTGGGGAATGATGGCGTAAGCGCTCTCAAACTGGCGCACAGCCTGGTGGTAGTGCCCCTCGCTATAGGCCAACATGCCTTTGTAGTGGGCTTTAAAAGCTGCTTTCTGATCGCCAAAAGGCATGGCCGCCAAGGTCAATACAAATAGCAAGAGCGGGAAAAATAATTGTCTTCTCATCAAAAATATGTTCTTTGGGATAGATTGTTTT
>CAYSPJ010000116.1:0-15500 GCA_964432875.1 uncultured Phaeodactylibacter sp. | reverse complement strand
AAATAGGCTGCCGATTGCGCACCAGCCTGAAAGGCTGAGCGCGCTGGCCTCGGAGATGCCTGGCAATAGCTTGGCTGCCTGGGTTACATTAGGCCTCACCGAGGCCCAAACCTATGGGAAACCGCAAGCTACAAACATCAGGCCTCTGCGAGGCCGGCTCCGGCGGAGCCCGAGCTAGGTGTAAATGCCCGCTATTGGCAGGAGAGGGCAGAGCTGCCTGGCTCCGTTGAACTTCTTACATCACTCCTTGCATACTTGTAAATCACGCCCCCGGCACAGACGCCCCCCTTCTCGGGAGGGACCTGTTTCATCAAGCGCAGGGCAGGTATCTGCTTTCATATACCAGGCGTGAAAATGTGTCCTAATAGTATAATAGTAGGTGGTTAAGGGGAGGGGGATATGGGACTGGACAGGCAGCGCTTACCTATGCAGCCACCGTTCCATGCCTTGCATCCATTGCGACTGCTCTTCGGTATCCGGTACTTCCAACTCCCGTTGGCGGCTGATAAATTCGAAGGCCTCTTCTGTAGTCATGCCCTCGCGCATCAGCATACCAGCGATGATCAGCGATGCCCGGCCAATGCCCATCCGGCAATGGATGGCTACCTTTTCTCCTTGCTGGAGCTTGTGGCCCAGGGTGTCCAGTAGCTCCAGGTAAGCATCCTCTCGCTGGGGCACGTTATTGTCCTCGATGGGGAAATTGATGTATTCTATATTGCTGCGATGACACCAGGCCTCTTCATCACTGAGGCCAAGTTCTTCAATCTCGCCGTATTCCAGTAGCGAGACTACCGTTTTGACGCCGCGCAACTGCAAGCCCTTGATTTCGTCTTCCAGCCAGTCATTGCCGCGCGGGCGAGACATCATGCCCAGTTGTTTGGGCCCGATTTTGCCGTATTCGATCCAATAGATTTTTGTCGTTACCATTGGCATAGCTTTCATCTTAGGCGCAAGTTAGTGCACTGGTTTGAATTTTCCAAATTTTTGTTGTCAACGTATTCTATGAGAGAACACTGCAGTTAGTATGGATAGGGGGGGCGAGAGCAGGTAGGGTGGGGGCAAGGGAAACTTTTATTGGCTTCAATCCGTTGGGGGAAGCGGGAAAGTCGTACCTTTCCCCACTGTTGCAAGCTGCTCTATCGCGGCTGCCGTGGTGTAAGCCCGGCAGATGAGGAAAGTCCGGACAACGTAGAGCGCCACGCCACCTAACGGGTGGGGCGCCCTGTTTCGGCAGGGCGTACAGAAAGTGCCACAGAGAGCTAGACTGCCGACGCCGCAAGGCGGGTAAAGGTGAAAACGTGCGGTAAGAGCGCACGCCGGCCCATAGCAATATGGGCGGGGGGTAAACCTCGTGGGTTGAAATGCCATGTACACTGTGGTTTCCTCGCCCCCCGCGCTGCGGCGCTGGGGGCAGGGAGCAGGGTTGCTCGCCCAGTTTCTTCCCTTGGGAAGCGGCCACAGGGGGTAGGCAGATGGAGCCCGGCGGTGACGCCGGGCCTAGATAAATGATAGAGGCCGCCGCAAGGCGGTTACAGAATCCGGCTTACAGGTTTGCAGCAGAAAAAACAAGAGGCAGCGGTTTTCCGCTGCCTCTCTGTTTTTTTAAATGGGCTTCGTCTCCCTTGCTTATAGCTGTTTCTTGCTTACTTGGCATCCATGGAGCTAAAGTCGAACAAGAGGGAGAAGCGCAAGGTGTTGTCAAGCGGGTTGCGCTGGTTGGTCGTGGGGATGAGGTAGGAGAAATTCATGCCGAAGATGTTGTACTTCAGCCCCAAGCCAACGGTGATAAACTTACGGCCGCCTTTCTGAAAGTGTTCATTGAAGTGGCCGGCGCGCACGGCAAATTGTTTGTCGTACCAGTATTCTAGCCCGAAGGAGTAGGTCAATTCCTGCAGCTCTTCGCGGAAGCCGTCGGGCGCATCATTAAAAGAGCTGAATATGCCGCGGATCGAAGACTGCTCGCGGTAGTCAAAGATGCCATTGCCATCCGCATCGATACAAGTTTCTGCCTGGCAGGGCGTAGGCACCATTAGCTTGTTGATATCAGTGGTGAAGGTGATGGAATTATAATCATCCAGGTCGATCGTCCAGGCTGCACCCAGGCCGAGATTGGCGGGGATGAAATCGCGGAACAAAGAGTTGGTATAGGTGATTTTAGAACCCATATTGGTGAGCGCCACGCCCAGGGTCAGCTCGGAGTCCGCATTTTCCAGTTTGATCGGGGTGCGATAGGTGAGCGAGATGTCGGCAGCGCCGGCAATGCCCGGTTCGATAGTTTCCCCACCCTCAACTTGTTGGCCAGCAGCCAGGTTGGAGTAGATGAATTTTGCGCTCAGAGCCGCCGAGAAGTTGTCGCTCAGCTTACGGGCATAAGCGCCGGCAATCTCAAATTCGTGGGGGCGGCCGATAGCCAGGGCTTCGCCGTTCTGATCGGTAAACTGAATGCTGCCCAATGAGAAATAGCGCAGGCCAAAGCCGATGGCCTGCAGGTCATCCAGTTTATAATAACCGGACAGGTAGGCCAGATAGACATCGTTCAAGCCCAGTGCCCGCAGCCAGGGGGTGTAGGTGGCGGACATGCCCAGGCCCTCATTGGCAAACACCAGCTTGGAGGCGTTGAAGTGCATGGCGTTGGGATCGGCAGAAATAGCGATGCCCGCATCCCCCATTGCACCAGAACGCGCATCGCCGACGATGCGCAAGAATGGCACGGCCGAAGCAACCGTATTGTTGCAAGGCGAGCCATCGAGGTTGATCAGCGGGCTCCGGGGGTTAGAAGGGTCTTGCCTTGTACACTGAGCCTCAGCCTGCTGAGCCAAAGCGGTAAATACCAGTAGGGCTATGGCTGTTTTTGTCAGAATTTTCATCATGAGATACTCTCTTTTTTTACCAAATTTTTGCAAATATAAGACATTATTTTTCCAATCCGCCTGGTTTTTGAGGTACTTATCAGCGGGTATTTTCCAACCTTTTACGTTTTTATGGAGCCGGTGTTTCAGAAGTGCACCGATAAAATACGTAAAATCTGGTATCTTATTTCAAGATGACCAATTTTTCAAACTCGCTTTCCCCGCTGAGGCTGCCGCCGCCAGTGTCGAGCGCGCGCACTTTTACCCGGTATAAATAAATGCCTCGGCCCAGCCGGTCGCCATAATCATCGCGGCCATCCCATTCGATGCAGTCGTCGCGCCGCAGCGCGCCATCAGTGAAAGCTGAGGCCTGCAAAGTCTTGACCAAGCGACCGGAAATAGTAAAAACTTGAATCATGATGTCGATTTCCTGGTTGGCCAGGTTGTGGTCAAACTGGAAACAGGTGTAGTCCGTGAAGGGGTTGGGGTAGTTAAGCACCCTTTCCAGTGCCACTTCCGCCGAGGAGGCTACGATAAACTCGGTATAACCCTCCGCGGAATTATTGGCTACATCCCAGGCTTTTACCCGGATGTTGTGCCGGCCTTCCGGCAGTTTGGAAAGCGGATAGCGCACCGTACCTTTGGTATAGTCGTCGAGTTCCGATTCGTAAAAATCATTCAATACGATGGTATTCTGGGTATTGCCATCGAGGATGCCTTCCAGGTCGTGGCCGATGCTGTTGCCAACGACGTTGATGCCGTTGTCATCCTCCAGCTTGACCAAAAGGATGGGGTTGGGGTTGGTGATGCTGCCAAAGACGAAATCTTCGGTATTCATATAGACATCGACCTGAGGGCCCTGGTCATCGGCCAGGGCATTGGGGTTGGTGCCGCCGATGGCGATGTTTTGGTAGCCCCCGGCAGCATCCTGGTAGCTGCTGCCATCGGCAGCATAATAACTGATTTTGCCCAGGCCAAACTGGTAGTCGATATCCTTGGGCGCGACGAAAGTAAAGCTGAATCGCCCATTGGTTACCGAGGCTCTGCCCCGGAAAAGGACATTATTCTGGATGCGGTAATTGTAGATGCGGTTGTTGCCATGCCCGAGGGTGGCTACCGTGCGCGCTTTGTCGAAAACGGTGGGGTAGATAATCCCATTGAAGCCGCTGAGCACTTGTCCATTTCGATCTTGCACGACCCCTTCAATCGTGATTTTTTGCAAGGCGCGCAGGGTATCCGGTTTGGCGGGGTCAACCGGGCGGCCATCGATATGGGTGGTAGCAACCTGGTGCTGCGGCAGGGCAATCTTCATGGAGGGGTCGCCAATGAGCGCGAATTTTCGCGAATTGTTGATGTTGAAAGTGCCGCTAACGTCGTTTTTCCCACGCTGGAAAGCCTCGCCAATCGTGAGCACGCCGCCGTCATCCGCTCTTTGAAACATGTAGTCCAGTGAATTTTCGGTCATGCGCACATTGGAAGAGGCATAAACGGCCCGCACGGTGGTCATGAGGGCGATGGCCCCACCCCGGCGGTTGAGGAAGGCCTCTTCGCCAGCAGTGGTGAAGGTGGGGTCGTCATAGCCGGTGAATGAGCAGGTAGCGGTGATAAAAATCGGCAGGCGGTCATAGTTTTCCCAACCGAGGATGTCGGTAATATTGAGCACCCGTTCTTGGGCCCAGCCTCTGGGCCCGCCATGGCCTAGATAAGTGACCGCCAATGCCCCTTTAAAGACCGACTGATTGAGCGCATCAGTAGCGAGAGGGACGCGCTCGCCCCCCGGTGAAGATTCCTGAGGGAAAGCATCGATATAGACTTTTTCAAGGTTCAGGTGGGGGATGCGGGTATTGAGCGCTTCGGCGATATTGTCGGCATCTACATAATGGTCGATATCCGTATAGCCGGGGCGGCGGTCGTTGTCATCGCCTACAAAAACCAGGCGGTTGCGCCAGTCTCCCAGTACTTCCTGGCTACTATCGTAATGGATGATTTTATCGACGGCCGCCGCCGCCTCAACGGCATTCTTAACCGGCAAGCGGCCAATGGCGATATTGAGGTTGCCGACCAGGGGGTCGCCGCTGTTTTGTGAATCGAGCAGGCCATAGAAATCATCGGTGGGATAAGCCTCCACCGGGTTGAAAGATTCCTTTTGGTAAGTGGGGATGAAGTCGCCTCCCAACCCATAGATGTTGCGGGTGTCGAAGGAGCCATCGCCAAAGAGAAGCAGGTAGCGGAAGCGGGTGTTGCGCTGGTACAACATGCGGGCAAAGTCGCGTATAGCCGTTGGGTCTCTCCTGCCGGAGGCAAACTCGTTGAAAACCTGGTTCACCTGTACGACTTCGGCAGTTAGCCCGTCATGGGTGAGGCGGTGTTGGGCCAGGCGCTGGGCTTCCTGGAGGAAGTCTTCAGGGCAGAGGATGATGAGGTCTAAATCATTCAGGGCATGTAGGTTTTGGTTGGGGGTTTTACCCACCGCCCTGGCTGCCAGCAAGGCTTGGGTTTCGTCAAAAGCGATGAATTGGCGCAGGACGTTGGTATTGGCGCGGAAGCTGAGCTGCTGGCCATTGCGTTGAACATTGACCAGGGCTGGCTGCAGGGGCTGGGTAATATCCCAGATCGCGATATTGGCATTAGCGCCTTCCAGGAGGAAATTCGCTGCGGGGTAGGCCAGGGTGCGTTGGTCGCGGAAAGCCATTTGTGCGCCCTGCATGAACAGTGCCCGGCGCTGGTTGATCTGCACGAAATCCAGCCAGCCTTCGCTCTGGTCGCCACTGCCTTGCGGATTGGGGTAGCGCACGGTAAAACTCACGTTGGCACCGGTGAGCGACACCTCGCTGCTCAAAACAGCCCGGTTGGCATACTGGCGCGTATTGTCTTCGCTGCCGCCGATGGAGGACACTGAGCCAGCCGAGCCGCTTGGGATGGTTTGCCCGGCGATGTCGATCGAGAAAGAGGAGGATGTTTTGGCGCGCAGCACCATTGAAGCCCTCAGTTTAGCGGGTTCCTCCGTTTGCAGGTTGGGGAAAGCGAACACATTATTATAGGTGTATTGGCGGGCTACCCGGAAGTGGTCGCCAAACCAGCTTTGGCCGGAGCCTTGGGATTTGTCCCATTGATGCATGAGGTTGATCTTGTCTTCCTCCAGGCGGGCAAAGTCGTCGAAAGCAGTGGTGGTATAGGCAGCGGCATCCGGTGCCGGTGCCGGGGCGATGCGCTTGCCATTTCCAGGGCTGACTTTTAGGAAGTAGAAATTTTCAGTGTCGTAAATATTTTTTTCCATGATGAATTCCTGCAAGCTCTCATTGTAAAACCACCGGTCAGGGCCTTCACCATAGAAAAGGATGTAATCATTAGCACCAAAAGCGCCATCCTCTTCACCCACGATGCGGATGGGGTTCTCCTCCAGGTCGTCGATGCGCTCGGCCCCGGCAAAGAATGGCAGCAAGCCGCCGCCATTACCATAGAGCTTGATCTGCCGGGGGTCGATGTTGTCAACGTTCATGCCGAGGGCATTCTTGAGGAAGCTGTAGGTGAGCTTGTACATGCCATTTTGGCTCACGGCTATTTTGTAGATATCGCCATCGGCCAGCACTGATTGGCCGGTATTGTTGCGGAAGCTGATGGGTTGCTGGGCTTGCAGGCTAATGCGCAGCTCTACTTCCAGCAGCCGCTCGAAACGGTCGCCACGGCGCACAATAGGAGCGAAGGCCAGTTTACCCAGGTAGCCGCCGCGCTCGCGCTCCACGGCGGTCTCAAACTGCAGCGCTTCGCCGAGCTGGGCATCATCTGGCGAGGGTTTCTTGTCAAACGGCTCATAACGGGCATTGATCACATCTACGCGCAGGCTGCCATAGCCGCTCAGGGGGAAGCGCTGGATAAAAAAAGCAAGGCTGGGATATTCGGAGCTGCTCACGCCACCTTGGAAGTTCCATCGCTCCACTAGTTCATCCCCCAAAGAGAAGGATTCCGGGCTAGCTTCCCACTGGAATTGGTGCCGGATGATAGTGGGCTGCTGGGCAAAAAGCCATCCGATACTGAGCAGCAGGCTGGTGGTGGCAAAGAATTTCTTCATATCTTGCACGAGTTTTTGAAATAAAATGCGGTATAGTTTGTATTTTGTCAAACTTCCGGCAAAAAATTTATGCTGCAAAAGCAATATTGCTGGTAAATACGGCTTTATCCCTTAGGTTATGCCGGCTGAAAGCGTTTTGCGGCGGCGAAAAAACTGTTACAAAAACGTTAAAGGAAAAGCCATATTGTACATTAAGAAAAGCCGAAATGTCGGCTGGCTATATAAAACGATAAATAAGCGGGCTTGAGGGCTTATCCCTTGAGGCGCGCTTCCACCGCAATCCAAAGCACATGCTCAGATTTATACTTTTATCCATATTGGCAGGCATTGCCTCCTTGCCGCTCTTGCAAGCCCAGGACCCGGTATTCAGCCAGTTTTATGCCGCGCCCCTACAGATCAACCCCGCCTTTGCCGGCACTTCCCTGGCACCGCGCGTGACGATGAATTACCGCAGCCAGTGGTCGCCTTTTGAAGGCGGCTATGAGACCTACTCGGTAGCTTATGAGCAATCTGTCGAATCCTTGAACAGCGGTTTTGGCCTGATGGTTTTGAGCGATAACGAGGGCAATGGCATCTACCGCACCAATCGCGCCTCGGCTTTTTATGGCTATCATGCCCGCATCAACCGCGAGATGGGCATCCGCTTTGGCGTCGAAGCAGGCATGATCCAAAGGCGGCTGGACTGGAACCGGCTCATCTTCCCTGATCAGGTTGACCCCATCGAAGGGGTTAATGGGCCTTCCGGGCCGCTGCCTTCAGAAGATTTGCTGCCCGACAACCTCAACCGCCAGATACTGGATATCGGGGCGGGTATCTTGTTTTACAGCCGGCGTGCTTATGGCGGCTTGGCCCTCAGCCACCTCAACAGCCCGGATGCGAGCCTGCTGGAAGTGAACAATAGCCTTGGCATCGGCATGCCCCTGCGCTTTACTTTGCACGGCGGCGTAGAAATCCCCCTGCAAGCAGGCAATAATCAACAAGGCACGGCGTTCATATCACCAAACTTGCTGTTAATGAAGCAAGGAGAATTTGCACAAATCAACGGAGGTGCGTATTTTGGCCTCGGCAATTTTTTTGCCGGCACTTGGTATCGGCACACCATTAATAATGGTGATGCCGTTATAGCCCTCGCTGGAGTGCGCTATGGAATATTTAGATTGGGATATAGTTTCGATTTTACGATAAGTAAATTAACTTTGCAGCGTTCTGGCGGAGGCCACGAGTTGTCCTTATCGATCAACTTCGATGACAGCACGGAGGCCAAGCGGCGAAAAACATCCGCTCGCTACAACGATTGCTTTAAGATGTTTAATTGATTTCGAAGGAAAACTGTGGCTCGCCACAATTGAATTTCACACAAACCACCAGTGCGCCCCGCTTTTGGCGTGGCGTGCCGGCAAGACGGAAGTGCCGTATTGGCCAGGCAACTTGCTTACCGGGAAAGCCAGCGTGCTTTGGGGTAAACCCTCCTAGGGCTGTGCTATACTGAAAGCAAGATGGTTTCTGGGGCTGTAATCCGTTTTAGTGCCGTAAAACCTGAAATAACTCGCTGCCTGATGATGTGAACCCGACGGTATCATAAAATCAGGAAGGTAATTAATTTGAATGCTATATTTGTTGGTCAATTTTAAAACAACTCCGTCAATGAAAAATCTGCTGAAGTTTGGCGCCATTCTGTTGGGAGCAGCTCTTACCTTGAGTTCCTGCGGCAGCAAAGAGCGCTCAGCCACTACCGGCTGGAAGTATAATGACTCCAAATGGGGGGGCTTTGAAAAAGTCGAATACGCAGGACAGGCTTCCGGCCCCAATCTGGTGCTGATTGAAGGCGGCACATTCGCCATGGGTATTACCCAACAGGATGTCACCTACGATTGGAATAATATCCCTCGTCGTGTTACGGTTTCTTCTTTCTACATGGATGAAACCGAGGTAGCTAATATCGACTACCGTGAGTACCTGTATTGGATCAACCGGGTATTCGGGGAGTCTTACCCTGAGGTTTACCGTCGCGCCCTGCCCGATACGCTGGTATGGCGTGAAGAACTGGCCTACAACGAGCCTTTCGTGGAGACCTACTTCCGCCACCCCTCCTACGACAACTATCCAGTAGTGGGCGTGAGCTGGGTACAAGCCAATGAGTTTGCGCGCTGGCGTACCGACCGCGTAAACGAAATGATGCTCATCGAAAAGGGTATCCTCAACCCCAATACTGAGCAAAAGGATGAAGACAACTTCAACACGGAATCTTACCTCGTTGGTCAATACCAGGGCGATGTGCGCAAAAACCTGAAAGACCTCCGCACCGGCGGGGAGCGTTCGGTACGTTTTGAAGACGGCATCCTCCTGCCAGAATATCGCCTGCCTACGGAAGCGGAGTGGGAATATGCCGCTTTGGCCCTGCAAGGCAACCAGACTTCTGAAAAAGATGAACGCATCTCCGATCGCCGTTTCTACCCTTGGAATGGCAATACGGTGCGCTACCAAAAACGCGATAAGTATCAGGGCGCCATCATGGCCAACTTTAAGCGCGGCGCTGGTGACTACATGGGTATGGCGGGCAAGCTCAATGACAAAGCCCACATCCCGGCACCGGTGCGCTCGTTCATACCCAACGATTTCGGCCTCTACAACATGGCCGGCAACGTGAACGAATGGGTACTCGACCTCTACCGCCCCCTCACGAGCACTACGCTGAGCGATGCTCAAAACCACGACCTCAACCCCTATCGTGGCAACGAGTTCAGGAAGAAAGAACTCGACGAGGATGGCCGCCCGATCGAAAAGGACAGCCTCGGCCGGCTGCGCTATGCTTATGTGACTGATGAGGAAGCGGCTACCCGCGACAACTATAAGGTCGGCAAGGCATACGACTACCTCGATGGCGATAAGCAATCTCAGGCTTACTACGACTATGCCAAGCACACCCTCATCAGCGATAAGACCCGCGTCTATAAAGGGGGTTCCTGGGCCGACCGCGCCTTCTGGCTCTCGCCGGGCGCCCGCCGCTTCCTCGATGAGGAAAAGTCTTCCCGCACCATCGGCTTCCGCTGCGCCATGACCCGCACCGGCTCGCCCACGGGCAATGAAGATGTGGGCGGCAATGAATTCCGCACCAAGCGCAAGCGGGGTGAAAAAAGACGGTATTAGTATTGAAAGGGGCACCTTTGGTGTGCCGCCATAATATACTGCTCTTAATGGGCAGCCCGATCATAAACCTCCGCAATGGCTATGCTGTTGCGGAGGTTTTTCTTAATAGCCTTGTTGCGATGCCCCTCTGCGCTACAAGGCTGAAACCAAAGTCACAACTATCCACATGAATATCGAGCAGCTTTACGCGGTTTATCAGCAATATGCTCAAGTTACAATCGATTCGCGCCAAGCTGGGCCGGGCAGCCTCTTCTTCGCATTGCACGGCGAGCGCTTCGACGGCAACCAATTCGCCGGTCAAGCCCTGGAGCAAGGCGCGGCTTATGCGATCATCGACAATCCTGCTTTTGCCGCTGGCGAGCGCTGCATCTTAGTGCCAGATGTACTCGAAGCTTTGCAGCAGCTGGCTCGTCATCACCGGCGGCAATTTGGCATCCCGGTCATCGGCATTACCGGCAGCAACGGCAAGACGACCACTAAAGAGCTCATCAGCGCCGTGCTTGGCAGCCACTACCGCCTGCACTTCACCTCAGGCAACCTCAACAACCACATCGGCGTACCCCTCACGCTGCTGGCCATGCCGCTGGACGTGGAAATCGCCGTCATCGAGATGGGCGCCAACCACCAGGGAGAGATCGATGCCCTGAGCCGCATCGCCGAGCCGACTCACGGTCTGATCACCAATATCGGCAAGGCTCACCTGGAGGGCTTCGGCGGTATCGAAGGGGTCAAAAAAGGGAAATCGGAGCTGTACCGCTTCCTGGCCGAGACGGGCGGCACCGCTTTTGTCAATAGCGATGCCGCTTTTTTGGAGGAGCTTTCCAGTCCGGTAGCCAAGCGGGTCTTTTACCGGCGCAGCGACGGGCTGCCAGTGGCAGGGGCTGCCGTGGAAGTGCAGCTCTTGCGCAGCGAGCCGTTTGTGGAGGCTCGTTTCCTCAGGAGCGATGGCAGCTATCGCGAGCTGAGCAGCCGCCTGATCGGCGGTTATAATTTCAGCAACATCATGACGGCGATCGCTCTGGGCCAGTACTTCCAGGTGCCCGATGACAAAATTGTGGCAGCCATCGAGGGCTACATCCCCTCCAACAACCGCTCGCAGCTCGTCGAGCGGGGCGGCAACACCTTTGTGCTGGATGCCTACAACGCCAACCCCACCAGCATGCGCGAGGCTCTACTGGCCTTCCGCGCCATGGCCGGCGGCCCCAAGCTGGCCATCATCGGCGAGATGCGCGAGCTTGGCGAGGACAGCCAGGCCGAGCACGAGGCTATCGCCCAGCTCGCAGCTAGCCAAGGCTTCGCCGCGCTGGCTTTCGTCGGTAGCGGCTTCCAATACCTGTCGGGCCAGGAAGGATGCCTGCATTTTCCAGAGGTCGAGTCGCTCAAGGCTTGGTTCGAAGTGCAGGGTTTCCAAGGGCATCTGATTTTGGTGAAAGGTTCGCGGGCCAATCAGTTGGAGCGGTTGCTGGGCTGAACTTATCGCTTGCGCAGCCCATCGAAAAGCTCCATCTCCAGCAACCCGCGGGCAGCCGCATCATGTGCTGCTTGCGCGTAATTCTGCACCACCTGGATGTCAGCCCGAGTCGCCTCGATGAAGCGGGTCAGGCGGCGCGCGCGGCGGCGGGAGCGCACGTCGCGGATGTAAATGGCGGCGACGCGGCCGGGGAAGGCCTCGGCGATGGCGCGGTAGATGTAGGGGTCTTTTTCTCCGCTATCGCCGATGAGCACGAAGCGCAGGTCAGGAAAGGTTTCAAAAATGTGGGCGATGCTGCTGTATTTGTGCCCTTTGTAGCCTGCCGGGCGCTGCTGGTAGGGGATGCCGAAATCCCTTAAGAGGATGGGGCCGGCAGGCAGATCGTTGAGCAGCAGGAACTCCTCCAGCAGATCGTAGAGGTTCCACGGGCCGTTGGAGACGTAAAAGACGGGGTTGAGGGGTTGGCCATCCGGGCCAAGGTGCAGCGCTTGGTAGAACGCGGCTGCCGCGCTGAACGATTGCCGCAAGGCCGCTCCCTTCAGGATGGTGTGGTAGAGCATCTTGAGCTTCAGCAGCGAGGTGACGTCGGTTTGGAGCACCGTGTCGTCGATGTCGCTGATGATGCCGTGTCGCGCCTCGGGCGGGGGGATGAGCAGGTGCGCCCTGGTTTGGAAATCGACCTCGCGGCCAGGGATGGCGTGGACCGTCACTTTGGCTTCGTGCCAATGGCTGCTGCCAGGCGCCAGCGGTGCCGATAGGCTCGTGTCGAGCTGGAAATACCCTTCGGCGTCGGTGCGGGCCGAGAGGAGGTGCTCGCCCAACTGGATACTTAAATCTGCCCCGCTGATTTCGACGCTACTAAAGCGCTTGTAGGTCTGGATGAGCGCCCGCCAGCGCGAGTTGATGTTGCGGGCGATGATCCGGCGGTCTTTTAACACCCGCCCTTTCAGCAGCACCCGGTCGGGCCGGCCATAGCCCCGATAAGCCGCAACGGTGACTGGCCAATCTGCCGCCAGGCCTGCCCAGCGCTTGGCCTGATGCCAGCCGTGGCTAAAGGTGCGGCGAATGGCCCGGAAGATGCGATAAAAGGCTGCCTTCACTTTTTTGCGTTGAAGATAGGTTATTTTTCTTAGACCGAGCCTGGCGCCTTCATTAGTCATGCACATGCAGGATAAACCCGCTGCCATAGACGTTTTGGATTTCGATATTGGGGTCGTCGGCGAGGTATTTGCGCAGGCGGGAGACGAAGACGTCCATGCTGCGGCGGGTGAAGTAATCGTTTTGGCTCCAGAGGTTTTTGAGCACTTCCTGGCGAGGCAGCAGGCGGCCCTGGCAGGTGCAGAGCAGATGCAGCAGGCGGGCTTCGCGTTCGGTGAGGATGCGCTCCCGGCCCTCCAGGCTGAGCTTTTGGTTGGCAAAATCGAAGATATAGCGGCCGATGGCATAGGTCTCCGAGGCGGCGCTTTCCGGCGCGGCGCGGCGCAGCACCGCCTGGATGCGCGCCACGAGCTCCTCCTCGTCCACGGGCTTGACGATGTAGTCGTCGGCGCCCAGGCCAAAGCCCTTGAGTACATCGGCCTTGAGCGAGCGGGCCGTCAGGAAGATAATGGGCAGGCGTGGGTTGCGCTGCTTGAGGGCGGTGGCCAGCTCGAAGCCGTCCTGCCCCGGCATCATCACGTCGAGGATGCACAAATCCACCGGGTAGCGCTCGAAGTGGGCCAGGGCTTTGCCGCCCTCCTGGGCCCAGCTCACGGCAAAGCCCTTGAGCTCCAGGTATTCCTTGAGGGCATAGCCCAGGGTGGCGTGGTCTTCAGCTAGCAGTATCTTGGGCGTCTCAGGCATAATTGTATGGTTATAGGTTAGGGTATTCCGTGTCGGCCGCCGCCAGAGGCAGCGCAATCAGAAAGGTGCTCCCTTTGCCGGGCGTGCTTTCCAGCCGGATGCTGCCGCCCTGGGCGCGGAGGGCTTCGCGCACGTAGCTCAGCCCCAACCCAAAGCCTTTAATGGCTCGCCCATTGGGCACGCGGTAAAACTTTTCAAAGATGCGCTGCTGATGCTCGGGGGCGATGCCCGGCCCTTGGTCCGATATCGCGATGACGAGCTGGCTGCCCGTTGCAGCGGTGGCTATTTCTATCGCCGGAGGGCCCGCGCTGTATTTGATGGCGTTGTCCAGCAAGTTCTGCATCACGTTGCGCAGGTGGCCCTCATCGGCCAGTGCGATATCGCATTCGGCATGGAGGCGCAGGGATAGGCTGCCGCCCAGGCGCTCCGCCCGCAGGCGATGGTGTGCCGCTACGGACTCGAGCAAGGGGTGGAGCCGGCTGGGGCGGAGCTGCATGGGGTAGCGGGTGCTCTCCAGGCTGGCCAATTCCAATACCTTTTCGACCTGGGTTTTGATCTGCTCATTCTCCTGCTCCAGCAAGGTCAGGTACGCTTCGTTTTTTTCTCCATTGCCTCCCCGCAGCCCCTGCCGCAGCAGCTTAGCTAGCAGCGAGATGGAAAAAGCCGGGGTTTTCAGTTCGTGCGCCAGGTTGTTGATGAAGTCGTTTTTGGCCCGGCCCAGTTGTTCTTGCCGTTTCAGGGCGTGCAGCAGCAGCAGCAGGGTGCCCAGCAACAAGAGTAGAAACAAAACTGATGGTGCCAGGATGTAGTTGAGCCTTCTCAGCAATAAACCAGTCAAGTGCTCCACCTGAAGATGGAGCACCAGGCTGCAATTGCATTCCTGTTGCATGGCGCCTCCCAGGCGCAGGCTGTAAGTTTCCCGCTTGGCCTTTTGCCCTACTCCGGCAAAAGGCGCGCCGGCCAGCGGGTTGCTCATGAAGTCCTCCGCCAGGGCGAATTGGTAGCGGAAATCCAGGCCGCGGGCTGCCGCTACTTCCGTAAACAGGGCACGCAGCGAATCCTCTACCATCCGTGGCAAGAGCCATTCCGGCGAGGTCAGCGGCAGGCTGCCCTGCCGCTGCAAGCGGCGGATTTGTTGCCGCAGCAAGCCGCGGTGGTTGATGTTTTGCTCTACATCCTGCAAAATACCGTAGGCATCACGCTCAAAGCGCTGCCGTTCCAACTGAATGCCGGCCCGCAGTAGTTGGTATTGTACGATGGCTAGCCCCAACAAGGCTGCCACCGCCAGAGCGGCGAGGATTTGGTTGCGCATCCAGGCAAAGATAGGGAAATCCGGCGGTTGCCGTTGCCGCTGGGGGGAGGATTAACCTTCTGTTGGGAGTTGGGGAGTATAGGCCTCGGGCACACTATAAAATAGCATGAGGTTCGTGGCTGAGGGCAGGGTGAGTCAGTCCGGGCGCTGCTGAATCGCTCCTCGGTGCTAATTTATAACATCCCGCTGTTTACCAAGTATTTTAAAAAAATCACAGATGAGAAAAAAAATAGTTTATCCTGAAACAGTGTTTTTAATTTTTTACTTCAAAAGTAATTGACATTCAATTGTTTTTGATTTATTAGAATCGCTTAAAAATACAGAAAATCCGTGAAATGTACTTATTTGAGGCTAAAAAAAGCATCACCTTTGTATCGTTGAAAGAAACAAATGGAGTTGAAGGGGAGAAACAGTAGGGCAGGACAGCACTCCATCTCAAACAGGCAAGGCGCTTGTGAAAATTTAAATCGGCATTCCCACAATGCAATTATAGTCCCACGAAGTAAGATTTGAGGGTTTCAAAGGAAATCCTCGTTTTTTGGTATGTAGATAGCCTCTCAAAGCTTTTTTGGAACCGGCCGCCGCAAACGGCCGGTTTTTTTTGTCTCAAAGCCTGGCGATATTTACGAATCGCCTGAAGGCATAGGCGCTTTTTTCCTCTCTGATGTATAAAACTATTTTTCATATACGGAATAGCTCCAAGCAGGTTGCGTTTAGGAGCGGTTTTTTTTTAAAAAAAAATGGGGGAGGGATGGCATCTAGGCTGTTGCATAAGGCCGTTTTTGAGAGGAATCTGTTCCCACTGTTTTG
>CAYSPJ010000115.1:0-15872 GCA_964432875.1 uncultured Phaeodactylibacter sp. | reverse complement strand
ACAGTGGTGGATGGCCCTGCGCGATATCGCCCACATCATGGCCGACCCGCCGGAGTGAGGGCAGCGTAAAGCGGAAAGCTCTAACGCGATAGCGTACGCGGCCCTGCGCTCTGCTCATAAAAGTATAATGATGGTCGGATTGAAGCCCGCGGCCTGTCCCTCGGCTAAGCTCGGGTGCCAGCTTATAGATTGCGGCTTGCAACTAAAGCTTGCTGCCTCAAGCCTGAAACTGGCGGAGATTAAACACAAAACATGCGGAGACTAAGGCTGCTGCGGCAGCCCGGAAGGCGCTTTGCCCCAGGCGTGGCGGGGGGGCGAGGCCACAGAAAAGCCAGGGGCGCCCGGTATGCTATGGAAAGCCGACCTTTTACCTGATTCTAATAACCTTGAAAACCCTGCCTTATGCGTATTTTGCTCCTCCCCCTGCTCGCAACTGCCCACTGCATACTGCCTTCTCGCCTCACTTCGTTCGGACAGGACGCCGCTGCACTCCTACTGCCAACTGCCTACCGCCAACTGCCTACTGCCTTCCCGCTCTCGCTGCGCTCGTCCGGGATGTCGCTCCGCTCCAACTGCCAACTGCCAACTGCCTACTGCCTTCTGCCAACTGCCTACTACCTACTGCCAACTGCCATCCCGCTCTCGCTGCGCTCCTCCGGGATGTCGCTCCGCTCCAACTGCCAACTACCAACTGCCAACTGCCAACCGCCAACTGCCAACTGCCAACTACCATCCCGCTCTCGCTGCGCTCGTCCGGGATGTCGCTTCGCTCCAACTGCCAACTACCAAAGCCCCCCTGCGACTACTCCCGAATCCCCAGCGGCTCGCCGGCCGGCCCGTCGCCTTCGGTTTCGGAGAGGCGCAGGAAAACCTCCAAGCCACAATCGAGGTATTGGATATACTCGCCCACGCCTTCCTTGTAGCCCCGCGGGGCAGCCAGCACGCGCTCATCGGGTGCCATCATGACATAGAGCGGCTGAGAGTTTTGCTCGAAGTTGACAATTTGAAAGTCCGACCATTTGTTGCCGACGTTGCGCAGCTTTTCCTGACGGGGCAGCGAGAGCAGCACTTCATCCAACGGTTTGCGGTCATCGACGTAAAGCGAGATCAGTACGAAGTCTTTGGCCAGTTTTTGCCACACCCGGTCGTCCACCCAAACATGCTCTTCCATTTTTCGGCAGTTGACACAGCCGTAACCCGTGAAGTCCAGCAGCACCGGTTTTTTCACTTCGCGGGCGTAAGCCAGGCCTTCCTGGTAATCTTTGAAACAATCCAGGTCGTTGGCACACTTGGTGAACGAAGGATACTTGGCCTTAATGACTGGGTCTACCTCGGGTTTTGCCAGCAGAAGGTTGTAGTGGGCCGGAGGTGCCAGGCCGCTCATCAGCTTCAGGGAACTGTAGGTCTGCGTCTTTTCGCTGAGGAAAAAGCCGGTGACCAAGTACAGGGTTAAGCCCAGCGATAGAAAAGCAAAACTGCCCCTTATCAGCGAGAGCTTTTTCACCGGGCTATCGTGAGGGAAACGGATGAAGCCAAACAGATAAGCTGCCATCGCGCCAAAAATCAGGATCCAGGCCGCCATAAACACCTCATAAGGCAGGATATTCCAATGCATGGTCATATCGGCCACCGAAAGGAACTTCAACGCTAAGGCCAACTCTAAAAAGCCGAGCACCACTTTGACGGAATTCATCCAGCCACCAGACTTGGGCAAGGAGTTGAGCCAGCCCGGGAAGGCGGCAAACAAGCCAAAAGGCAGCGCCAAGGCCGTGGAAAAGCCTAACATCACGACAAAAGGCCCCAGCTTATCCGTGGCCGACTGCACTAAGGCAGAGCCGATGATCGGGCCAGTACAAGAGAAAGAGACCAAAGCCAGGGTGAAGGCCATGAAGAAAATCCCAATCAAGCCGCCCCGGTCGGCCATGCTGTCGCTCTTGTTGGTCCAGGAACTGGGCAAGGTCAGTTCGTAGTAGCCAAAGAAAGAGAAGGCGAAGAACAGGAAAATCAGGAAAAACAGCACGTTGGCGATCCAGTTGGTGGACAACTCGTTGAGCGCTGTGGCCCCAAAGACCCCAGTAATCAGCAGCCCGATGGCGACGTAAATGACGATGATGGAGCTGCCGAAGAGCAAAGCATTGCGCAGGCTCGATTTGCGGTCTTTGCTGCTCTTGGTGAAAAAGCTCACCGTGAGCGGTACCATGGGGAAGACACAAGGCGTAAGCAAAGCCAAAAGGCCGCCGGCGAAGCCCAGGATGAAAGTCCACAGCAAGTTGCTGTCGCGGGTCGTATCTTCGGTACCACAATTGCCAAGCGGAGCGATGTAGGTTTCCCGCACGGTGGCAATAGATTGGTCGATAGCACGCAGGCCGCTGGCCGGGTCGAAGGCAGCCAGGCCCGCAGTGCCCGCCGCCAGGTTGAACTCAAACTCCACATCCATCGGGGGCAAGCACTGTTCGTCGTCGCAGGCCATATAGACCAAGTAGCCCTTGATAGGCTGCTGCAGATCAGCCACACTTACCTTTTGGGTAAAAACGGCGGTCCCATCCACGAATTTAGAGACGATGGCGCCGCCAAAATAGGGGTCGGGGCCCGTTTTCTTTTTGCCCTCCTCTACGGCATCGCCTAGCAGTGCGAAGTGGCTGCCTGCTTCAAAGTTGAATTCCGTGGGGATGGGGCCATCATTGGGGTCGGTATGTTGGGAGTAGATGCTCCAGCCGCTTCCCATTTGGGCCAGAAAGCGGAGCTCGTATTCCTGATCGGATATTTTCTTGCTTTCAAAAGCCCATTTCACCGGCGAGGCCAATTGGCTCCCGGGAATGCCCGGCTGCTGCGAAGGCTCGGGAACCGTAACCGGAGCGATCTCCTCGGCCACTTGCGGGGCATCAGCTTTCTCGGCAAGCTTGGGCGCCTCCGCAGAAGCGGACGGAGATAGCTTGAAGCTGAAGTCCACGTTCGCCGGGGGCAAGCACATTTCATCGTCGCAAGCCATATATTCCAGATAGCCGGCAATAGGCTGGCTGAAGTCGCTGACCTTCACCCTCTGGGTAAAGGTGGCGTCGCCCTTGAAGAAAGCTACTTTCAGGTTGTCGAACAGCGGCTCCCTTTCCGACTTGCGGTTGCCGGATTCCTGGATTTTCCCGGAAGCGCTGAAGTGGGCGCCTGCGTCAAAATAAAAGGCTGTGGGCGTAGGCCCGATGACATCTTCGCCATATTCCTGGAAAACAGAGTAGATTTTCCAACCTTTCTCGACCTTAGCTTTGAAAATCAAATCAAACTCGGCCGCGTTGACCTGTTTGCTTTCAAAACTCCATTTCACTGGTTCCTTGATTTGCCCCGAAAGCTCGGTGCCCAGCAGGAAAAAGAAGCTCAGTAGCCAAAAATACTTCATAACGATTTATGCTTTGCTGGTTAACATCTTGAAACAGCCCACAGTTGAATGAGGTGCTCCGCTTCTCGCCAACGTGTTTGCCGGCCGCCTTGTTTTTTACGTTGGCAAAGGACGGCAAGTTTCAATTTTCAATCAGTAATACAAATCACAAGCTCGCCCCTGCCGTCGATGCTATTTCAAAACAAAAGTAAATTCCCATTGGGTAGGCGGCAGGCACATCTCATCGTCGCAGGTCATAAATTCTACATAGCCGCTCACTGTTTGTTGGCCCGGGCGCAGTTTCACCCGCTGCCGAAACTGGGCTTCACCCTTAAACTTGGCGATGTACATGCCGAAGATGCTGTCCATGCCTTCTACTTTATCGCCAGATTCTTCGGTTTCGCCAACGAGCTCGAGCTCATCGCTTTCATTGAAAACAACGCTTGTCGGGATAGGCCCGCCTTCTTCAATATGCTGCGAATATAGATACCAGCCGGGGCGGATCGTAGCGGTAAAAACCAGCGCGGTTTCCCCATCAGCAAGCTGCTCTGCCTCGTAAGACCATTGCACTGGTATTTCGGCCATCTGGGCCTGCGCCACAGGCGCTATCAGGCCAAAGAGTGCTGCCCATAGTATATTTTTCATAAAAATCCTGATTTAGAGCCACAAAAATAGAGCAAGCCCGCACTCGCCCCAAACATAAGCTGAACAATAATAAAAGATTAACATATTGAAGCAGGAAACAACAGCCGGCGGTTGGACGTCAGCGTAGGCCACCTCGCTCAGACGGGATGTGGGCCGCTCTTTGCAGGATGCCACTGCGCCACATCTCGTCCGGGACAAAACGCCCTGCCTATTTTCCAGCATCCCAACATTCCCCGATGGCCTGGTCGAGGATAGCGACGCCCAGATCCAGCTCTGCGGTGCTCACCGTGAGCGGAGGCGCGATGCGGAATACACCGCCCATGCCCGGCAGGCGAACGATATTCATGCTGAGCCCTAGCTCCAGGCAGCGCTCCATGATGCGGAAACCCAATTCTGGAGCAGGTTTCCGCTTTTCGCGGTCGGAAACGATCTCCACCCCTAGCAGCAAGCCCTGGCCACGCACGTCGCCGATGCACTCGTGGCGGGCCTGTAGCGCCTGGAGCTGCGCTTTCAAGTAGGCCCCCTGCTGCTGTGCTCTTTCCACTAATTTTTCCGCCTCCATCACGCGCAGCATGGCCAAGCCCACCTCTGCCGGCAAGGGATCGGAAACGTGGGAGGTGATGTAGATAAAGCCTCGCGAATAGCAAAGCTCTTCAATGGCGCGGCTAGTTACTGTAGCTGATAGCGGCAAGCCGCCACCCAGGGTTTTGGAGAGCGTCAGGAAATCCGGTGCGATACCATCGCGCTCGAAGGCAAAGGCGTAGCCAGTGCGCCCCATGGCTGTCTGTGCCTCATCGAGGATGAGCATCATGCCGCGCTGCTCGCAATAAGCTTTGAGCTTAGTCATATAGCCTTCCGGCAAATCGATGATGCCCGCTGCGCTCAGTATCGGCTCGATGATGACCGCCGCCATAGCCCCCACCGATTGTTGATCGGCCATTTCCATGCCTACTTCCAGGCAGGTATGGTCGCAGGTGCCCTGGCAATGGCGCACCGGGCAGCGATAGGCATAGGGTGCCGGCAAGGCGCGTGTGCCTGGCATCACCGGGCCGTAGCCATGCCGGGTACCCGCATAAGAGCTGGATTGGGCACCCGCCGTCAGGCCATGCCAGGAGCCGGCAAAACCCAGCACTTCAAACCCGCCCGTCGCCAGTTTGGCCATCCGTAAAGCGACTTCGTTGGACTCTGCGCCGGTATTGAGCAGAATGGCCTTGTCCAGCCCTTCGGGCAGCAGATCCGTCAAGGCCCGGCAAAATTCGATGACTGGCGGAGAAAGCATAGTGCTCAACAGATGCAGGCTATGCTGAGCGGCTTTCTCAATCGCCTTGACTACTTCGGGGTGGTTGTGCCCAAACACGGAGCACATCTGCCCGGAAGTAAAGTCCAGGATGGCCCGCCCATCCTCCGTATAAATATAAGAGCCTTCGGCCCGGCTGATCAAAACCGGTGAAAATTCATGGCAATAGCGGATTAGCACTGCTTCCGCTTCTTCCCGCCAGTTGGAGTTAGCCGTCGCGCCCTGAAGTGCTTCTGTTTTGACAAGTTGCTCTTTTTTCATTTCAGCTGCTGTTTTTATGCTATTCAAGGCTGCTAAGTTACGCTTTAAAACCACATCCTGAACAAGCTCTTAATCCAGCTGATACCTTATCACAATCGTTTAGCCTGGCAATGTCAAAGCCGGCACAAGTTTGCAATGCGCACGCATCGCCTTATGCCTGGTAGCCTTGGGGTAAAAAAAAGCTCCCGAAAACCACTCAGGGCTTTCGGGAGCTGTGCTGTGCTTACTGGTTTGCGCGATTAATTCAACCTAAAGCTGACCATGATCCCTCCGGAGGTATCGGTGCGCGGAAACCCGGCTGAGGTCTTCGGCACGTTGCGCCGGTAGTCGAAGAATAAGCGTAGCGACAACTGTCGGTTGATCTGGTACTCGGCCGAAGGCGAGAGGCTCAGGGCATAGTTGCCACGGGTCGGCTCAAAGATGCCTTCATCCAGGCGGTGGGCATAGGTGACGTCGTCGCGCAGCGACAAATTGAAATTGATGTCCAGGTCCTTGCCCTGCAAGCCGCGTCCGCGTCCGCCGCCACGGCCACCGGGCTGTTGGGGTTGGGTCGTTTGGCCAGCATTATCCCGGCTGCTGCCCTTGCCCTTTTTGCTGCCCGTGAGGAAGGGGAGGTCCACATTGCGCAACAAATAGCCGAAGCCAAAGACGATCTCCTTAGTCTGCGTCTCGTTGAGCTGATAATTGACGGTGCTCAGGGCCAAGCCGCGTGATTTTTTGTAATCGACATTCAAAGACATGCCGTTTTTCAAGGTAGCGCTGATGGCAATCAGCGGTGAGAAGGCCTCCTGGATGATGATGTCTGAAATTTCCAGGCGCGGGTAGAAGTTGAAGCTGATGGTGTCGATGGGTTCGTCAGCCAGCGTAGCCAAGTAGGGCAAGCTGGAACGGAAATTACTGACCGCCAGCGAACTGCGATAACCATGTGTGAGCGAGAAGTTGGTGAAGATGTCTTTGAAGAACCCCACTTGGGACAAACCGTTGTAGGTAAGGCGCCAGTTGAGGTTGGGCATGGTGTTGAAGATATTCAAATCCACAGCACTGGCATCTTCACCGGAATAGGCCGCGATGAAAGCCGGCAGGATAACGTCCTGCTGAGTAGCTCCGAAGCCGCGGGTAAAGCCGCGGTCGGCCAGGTTTTCATCATCGTGTTCGCCCACCCCCAGGCGCTGGGAGATGATTTCGCGATTGCCTTCAAACTTTTTAAACAAGTTGATGATCTCATCCCGGCTATCCTGGAAGAAGGTATTCATCGCGAAATAGGAGACCTGCATCTGGCCAATCGTAATGGGTACCGTATGGACCAACTGGGTACCATCTATCAAGGAAGTATCCTTGAAAGTTTCGGTATAAGTCTCCGAGTAGGTCTTGGTCATCTCCAGGTCGATGCGGAAATCTTTGAAAGGCTCGATGGTAGCGCGGGCGTCAAAGTTTTGCGAATATTGCTGGATGACCTCGCGGTTGTGGAAGACGCTGGGGGTTATCCAATCGGCGTTTTCCCGCAGCCAGTCCCCTTTTAGATTGCCAAGGTTGGGGTTGAAGCGCTGGTCGTCGGTCAGGGTACGGATATTGGGCTGCCAACCGGCGACGAAGCCCCAGCCTGGGGAGCTGAAATCGGTCATGCCCAGGATGCCCGATTGAGGCATGTAGCCAGGCAGGGTGGTAGAAAACTGCTCGGTATAATTGAGCCGTGCCCGCCGCATCATCAATAAGGGGCGCACCAGGATGTACTCGATGTCGCTCAGTTCGCGGTCTTTCTTTTTCTTATCGGCATCAGCGGCAGGCGCGCCCGGCCTTGCCGGCTGGCCAGGCTGCTGGCCCGGGCGGGTAGGCCGGGCGGCTGCCTTGCCCCGGTTGATTTTGCGCAGATAGCCAATTTTGTCATAGAGTTTCTCAAAATTGAGATCCACGTTGCCGGTGCGGTTCTGGTTGTTTTGAATGACATTGCCCAGGCTATCCATATTCAGCGCCGCTGCCGCCCAATTGTACCCACCGGTGTACTGTACCTTTGCCGTAATCATATCTCCCACGATGGGCAGGTGCCGCAAAGGCAGGTTGTAGCTCACGTTGAGGTTGTGCTGGTAATTCTTTGGCCGGCCAAATTGCTGGATATTCGTCCAGATGCTATCCCGCCGGATCTGGCGGGCCCGCTCGAAGCCGAAATCTTCGATAAGTTGCGTTTCATACGGCTCGTCGATGACGGCGGAATTGATGGCGCTGAAGTTGAATTTCAGCGAACGGGTAAGGTCCCATTGCAAGTCGTAACTCCGCTCCCAGGTAAAGCGCTTGTTGAAGAAGGTGTTGAAGCGCGGGTCCACGCCGGCGAAGCGGTAGCGGGTGGTCTGGAAAGTGCGGTTCATGATCGAGCTGAAGCTGAAGGAATTCGGCAGAGGATTGAAGTTGAACTCCGAAATCAGCTTCAGGTGCTTGCTCTTGAGGTTTTTAAAAGGCTGGATAGTTTTGGCAGGCATGGTGTAGAGATAATCCAGCGCGCCGATATGGCGTTGTTCTTCATCAAACTCGATGATGGGGGTTCGGTTGGTCGTTTCAGTAAAAGAATAGCTGGCGCTGAAGTTGGAGATGCTCCAGGGCATGGGCAGCCCACCGCGGCTGCTGCGATCCTTGCGCACGTTGGTCAAGTTGTAACTCTTGATAATGGTCACATCCTGAGCCTGCGCGCGCAGCGAGTCCCGTTCAGCGTCATTATCCGCCAGCCTGATTTTGTCTTTGAGCCGGATATCCAGATCGTAAGGGTCAAACTCTGGGGTGCGGGTCACGTTGGAATACTGGGCGTAGAAGGGCAGGCGCAGCCCCCAGGTTTCGGGGAAAAATTTATCGAGGTTAAAATTGGCTGCCAAGTCAAAGCCACTGATCTGTTCGCGCTGCCGTTCCTGCACTTTCTGGTCAATAGCTCCAAAGCCGATGGAGCTGATATTGCCAGCCAAAGTGATGCTGCCAAAATCTGCCAACTGCGCATCAATCCGCCCGGTAGCAGCAGCCCCGCCCCGTTCATCAAGGCCGGTCAGGCGCATTTCATTGATCCATATTTCCGCATCGTAGGGCACGTTGTCAAAATCGTAGTTGTTGCGTATGCCCACCATGACGACCTTGACCGGGCCAATAGTAGGATTGCCACGTATCTTCACCCGGTGGGTAACCCCATCCTTGATGAGGTCTTTGATGTACTCGGCATTTAGCGGCGCCCCCGTTTCATTGCGTTCTTTTTTGAGGTCGACCAATTCTTCCAGTTGAAAATCAAACTCATTTTCAGGGCGCCAGACTTCGAGCTTGTATTCCGCGCTGTTGGGGTTGGCCGGTAGGCGCTCCGGCTTCGACATGGTCAGCGGTATTTCGTACTCGTAGTAGTTGTTTTTAAAATCGCTGCCTAAACGCACATAAACCGATAGCGCTCCATCGGGCACCGGGCTACCGAGCTCTTCGCCATGGACAAACATCTTGAAGCGCTCATAGACGCGCATGTCCATATTGATGATTTTGAAAATGGCCCGCTCATCCCCATCGCAAAGGTTGCGGACTTGCATCAATTGAGACTGCTCGTTTTGCAGGGCGGCAAAAACGCCGATGGCTTGTTCGCGCTGGATCCCCTCGGGCAGCACGTAGTTGAAAGGCTGGCGGCCATTATTTTCTTCGATATTGACGTTATCCACGCTAAAATTGGTCGAATCGGCCTTACAGACTGGGATGGCAGGGCCATTGAGCTCGGTCAGGTCGCCCCGGTAGCGGCGCCACTGGTTGCGCACCAGCTCCAGGCGGGCAAAACGCAACACGACCGGCGCTTCGAAGTTGTGCATATACATGCGCATAAAGCGGATCGAACGGAAGTCGCGGATACCGCCGATGGCTTTTTTCTCGGGCCCATCGAGCGGGATGCGGAAGCGATACCAGACGCGGCGCCCGTCCTGGCTTTCCCGGCGGTCGGTGATGAAAGGCGTATTGGCCATATCGATCTCGCGAGGGTTGGAAGGGTCTGCCCGGAAGGAGATTTTGTACTGAAAATAAGCTTCCGTTTCGTTCAGGGTATTGTCCTGGTCGATATCTTCCGAATCGGGGATATTGGTTGCGGTCTGCCGCACATCATTGGACTCGTTGGAGCCGGAGTTGCCTTCGGTATTGTTGAAGCGCTTGTAGCGCTCCAGCACGCCGGCGCCAGCGGGGAGGCTGGGGTCCCGGTAGTAAAGGAAATCATCGCCAGCGGGGTCCTGGCTCACCATATCTGCAGCTGCCTGATTCTCCGCGGCGATGGCCGCAATGTAGTTGGCAAACTTCACTCGCTCTTCGTCATTGTCCAGGCCATCGAGGCCGAGGTCTTGCCTTTCGCGCGTGGCGACATCGTTGTCGAAGGCGCGTACAATCTGTTGGGAGACCGGCACCCGCCCCCAGGGGGTATCGTCCGTGCGGCGGTCGGGGCTGGCGGGGCCCGGCAAGCCGTTTTCAAAAAAGAGGCGGGAATCCCGCAACACATCTTCGGAGATATTGCCGAGGTTGATGTACAGGTCGCCCTGGCGGCGTTCGTAATCAGGGTCGGGATTGGCAGAGCCCAAGGTATCGAGGAAGGGGCTCAACAACCAAAATTCGAGGAATTCGATATTAGCCGTTTGGAAGTCGTTGGTGGTCAAGGCCCGCGTGATACCAGCCCAGCGGGTTTGTGGGTCTCGCAGGCGGATGGTCCCGTCGGCAGTTTCTACGCCACGGGTATAACCGGGGTAGCCCTGCGGCAGGTCAAAGTTGTAAGACCCCCTTTCACTGGGGTAATAAGCCAGGTCAAAAGTCTGCACGTTGGGCAACTGGTTGGGCGTTACGGTCAAGTTGGGGAAGACCTCCGTCTGTGGTACCAAACTGGTATAAGGGTTATTCTCATCACTGGTACCACGAGCAATAGGGTCTAGGCGGTACCAATTCAGCAAAGCCCGGTTGGCGCCGAAGCGCAGGTCGTTGATTAAGCCAGCTTCCGGGAAGAGGGGGTTGTTGTTTTGTTCGTCGTTTTGGGGCGTACCGGAAATATACCAGCGGTTGGCAGGCACGCGCAAGTCGAAGGAGCTGCCGCTGCCTTCAAAGTCGTCGATATAGACTACCCCGCCTTTGTCTTGAGTATTGAGGTTGATGGCGCGGGCATGGCCGGGCCTCAAAGCCGCTGCTTCCAGCGCTACCGTTATATTTGAGGCCTCTTTGGTGGAAAGGAAAGGCAAGGCATCCACTGCCCGGGTCAACCAGGGAGCTGGCTTGCTCATATTGAGGTCCACTCCGAATATTTTGTTGTTGATGGGGTCTTCGCCCACATTTACCTTTTGAGTGAAAGGGCGCTCGAAAAGCTGCAAGAAAGTGGCGCCAAGGTTGATATCTTTGCCCAAGGCATAGTCTGCCCGCAAACCAATCATGGTTTTCGCCTGGAAGCCGAAAAGGGTGTTGTCTTCAAAGGATACATTAACGGGTACCCCGGATTGCAGCAGGGCATCGTTGAGGATGCGTACCTTGCCGATGTTATAATCCACCTCATAATCCACGCCTTCAACGAGGCGCTGGCCGCCAGCCGTCACGCTCACCGAACCGGGTGGGATATTGAAGGCCCCCAGGGAAATTTCCGAAGATACGCTCGATTTATATTCCCCACGGATGATGAAACGGTTTTGTTCAGCTGATTCCTGGGCCAGGAAAAGGGTGGTGCGATAAAGGGAGTCGTAAACGTATTTCCGGCGCAGCAGCTCATCATCAATCAAGTTGCCAAGAGCATCGCCAAAGGGCTCTAGCACGGGGAACATGATGCGCCCGTTGCGAGGGTTGATGGTTACGCCGGGCACGAAGTCGAAGATGCCATCGGGTTGGGGATCGCCTTGGGTGTTGAGGTTGTCCAGGTTGAAGACGCGCAGCAGCGGCTGGCCGGCCAGGTTGGTCTCTGGCAGGAAGCGCTTTTGGCCCGCGCCAGGGTCGTCATAAAAAATATCCAGGCGAAAATCCTGAGGGTTGACCTGAAAAGCGCCGATGGAATAGACGTTTTTCATCATCAAATCCCAGGTGGGCACGTCGGTGCGCTGAGTCGTGCTTTTCAGCATTTTCACGAAGAGCACTTTGGGGGTCAGGTCGGTGGTATCGGCGCCCACGGTACCGCTATTGATCGACATTTCCCCCACGCGGTAGATGTTGCCGTTGTATTCGTATTCAAAAGCGACCCCCAGCACCTGGTTTGGCTGCACGTTGATGTTGACGGAGATAAAGCCCAGCTCGGGGTGGAAGGTATATTCCGTTTCGCGCAAGCGGCGGGCGCTGACCTTCTCAAAGTCGCGGGCTTGTTGCAAACCAAATTCTGTTTGCAGGGCCTGTACGGCTTTGTCGATATCGCGGGCGTCTTCGCCTTTAGCCAGGATGCGGCCGTAGAGGTCGTTTGCCGAGTTGTCGGGCAGGGGCTTGTTGTCAATCAGGTCGCGCCGGTTCCAGGTGGGATTGGGGGTTACCTTATCCGGACTGACCAAGCGCTGAGCCTCCCCCAAGTCCGCCAGGGCTACGATATCGCGCACATCGACTACTTCGTTGCGGTTGTTGGTAATCCAGACTTCGAGCTTTTTGATTTTAAACAGCGTATTGACCTGCGGCAGGTTGATCAGCGAGCGCTCGAAGTTATCGCGGTTGAAGAAGGACAGGAGGAAGTGGCGGTTTTCGTCGTACTCATCAGCATAAACTTCAAACTGCTGGATTTGAGCACCACCCTCTACGCGGATATTGTTCTGCTGAGATTTTTGCTGAGAGGCAATAGCCGTCAGGCGCAGGTGGCCAAACTGCATCTCCGTTTTCAGGCCAAAAAGGCTTTGCGCCCCCTGGATGAGATTGCCACGCAAGGGCAGGCTGACGTTGCCGGCCTCGATTTTCTGCAAGATGGCATCTTCGCCACCTGCAAAGTTGTCGCTATTATAGTCTAGTTTGATTTGGTTGTCGAAGTTGAAGGTGGCGTTGGTATTGTAATTGGTCGTCAGGGTCAATTTTTCGCCAATCTTGCCCGTGACGTTCATGTTGATATTCATGTTAAAATTAAAGCCGCCCACGGTACGCTGCCGCTCCGTAAGGATAGGGTTTTCCACCCTGGAGATATCCACCCCGAAGATGAGGTCGATATTGCCCTGGGGCCGGATATCCACCTCAGTACCCCCGAAGAGGCGGTCCAGGAGATTGTCTTTGACATCGATTTTGGCGATGGGGTCCAGGGCGCTCACCCCTTTGCCCGTACTGACGCCGGCCAGCTGGTTGAAGTAGTCGCGTTCTTCTTGTTTTTGGCGCTGATTGAAGTATTCTTCAAAGGACATGTAGCTGGGAGGGCGGAAGAAGTCGTCGCCAATGCGCTCAGTGATGATGTACTGCCCAGTGACTGGATCGTATTCAATGCTTTTATTAACGCTGCTGGGGTCGTCCAGGTCAATAAGGTTAGTATTGGGGTTAGTGAAAAAATCGCCGTAGCGGTCCTGGATATCCGGGATGGTATCTGGCGCTTCAGGCGCCAGAGCCACGGCTTCAGGGAGGGCCAGCGGGTTGTATGGCAGAGGGGCAGGCTTTTCCATGGCAGCGGGGCTTTCATTTGCGCTGGAGAGGGCTGCGCCATGCTCTTCGATGGCAGCGCGGGGAGGTGCCAGTGGGCCTTTATGGCCGGCGCTGTAGTCTACCGCACTGAGGGCAAGAGTTGCTATCCCGAGAAAAAGGCTAGAAGGTAAAAGTATTCTGTTCATAACAATTTAGCATGGGACTCTGCTGTGGCCGAATATTTCGGGCATGCCGACAGGGCAACCCTAAATCAAACCACTGAAAATCAAAGCATTCCTTATGTTTATCAATTCCTGTTCAGCTAATTATTCCCCTAAAACGCAAGCAAAGTGGCCTTCCTGTTATTTAGCCCGATTTTAACATAAATGCATTTTGAGGAAATAGGCCCAGCAAGGGCAGGCATCAATCAGGACAGCTCTTTGAGCGCCAGTTTTATTAGTTCCTCCACGCCAGCAACGCCCGGCTTGTCGTTGAGTATCCTGTTCAGTGCCTTCTGCGCCTGAATACGGTTGAATTGCAATGCGACCAAGGCAGATAACGCCTCTTCCCGGATCGTATTGTGCTGGGGTACCAAGGCGATGGGCTCCCCCCCGCTATCCTTCATCATTTTGTCTTTCAAATCCAGGATGATGCGCTTGGCGGTCTTAGGCCCGACGCCTTTGAGGCGCTGCAGGGCGTTCACATCTTCGCCGATGATAGCAGCGCGCAGTTCATCAGGGTTCATCGACGAAAGGATGAGTTGGGCAGTATTGGGCCCGATGCCAGATACAGAAATCAGGTGGACGAAGAGGCTGCGCTCGGCCGAATCGGCAAAGCCGTAAAGCGTATGGGCATCTTCTTTGATATGCAAATGGGTCAGTATCTTGACGGATTCCAGCTTCTCCACCCTGGCGTAGGTGTAGAGGCTGATATTGATGTGATAACCTAGCCCGGCGGCCTCTACGATAATGAAGGTCGGGCTTTTGTGGGTTATCTCTCCTTTGATGTATGCAATCATGTTTGTTTGGGCATTACGATGGCGACTATGGGGCAAGCCCCTCTGAAATCGCAAAACGACCACGAAGGTAAGAAGAAGTATGAAAATCAGAAAAATAGCGGTTGGAAATGTTTGTTGGCTAAAATAAAGTTGCCCAGGGTGGAGGCGGCTGCTCAAAAACTGCTATTTTTAGCCGTTTGTACAAAACAAATACCTTGCGCTATGGCCAAGCCAGCGGCATATAACTACGACGGGCCCAGGTTGTTCGGTCATCCTGCCGGGCTTATTTACCTGTTTTCCACTGAATTGTGGGGCAGTTTTGCCTTCTATGGGATGCAGGGCATCCTGGTGCTGTTCTTTGTCGCCCAGGCCACTGGCAGCAATCCAGGCTTTGGCTGGACCAATGCCGAGGCGCTGTCGCTTTTCGGCTGGTATGCCATGCTGGTCTATGTGGCGGCCATCCCCGGCGGGCTGCTGGCCGACCGCTGGCTAGGGCAGAAGCGCGGGGTATTGCTGGGGGGCATCTTGCTCTGCATTGGCCTGACGCTGCTGGCTTTGCAATGGATAACAACATTCTATACAGGCCTGGCCTTCATCATCCTGGGTGCTGGCTGCCTGAAGCCCAATATCAGCGCCATGGTCGGCAGCCTGTATCGGCCCGGCGATGGGCAGCGGGACGTGGGTTTCACCCTGTTTTACATCGGCATCAATATCGGCACTTTCCTGGGCGCGCTGCTCATCGGCTGGATCGGTTCGGTTCATGGCTGGCGGCTGGGCTTTGGGCTGGCAGGGCTGGCCATGCTGTTGGGGCTGGCAGCTTTCCTCCTGGGGCAAAAGCACTTTCCCGGCATAGGCGAAGCACCTTCCCGGGAAAGCCTGCGGGCTGAAAGCCATCTCTTTGGCCAGGTTTTCCAGAGCCGCTTGCCCTTGGCAGCTACACTGGCAGCTTTGCTGATCGGGCTGTACCTGCTGGGGCAAGGCCAATGGGGCTACGGCCTGCTCTGCATCGGTGCTGGCTGGGCTGCCGGGCTGGGCATCGCCCTCTACCAGAATGCCAACCAGATAGAACGAGGACGGCTGCTGCTGCTTTTCATCGCTTTATTGCTCATCGTCCTATTCTGGGGCGCCTTTGAACAAACCGAAGGGCTGATGAACTTATATGCCCAGCAAAAAACCAACCGCATGCTGGGCGGCTTCGAGCTGCCGGCCCCCTGGTTCCTCTCCCTCAACCCCTTTTTCATCATCCTGCTGGGCATCCCCATCGGCCTATTCTGGCTGCGGCTGAAAAAGCAAGGGCGGGAAGCCTCTTCGATCTTCAAAATCGCCATCGGCATCATCATCATGGGCTGGGGCTTCCTGTTTATGACCGGCGCCGCCGTCCAATACGGCCTGCGTGGCGAGTCGGCTATGTATTGGTTGGCGATAGCCTACCTCTTCCATACGGTCGGTGAATTATGCGCCTCGCCCGTGGCCATGTCTTTCATCACCAAACTGGCGCCTGCGCGCTATGGCGCCATTATGATGGGGTTTTATTTCGCGGCCATCGGCCTGGGCAATAAGCTGGCCGGAGTCTTGGGGGAGCTCGCGCAGCAGGTCGGCGAAAAGGCTGTTTTTACGGGTATCGCCATCTTGTGTACCCTCGTAGGCCTGCTGGTCATTGCCTTCCTCAGTCCCCTTAAAGCGCTCGCCCATGGCGCTGAAGATTTGCCAGCTACACACTTCGAGGAGACCGCCGGTTATGAACTGGCAGATATGCCCGAGGATTGGGAGGATGAGGCATAACA
>CAYSPJ010000114.1:0-16120 GCA_964432875.1 uncultured Phaeodactylibacter sp. | reverse complement strand
TTGATGCAAAGACGGGCTCAGCGCTATCCGCCGAAGTCGTCGAAAGCAATATTTGATTCGGGTACGCCCAGTTCGTCCAGGCTTTTGATGACCGAAGCGTTCATCAGGGGCGGGCCGCAGAAGTAGTACTCCACCTCTTCAGGCTCGGGGTGATTCTTCAGATACTGCTCATAAAGCACCGGCATGATAAAGCCTTTGAAACCATCGCCCGGGGCGTCAATATTCTCCTTGACCTGCCAGTTGTCTTCGGGCAGCGGGTTGTCGAGGGCCACATAGAACTTGAAGTTGGGGAACTGCTTCTCGATTTCGCGGAACTGCTCGATGTAGAACAGCTCGCGCCGGGTGCGGCCGCCATACCAAAAAGAAACCTTGCGGTCGGTAGTCTTCAAGGTATGGAACAGGTGGAAGAGGTGCGAGCGCAGAGGTGCCATACCAGCACCGCCACCGATATAAACCATTTCCTTTTGGGTGGGCTTGATGAAGAATTCGCCGTAAGGCCCTGAAATCATCACCTTATCGCCGGGTTTGCAGCCAAAGACATAAGAGGAACACACCCCGGGGTTGACAGCCATCCAGTTGTTGGCAACCCGATCCCAGGGCGGCGTAGCAATCCGGATATTCAACATGATGATATCCCCTTCTGCCGGGTGATTCGCCATAGAATAAGCGCGGAATTGCTCCTCATCATTGACCATCTTTAAATCCCAGAGTTTGAATTTATCCCACTCACTGCGGAATTTGTCAGGCTCTCCGGGATGGTGTTCCGGGTGGGCAGCAATGTCCATATCTTTGAACTCGACCGTGATTTTAGGCACATCGATTTGGATATAGCCCCCCGACTGGAAATCCAGGGATTCGCCTTCCGGCAGTTTTACCACGAACTCTTTGATAAAAGAAGCTACGTTGTAGTTGGAGACCACTTCGCATTCCCACTTCTTGATGCCAAAGATTTCCTCTGGCACACGGATGCGCATGTCCTGCCGCACTTTAACCTGGCAGGCCAGGCGTTTGTGCTCGGCCACTTCGCGGCGGGTGAGGTGGTTGAGCTCGGTGGGCAGCACATCGCCGCCACCTTCGTCGATGTGGCACTCGCACATGGCACAGGTGCCGCCGCCGCCGCAGGCTGAGGGCAGAAAAACATTTTTATCGGATAGGGCAGACAGCAAGGAGCTGCCCGGAGACACCAGCAGGGGGTTCTCCTCGTCACCATTGATAATAATCTTGACATCGCCTTGTGGCACCAGCTTCTTCCTTGCAAAGATGAGCATGAAGGATAGAGCCAGGATAACAAGGCTGAAGACGATAACAGCAAATATGATAGTCGTCATGGTATCAGTGTAAGTTTAATTTCTTGTTTCAATCTTTGCTTACTTAGAAGCAAAAGCCGCCGGGTCGATACCCATCAGGCTCATAAAGGCGATCCCCATCAATCCGGTCAGGATGAAGGCCATACCCAGGCCGCGCAAAGCTGGCGGCACGTTGGAATAGCGTATCTTCTCCCGGATGGCCGCGATGGCGATAATAGCCAGGAACCAACCAAAGCCGCCGCCCAGGCCAAAGGCCAGCGAGTTGGAAAAATTGTACTCCCGCGACACCATGAAGAGCGATCCGCCCAAAATGGCACAGTTTACCGTGATGAGCGGCAGAAAGATCCCCAGGGCGGCATACAGGGCCGGCGAAACTTTTTCCACGACCATCTCCACCAATTGTACCATCGAAGCGATAACTGCGATGAAGAGGATGAAACGCAGGAAGGTGAGGTCCATACCAAAGATGCCGCTCTCACTGAGCAGGTATTCATTGATCAGCCAGTTGATGGGCATGGTGATGCCCAAGACGAAAATGACTGCCAGGCCCAGGCCGAAGCCCGTTTTCACGCTCTTGGATACGGCCAGATAGGAGCACATCCCCAAGAAATAGGCCAAAACCAGGTTCTCGATGAAGGCTGCTTTTATGAAGGTATTCAGGAATTCCATGTCTGATGTTTTTGAACTGCTGGCCGCTGCCCGGCAGGCGCGGCTTGAATTGGTTTAAAGTTTAGTACTATTTGATTAGTTTCGAGCTGCGAGTTTCGAGTTTCGAGCCATCTCGCATCTCGTATCTCGCATCTCGCGACTCGCAGCTTTATCAAGACACATCCACCAGCTTGGTATTGAAGCTGCGCTGGATCCAAATCATGATGCCAATAATGAACATGGCGGCAGCAGGCAATACCATCAGGTTGTTGTTGGTGTACCATCCAAAGAGTACACTCTGAGTTGTGTTGATCAGGTAATCGGCGGTAGGCCCGATGATTTTGAGCTCGATCGGGCTGCCAGCAAAAAGGCTGCCCTTGCCGAAAATCTCCCGGACGACGCCCACCATGACCAGGATGGCGCCATAGCCCAGGCCATTGCCCAGGCCATCCAGGAAGGAACGCCAGGGTTTGTTGGCCATGGCAAAGGCTTCCAGGCGCCCCATCACGATACAGTTGGTGATAATCAACCCGATGTAAACCGAAAGCTGCTTATAAACCGGATAGTTAAGGTACTTCAGTACCAGCTCCACCACGGTAACCAGGCTGGCGATGATGACCAATTGCACGATCATGCGCACCTGCTTGGGGATGTAATTGCGGATCAGCGAAGTGAACAAACTTGAAAAACAAGTCACAAATACTACTGCTACCGACATCACCAAGGACGGATATACCAAGGAGGTGACTGCCAGGGCAGAGCAGATGCCCAGTACCTGCACGGTAATCGGGTTGTTGTCGTTCAAAGGGTCGGTAATCAGTTTGCGCTCCTTTTTCCCAAATGGGAGCAGAGGCTCATTCTCTTTTACTTTTACAGCAGTCTCAGCCATTGTTCTATATTTTGACCATTGTGAAGCGCTGCCTCGCACCGGAGCAAAGCGCCGATAATTTGATTATTGCACCAACAAGCCCTGTTGCTGCTTGAGGTTATCCAAAAACGGTTGATAGTACTTGATGCCCCGATACAACATCTCGCTGACGCCATCAGCGGTTACCGTCGCGCCGGAGATGCCATCCACTTCGTGGCTTTCATCTCGCGCTCCGCCTTTGCGGACTTTGATCGAGACGTACTCCCCATCCTTATATATCATTTTCCCTTCAAATTGTTCGGCAAAACTGGGATTATCTTTAATCTCTGCCCCCAGGCCAGGCGTTTCCCCTTTGTGGTCAAAAGCGGCACCAGCGATGGTATTGAGGTCGTTTTTCAAGGCGACATTGCCCCATATTTCGTCCCACAGGCCATTACCGCGCACCGCAAGGATGTAAAAGCGCTCTCCCTCGTGCTCGTAGATGTACAAGGGCAGGCGGCGATCCGCTTCCGGCTTTTTGCGCTCGCGGGCCATGTCGATAGATTCTGCTTTTTCCCCTTCGATGATATTGCCTTGCATGTCCAGCACGGGTTGCTCCATTTTCTCAAACAGAGCGGCTACCTCTGCATCCAAAAGGTTGCTGACCTTCTTGCCTTCGGGGAGGTAATCTTCGACTGCCGACAAGACGGCCCGCTTGTTGAAAATATCCTCATTCATCGCGGACTTTTCCTTGGTCGCTTCGCGCAGGCCAGTAAGCGCCACGGCTACCACCGTCGTCATGATGAGGATGAAACCGAGGATGTATTTTGGGCTATTCACGATTCTATATGTTTTTAGTAATGCAATTTATTCCTATTCGTGCCCTAGGCAGCCACTTTCGCACGCTTCAGGCGGCGCTTGATATTTGCCTCCAGGACATAATAGTCGATCAGCGGTGCAAAGACGTTCATGAACAAGATGGCCAGCATCCAGCCTTCGGGATATGCCGGGTTCAATACCCGGATAATCATGCCGATGAAGCCGATGAGGAAGCCATAAATCCATTTGCCGGTAGCCGTCGCTGAGGCGGTTACCGGGTCGGTAGCCATAAAGGCCATGGCAAACCAGAAACTGCCGATGTAAAATTGGTAGTACCAGGGCACGTTCATGAAATCAGTAGCACCCCAGGCATTGAACAAGAGCGACATCGCCACGGCTCCGCCGACCATGGAGAGCATGATGCGCCAATCGGCGATTTTTGTCAGCACCAGGAAAAGGGCCCCGGCAATAATCAGCGGCTTGGAGGTCTCGCCCAGCGAGCCGGGGATAACGCCCCAAAGCATCTGGGATTCCGTATAGGTTTCGGTCACCGCCTGCCACCCCCCCTGGAAAGCCAGGGCCATGGGGGTAGCGCCAGTATACCCATCTACTACCGTAGCTGCTGGGTTGAAGAGCGCCCAGCCGAAGGACTCAAAGAGCGGGTTGAACACATTGAGGTGGATCCAGCCGTAGGTCGCCGCTGCGCCAGCCGACGCTTTTTCCAGGCCGGCTACCCATACCTCATCGCCTGAGATGTAAGTGGGGTAAGCGAAGAAGACGAATACGCGGGACAATAGCGCGATGTTCAGAATATTCATGCCCGTACCTCCGAAAGCTTCTTTGCCGATCCATACGGCAAAAGCTACAGAAAGAGCCAGTATCCACAAGGGGATATCTGGCGGCATAATCAGCGGGATCAAAGCGCCGGAGACCAGAAAGCCCTCTTCAATGCCGTGACCTTTTTTGTAGGCGTAGAAAAACTCGATCCCCAAGCCGACGACGTGCGTCACTACGAAGATGGGGATGAGCAAAATCAAGCCGTAGAAGAGCTTGAGGTGAAAAGCTTGCAAGAAACCGGTATGCTCGCCCAGCGCCAGGAAATGCTGGTGCCCGGCATTGTACATACCAAACAAATAGAGGATACCCAGGGCAAACACCACGTGCACCATCTGCCGCTTGAGGTCCATGCCGTCGCGGATGTGTACACCACCTTTAGTCACCGTATCGGGTGAAAAAGCAAAGGTGAAAAAGCCGTCGAAGAGGGTGTGCAAAAACGGCGATTTTTTCTTGTCGGGTTCAATCCGCTTAAAAAGGGTCAATAATGCTTTTTTCATATCTCTATGGTAGTGAGATTAAATGTTCTGGTTTTCAAATCTAAATTAAGCCTGCTCGCGCATCATTTCCAGCCCTTTGCGCAGGATTTCCTGGATGGGCTGCTTGGATACGCAGACAAACTCGCACAGGGCAACATCCTCTTCGCAGAGTTCGTAAATACCCAAGCCCTCTATTTTTTCGAAATCCCCGATCAGGATTGACTTAAACAATTCCTGGGGGATGATATCCATGGGCAGTACCTGCTCGTAACTGCCGGTAACTACAAAAGCGCGTTTTTCGCCATGAGTATTGGTTTCTGCCCTAAACTTCATATTTGGCAAGAAGGCAGAAGGGAAAGTCTTGGAAATACTAGGGGTGTTGAGCGAGGGCAACAACCAGCCGAAGAGCTCAAAGTCGTCGCCTTCCTGCACTACGGTAATCTGATCATCGTAAAAATCCAGGAATTGCTCGGCGCTTTTCTGGCTGCCGGAAAGCACGTCGCCGGAAATCAGGCGTATATGATCGTGCGACAGATTGCCTTTGACCAAGCCGCCCACTTGTGCACCAATATAAGTGTGCACATATTTGGGGGCATTCAGCTCGGCGCCAGTGATAGCAACAACGCGGGCAGCATTGAAACGGCGCTCCGTAAAGAGGCAGCCCAGGGTGATGACTTCTTGTACGCCCAGAGTCCAGACTTTATCTGCCGGGCCCACGGGCTTGATGTGATGGATTTGTACGCCGACGTTGCCAGCCGGGTGCTTGCCGTGAAAGTAACGCTGCTCAACCCCTTTGGCTTCTGTAAAAGATTTATGCGGCGTCTGCTTCCCACGGCCATCCACCCCGAGGTAGACCTTGCCGGTGGTGAGTTTGTTTAAAACGTCGAGCCCTTTCTGGAAAGCTTCTTCCCGGCCATCCACTACGAAGTTGAGGTCGGGTGCCAGTGGGGCAGTATCAAAGGTAGAGATGAAAATATCACGCGGCGCTTCATCCGTATCAGCCAATACATTGAAGGGGCGTTGACGGATGAGCGGCCAGGCCCCAGCATCGAGCAAGAAAGCCACCAATTGCTCGCGAGTGCTGCCTTCCAGATTGAAAGCTTCCAGCTCGCGGTATTGAAGGTCTTTATCTGCCAGGATGACGACCTCTACAATAGCGCGTTTTTCACCGCGCTTGATGGCGATGACCTCGCCGCTGACTGGCGCCGCCCACTTGATATCGGGTTGGGCTTTATCGTAAAAGAGCAAATCGCCCACTTTTACCGTTGTACCCTCCTCTACCATTATCTTAGGGATGGGAGAAACGCCAATGAAGTTGGGCGGCTGAATAGCGAAAGTGAGCGGGTTGGCATCCTGGGCTACAACTTTTTCCGCCTCCCCTTTCAGCCGGATATCGTGCCCGCGCTTCAGCACGGTGACCGGCTTGTCCTGAAGGAATTCGGGCAAGCGCGGCCGGAAGAGTTCTTTCCAGCTCGGAAAGAGCGAATAGTTTGCCCCGCTGCTTTCTAAACCAGATTGCTTGGCCTCGATGACTAGCAAGTTGTCCGACACCTGCACTATGATGAAGAAGAAGACCAATATTGCGATGACAATCAGGCTGTACAACAGCAAATTGCTGCCGCCATTGCCCGCGCCTTGGGCCCAGGCGGCATTTGCGGCAAGCACCAGTACGAGCGTAAAAATCGCCTTGCTCAATGTGTTTTTCATTCCGTATCCTTGCATTTGTTGATGCCCGGCCTCTCTGTCAATTCAAAGGGTCCAGGCGAATAATTTGTTGGCTTTCCAAAAAACAGCGCAAATATAGAAAGCTTTCGATTTAAAAAGAATCGGGCTTTTAGTTTAGTTTGCAGGATATTTCTATTTAGATTTATTCTAAACAAACAGCCAGCGAGGCAAGCCGCCTGCGCCAGGGCCAAGCACACCGACAATGCAGAATTGCTTGAAGGAGCTATCACACTTTCCACTCAGCGCTCCTCCGGTAAACTACCCCCTTAAATAAGGCAACCAACTCTTGTTTTTGGTTATGTATCTCCACCCGATATAAGGCGATGCGTTGGCTAAGGCTATCTTCGGTAGCAGTAGCCGTGATGAGGTCGCCCTCATATAGTGGGGCGGTATGAGAAATAGAAGTCTCCACACTCAAGGCATGTTTGCCCCGAGAATTGGAGGCAAAAGCCAGGGCACTATCGGCCAGGCTGTAGGTTATGCCGCCATGCGCGATGCCAAACCCATTGAGCATTTCCGCCCGGATAGATAGCTGCAAGGAACAACGCCCAGCTTGTATCTCGAGGCGTTCTATACCAAGCCACTGGCTAAACGGATCGTTTTCGTACATCTGGGCCACGATTTTTTGGGCTTTTTCCTCTGGTGCCATTTTTTTATGCCCAATTTAATCTCCTTTGGGGAAACCAGTAAACCCTTGTTAAAAAAACTTGTTTTTTTTTCGTGTTAAGCCCCTTGGCAATGCCAGGCAACAGACCGTTACAATGATTGGGATACTTTTTTTTTGCCTGATATTCGTTTAAAAGCTAAAGGTTTTCCTATCTTGGGGCGAAATATAATTTGCAGAAATCCAGGCAGCGTATTCCCTCTTAGTTGGGTCTTGGTTAAAGAGGAGGAACTAGAGAAGCGCCATGCCGCGCCTGATTTTAAAAAAAAACTCCCAATAGGCTTGCAAAGGGAAGGAATAGTGGTGCAAAGCTGACGGGGCAATTTCGTTCGCGTGACGGAAAGAGAACTAATCCAAGGCTGTATCCGGGAAGACCGGCAATGCCAAGAGGAATTGTTCGTGCGCTATGCCGGCAAGATGCTTGCCGTTTGCTTGCGTTATACCCGGCACGAAATGGAAGCAGAAGATATTCTTCAAGACGCCTTTATCAAGGTTTTCGACAATATCTCCAGATTTGAATTCAAGGGCTCGCTCGAAGGATGGATCCGGAAAATAGCAATAAACACCGCACTCAAGAACTACAGCAAAAAAGGGTTTAAACAGGAACAAATCGGGATGGAAAACCCACCCGATATGCCGCAGGAACCCGATGTTTACGCCCATTTACAGGAAGAAGAATTGCTCCGCTTGGTTTCCCGGCTGCCCGATGGCTATCGACTGGTCTTCAATCTATATGCAATTGAGGGCTACGGCCATAAGGAGATCGCCGAAATGCTAGGGATACAAGAAAGCACTTCTCGTTCACAGCTGGTAAAAGCCAGGAAAATGTTACAACTAATGGTTGTTGATTTGCAAAAAATCGCCGTATGAAAAAGGGTCATCCCCTGGATGAAGCGTTCCGGCACAAGTTGAGGGACTATGAGGCTGATGCGCCGATGCATCTTTGGGGTCAAATCGTGCAAAAACGCAATTGGCAGCACCGGTTTATCAACCGGCTCAAGCAGCAGCCTCCCTTTGCGGTGCTCTTGAGCACTCTTTTTGTAGTTGGCGCTTTATGGCTGGCTGTGCCGGGGCAGCAAGCTGACATACCTATCCAAAGCTTCCCGATCCCTTTACCCTTGGCAGTAGCGCCTGATATCCAAGCCTCCGCCTCATCAACTGTTGATGCCCCTAGCGCTGCTGGAGCTGAGCAATATCCTCTACCCCACCAGTTTAGCCATGCGGCTTTGCCTGTTGCGCTGTCTGCCCGGCAAGCTATCCAGAACGACGCCCAACAACTGGCGCTACCGGCTGCTGAACTCGCCCAACAGCTCCTCTCGGCTTCTTCCACCAGCTTGCCAGCCGTGAGGCCGGCCCTATATCCACCGGCCCCTACCCTACCTACGCTGATGGAAAAAGAGGCTGCAAATAAGCCTGGCATCCTGAGCAGCCTGTTCTCCCCCGACCCCAAGTGTGCCCACTTTGGCGTGGGCCCCTGGCAATTCTACTTCGACGCTATAGCCTCTCCCGACCTGGCCATCCGCACTATGCAGTCGAGCAATCCAGAATACGACCCCTACCTGGAATCCCGCAAGGAGACCGAATCTTATATGTATGCCTTCAGCGGCGCTTTGCGCTTTTCCGCCGTCAACAACAAAGGCCTTGCGATCCGCAGCGGGCTCAACTATTCGCAGATCAATGAAAAATTCAACTATTTTAGCGGTAGCGAGCAGATTATAAAATACATCAGCCGCTTCGACGAATTCGGCAACGTCATCGGCACCGATACCGTCGTTGAAGTGGGTACCCGCCACAAGGTTACGCACAACAATTACCGCATGTTGGATATACCTTTCTTGGTGGGGTACGAGATTGGTGGCAACAAACTGAGTCTTTCTATTAATGGTGGGGCTTACCTCAACTTGCTATTCCGTCAAAAAGGGGACTTCCTCTCCCCCCAAGATATGCGCCCAGTGCGCTTCGACTCCAGCAACCCCAACGCTTATGCCGCATTCCGCCAGCAGGTGGGCGTGGGTTGGTACGGCAGTATGGGCTTCGCTTTCCGGGCTTCGCCCAAGCTGCAAATCTTGGTGGAGCCGCATTTTAAAATCTTCCCCAAACCCGTCACCCTCGACCAGTTCGTACTCGAACAGCGCTATATGACCACCGGGGTGTTTGTGGGGGTCAGGGCACAACTTTGACGATTTACTGCTGCCGCCTTTTTGCCCTAAATGGCCAGGCTTCTACCTTATATAATATATATATCCCCTATTCGATATCCAACATGCAACTCAAGCTAATCCAACATTTTTTTCAGGAATACGAGCAATTCCTTGCCGGGCCCGCCGCCAGCGAGCGCCTGCATATCTGGGAGTCGCAGCGCATTTTCCAAGAGCAATGGGATATGGATGCAGCGGACTGGCCAGCCATGTACGGACGCGCTTTGCAAAATTCGCAGACCCGCCGCTTGTGGAAGCGCGAGGCCTACGAGCCTAAGCGCATGATGTTGGAATTGGCGGCCATGCAGCCCGATTTCGTGCGCCATATGTTCTTCGACCTCTTCAACGAAGAAAAAGGCTTAGAGGGCCGCGCCAGCCGCTTCGTTTATTATTGTGATATGCTGATGCAGGAATACCAAGAGCAACACCCCCGCTCTATCGAAAATAGCCACTACCACGACGACGACTACCAGATGCTTTCGCTATACCTGGCCTTTCGATTCCCACATCAATATACCCTCTACGATGCTAAAGGCTTTCGCATACTGCTCGAAAAACTGGGCAGCCGAGATATCCCCAAAGCGCATGACCTGGAACGCTTTGCCAAGGTGAGCCAAACCCTCTATAAGCTGATGCAAAAGGAGGAAAAGCTCTTAACGCTCCACCGCCGCCGCTTACAGGAAGGCTTCCACTATACGGGGGAAAGCTTGTTGCTCGTCTATGATTTTTATCAGTATTGCACGCGTTGAAGGCTGTCCAGGGGATAAGCTCTTGCCCTCCTGCTTCGCGAGTTTCGAACGCAGTAAAATCAACCCTTGGCAGTAAATAGGAGAAACGATAAAAATCACTTACCTTTTCGCCTCCTTAAAAACCACATGCAATGAGTATCCTCGACCGGCTGTTTGGAACCAGGGCAGCATCAGGGCAACAACCCAACATCAACTTTGGCAGATATAGCGATTCCTATAAAGGCCGCGATCGCTATACGGCCTGGGATGAATCCTTGGAGTTGTTTGACAAGCAAGACTACCTCGAGAGTTATAAGCAGTTCTTGTATTATCTGCGCGATGAGGAGGAGGACAACGTCCGCTATGAAGAAGTAAAAGGCGGGCTGAAGTTTGAGCTTTATCAGGGCTCAAAAAAAATCAGTGGCATGGCCAGCCCTCAGAAAGTGCGGGTCGAAGCCAAGGTGGTAAAGGCGCAGGCTCTGAACGTAGGCTTCATGCGCCGGCTCATGGAGCAAAACTACAACCTGCGCTACAGCCGTTTTGCCCTGGATGAGGAAGGCAATATCACCATCGTTTTCGACACCTATACCATCGACGGCTCCCCTTACAAGCTCTATTATGCCCTCAAAGAAGTGGCTACTAAAGCCGATAAACAAGATGACCTGTTGCTAGAGGAGTTCAAGGTCTTGCAGCCAGTCGATGCTTCCCACCTACAAGATCTGCCGCGGCCTGAAAAGGAGGTGAAGTACCAGTTTATCCGGCAGGAAATCGAAGCTGCTCTGCACGAAATGGAGCATGGCAAACTCGACAAGACCCAGTATGCCGGCAGTTTTGCTTATTTGCTGCTGGCCTTGCTCTATAAGCTCGACTACCTGGTCAAGCCGGAAGGTTTTATGATGGAGGCCCTGGAGCTTATCCACCGCAAGTATTACGAAAACGATAACCAGCCTACCGTCTATAAAAACCAGGCCCTGTGCAAGGGGCTGCGCCAATTGCTGGAGCGCGATAAGGAGCGTTTCTTCCACGAGATGTATCGGGGCAAATCCACTTTTGGCATCACCTATAGTGTAGGCCACGACCAGGTTGCCGGCCTGATCGAAACCGAATTGCACAATATGGACTGGTACCAGGAACATGCTTATCATACCCTGGCGATGGCAATACCCAATTATATCGCTGGGCATTGTATGTTCAATTTTGCCCCCCCCAAGCCCGACCGCAGCCTCTTCCACCTCTACTACCAAATCGTAGAGGCGGGTTACTTCAAGCAGCTAGGCTTCACCACCAATTACTACGATGCCGAGAGCGGGCAGTTTGATAAACGCGGAATCAAGCAGGCTATCGCAGCGATAGCCGCAGATAACGGATCCTTCTACGCTCGCCTCCGGCCCGACACCAGTATCCTCAACTTTGATAGCCTGCCAGATTTTGCCAAATCTTTCCTCCTCATGGTGCGCAATCTGGACTTGGCTAAAACCGACTAAATCATAGATTGTTATACTAACATGACCGCATCGACTGAACACATCTGGAATATACTCGAAGCAGTGACCGACCCGGAGATACCGGTCCTCACCGTCACCGATTTAGGCATCATCCGCGAGGTAAAGCTCGATGAAGGCGGGGAGGTAGAAGTCATCATTACCCCCACCTATTCCGGTTGCCCGGCTATGAATGCCATTGAAGTTAACATCCGGGCCGTACTACAAGACTGCGGCTTTGAGGAGGTACGGGTGACTACGGTGCTACACCCTGCCTGGACGACGGACTGGATCACGCCACGCGGCCGGCAGCGGCTGCTGGAATACGGTATTGCCCCACCGGTTGATGGCTCGGTCGATAAAAACGCACTCTTTCAACGGGGCCCCACGGTCGCCTGCCCCCAGTGCGGCTCTTCCGACACCGAGATGATCAGCCAGTTTGGCTCCACGGCATGCAAAGCGCTCTACCGCTGCAAAGCCTGTAAAGAACCATTTGACTATTTCAAATGCCACTAAACAAATCGACCGCCCAATGACAGAAAACAGCATACTATTGCAGATGGAAGGTGCCGTTGCCCGCATCACCCTCAACCGGCCCAAAGTGTTTAATAGCTTCAACCGGGAGATGGCCCTGCGCCTGCAAGCCGTGCTCGACTCCTGCGGCGCCGACCCTCAGGTGCGCGCCATTTATCTCACGGGCGCTGGCAAAGCTTTTTGTGCCGGCCAGGACCTCCAGGAGGTCGTCGCTGAGGATGGCCCGGAGCTGTCCACCATCCTTACCGAGCACTACAACCCGATAATCTTGCGCCTGCGCCGCCTGGAAAAACCAGTGCTGGCGGCAATCAATGGCGTAGCTGCTGGCGCCGGCGCCAATATCGCCCTGGCTTGCGATGTGGTCGTAGCAGCCCAATCGGCATCCTTTATCCAGGCTTTCAGCAAGATCGGGCTCATCCCTGATAGCGGGGGCACTTTCTTCCTGCCGCGCCTTATCGGCTTTCAAAAAGCTTCGGCATTGATGATGCTGGGCGATAAAGTAGCTGCCGCGGAGGCCGAACGCCTCGGCATGATCTACCGCACGCTACCCGACGAATCTTTCGACGAAGAAGCCATGCGACTGGCCTATACCCTGGCCGAAATGCCCACCAAAGCTCTGGGCTTTATCAAACAAGCCCTCAATGAATCGATGGATAACAACCTACGCCTGCAGTTGGAGCTTGAAGACAAACTCCAAACCGCCGCAGGCAAAACGGCCGACTACCGGGAAGGCGTCCAGGCTTTCCTGGAGAAACGCAAGCCTGTTTTCAGGAATGAATAGCATCTTTTGTACCAAAACAATGACACCACTGCACCTTCAACAATAGCCTTTAATTATGATATCACTGACCCGTTTACCTTTCTTGCTTCTTCTTTGCGCCTTGCCGCTGGCAGCAACACTGGCACAGCCACTGCGCTTTTCTATTTCTGAGGAGCTGGCCCAAACGCCAGGGCTCAAAGCCGTGTTGGTCAGCAATCAATACGGCGTGTTGCGCTATTACCATCCTTGGCAGGCAAACCAGGAGCGCAAGGCACTGTCTTTTGAGGTCAACCAGCGCCTGGGCGAAAGCCTGTCGCTGACTACTATCCGGGAAGTTGAAGAAAACGGCCTGTACCGCTTCCACAATACGACCTACTGTCAGCTCGCCGACGGGGCAGTCATCGGCGCCCCCGATACTGGCCAAGACGCTATCGAGCCTGGCAGTTATCAAAATATAGAACTTATTATTGCCGGCGTCAACACCGTGGAGGATGTATTGGTCTTATCTCCCATGCAAGGCTGGCCCGAATACCGCATCGACCGGCAGGGCCTGGTTATCAGCTTTAGGGCTTCGGAAGCAGACGACTTGTCGGTGATTCTCAAAATCAATGGTTGGGACAACTACCAAGCGTACTACGGCCCACCGGGCAACCGCAGGCGCATCGAAACCGACACCAGCCTATTGGTGCCTAATGTCGCCACGGCTGTTATTACTCTGCCTGCCAAATATTTTTGGGAGGGGTCGGTAAAGGCCTTCCCCGGCGGCGGCAAGCGCCCCTACTATGCCTTCAATAGTGCACAGCCCAAGGCTACTGAGCCTTATGATACCATTCGGGTTTTCCTGCCCGCCCTTGCCTGGGAGCATTTCGAACTGGATATCTCCAACCAAAGCAGCGCTGCTTTCCGCTACCAAAACCGCTTCGGCGAGAAACTGCCTGCCGCGCTGGAAACTTTCGACTTTAACCCGCTCCTGGACGATTCCCAAAGCAAGGCATTCCGCTTCAAAACGGAAGCCGCTGAAGCCGGCCAATTCTATGCCATCACTTATGCCTATAGTTTGTATGGTGAAAAAGACGCTTCCTGGCAAATTTGGGGGCAGGTGGGGCAAGCTGGCGAGGTAGATTTCATCCTACCCGACCTCCCGGATGACCTCCTGCAGGCGCTACCTGAACTGCGCGCTTTATCTAAGCCTACGGCGGTGCGCAAAAGCATGTCCCGCTGTATAGACTGCCAGGGTTACGATTTCCGCAAGGCCCCTGCTGCGCTTCAAAAAAGGGAATGGCGCCTGGAAAAAGGCCTCATCAGCCAGGAGCAAGAGCTGGAGTTTTAGGAATACAGGTGCGGCAAAAAAACAATCGACAAAAATCATCCCTAAAGGGTGACATTTTTCATTGACTTTCTGGCCAGAAAGGCCCATCTCGCTGGTGGGATAGTAACTTAACTTTTCCGGACAAAAACAGTTAGCCATGAGAAATGCAACCTTTAAGCACGTGTTTTATTTCTTGTGGGCAGCCGGCGTGATCACCTTGATCGCCTTCTCTTCCTGCAAGAAAGACGAAGCAGAACCAGACCCCGTCAACCTGACGGAACTGCCTGGCTCGGCTCTACTAGGCCGCGGCTACGATGCCTTTGGCGATTATGCAAATCCCAAGGACGTCAAAACCGCCATGCTTGACTTTGCCAACTACCGCAAAGTGACCGTGAATGGAGCGCAGTACAAGCTCCCGGAAAAAGCAGAATACCAGTATCTGGATGAAAAAGCTTTCACCACTTTCAGTGGGCAAAGCATTGAGACGTACCTGTCGAAGCGGATGGAAAGTGCCGGGCTCGACGCTCAGCAAAATTATCCTTTCTTCAAAAAAGCCGCGGTGGCGTATTTTGACGAAAGCGAATACCGTTTAGATGCCTACGATTTTGTTGGCATAGAAAGCGAGCTGCGCCTTTGGAAAGTCACCCTCCCCTACGATGCCGCACAATTGAGGCCGCTGCTTTCGGCAGATGCCAAAACTGAACTTGCCAATATGGCACCCGCTGCCCTATTTGAAAAATACGGTACGCACCTGCTCACCCAAATCATCATCGGCGGAAGGGCTGGTTACTATACTGCTGCCGACAAAAGCCTGGCCATTGGCGGCATGGACCTGCCTGCCGCTGCCGAATGGTCGTTCAAAGCAGCGCTTGGGGAGCTCAACCTGGCTACTGACCCCCTGAAGGAGCAGGCCGTAAATACCCTGCGTGAACAAAGCGTCTTCCGCCTCGCCCACATCGGAGGCGATGCCCAGTATGGCAACAAACTTTTAACTGCCGGAAACTACAAAAAGTGGCTGGCTTCTGTTTATGACGACCCTGCCTTGAGCGGTTTTACCCCCCTGAGCTTGATGCCGATTTGGGAACTGTGCGAAAGCGCTGCCCGGCGCACCCAGTTGTTGGAAGCCTTCGAAACCTACGCCCAACAAAATCGCCTGCCGGATAAAGTAAGCAGCGAGAGGGCCTGTATAGCTAGCATCACGGCCATGGCCAGCGAGGTGCCCAAGCCTCCAGTAGCTGAAGGCTACCGCCCAATATGCGTCAACCTTAACGAAGGGGCCGGCGGCAAGTACGTTTATCTCTACTACCATACCGGCCTGGACATTGACCGCGAAGCGCTCACCGAGCTCACCTTCGTTACGGGCCAGGAGATTTCTGCACCTTTCGGCTGGACGAAAATCAATGTAGACCTTAACGCGGGGACGCCTGGGCAGCATATCTACCTGAGCTATAAAAAAGCCCTGAGCAATACCCCCATCCGGCAATTGAGGATATTGACGGGTGACAACCCGGAAATCCCGGCAGGCTTTACCATCGTAGGGAACTTCTACCGCAATAATGCACCACAAGACCTGAACGAGGCTGCTGGCGGCATCCGCATGTGGCTAGCTTTCTCCCGAGAACCGGTGTTCAACCCCTAGCCTGTCTTTATAGTCCGATAGCCGTGTTACGCTCGGCCCCCAAATCCTCATTTACGGACACGAAGCGCGGGATCAGGGGCCCACGCTGAAGTCCTCCGGTTTTGGGGCCTTCGCAAGCCTTGCTCTCGAACGCTAAAGCCCAGACACT
>CAYSPJ010000113.1:14966-16135 GCA_964432875.1 uncultured Phaeodactylibacter sp. | reverse complement strand
ACGACGGTGGTGATTACCCTTGCCAACTCTACTATCCAGGATGCCCGCCATGCCAACTGATTGATCCAAAATCCACTCTCAGGCGGCATAGCTCATACCTTGGGCTGTGCCGCCTGTCAAAATACCCGCCGCCCATGAGAAACATGATGCTCTTTTTAGGCCTCTCTGCCATGTTAGCCCTTGAAGCGCGAGCCCAACCTAAGCACGATTGCAATTGGATGTTTGGTTATGGCTATGGCAACGATTCACCATTTCCAATTTTTGGTCCATCTGTAATGGATTTCTGCGGTGATTCCTTGGAAATCTACGAGATAGACCGGCCCATGAATTTTCGATTCACCAATGCTTCTATAGCAGACGAAGAAGGCAACCTGCTTTTTTATACCAACGGCTTCACGATCGCCAATGCTCAACATGAGATATTGCTGAACGGCACGGGGCTGGCCACGCCCGGCACTTCTGGCTTTGGCCCAGACGGCCCCCCCATCCAACAAGGCACTCTAATCTTGCCTTGGCCAGAGCATCCCGGAAAGTTCTTCGTCTTTTATGGCAGGATTTCTTACTTCAACTATGAGCTTGATGGCGAAAATCGCTTCATCGCCTGCAATACTCCTCTTTATTATGCTGTGGTGGACATGAACCTGGAGGGAGGGGCAGGAGCGGTGACTGAAAAAAACGTCATCATGTCCAACGACACGGTCAGCATGGGCAAGCTGACCGCTACGCGCCACGCCAACGGCCGGGATTGGTGGCTGGTGGCGCCTAAATTCCACAGCGGGCAGATACTACGTTTCCTGATTACGCCGGAAGGGGTCATCGACTACGGCGCTGTCGATTCTGGCATGTTCGTGAGAGCTGGCAATGGCCAGGCAGTCTTCTCGCCTGATGGGGTTTCTTATGTCAACTTATCCCTTTTCGATTGGCAAGAAAACTACATCTATTTTTTCGATTTTGACCGCTGCAGCGGGGGATTCACGCCGCGCGGCGAATTTTTCTATACGGACCATGAGGCGCACGCCTCGGTATCTATCTCGCCCAATTCGCGCTATCTGTACAACCCTTCGCTCTATGAGATAAGGCAGTTCGACCTCTGGGCCGACGATATCCCCAGCACGATGGATACGGTGGCGGTGTATGACGGCTACCGCGAAGAAGTGCCGGGCCTGAGC
>CAYSPJ010000113.1:8476-14866 GCA_964432875.1 uncultured Phaeodactylibacter sp. | reverse complement strand
GGGTGCTGCCCAACCCGGCGCAGGACTTCTGCGTGCTGGTGCTGGACCCTCTGGCAGGGGATGCCTTGCCCGCCCTGGAAAACCTGAGCCTGCGGCTCTACGACGGCATGGGGCGGCTGCTGCGCCGGCAGGCCTTGCCTGCCGGCTTGCGCGAGCACCGCATCGGGCTGGAAGGGCTGCCGCCGGGCATGTATTACGTGAGCGTGCAAGCGGGCGGGCAGCCGGCCAAGACGGAAAAGCTGATCATCATCAAATAGCGATTATGCGAAACATGGACATAAAAAAAGCACTGATTGTTATTCTTGCGCTCGGCGCCGCAGCTGCGCTGCGGGCCCAGCCTGGGCCTGATTGCCACTGGATGCTGGGGTTTGCTCCCAACGCAGGCGGCCCTTTATTCGGCACCTCTGCGATGGACTTTTGCGGGCCAGAGCTGGAAATATATCCGCTCGGCAGCCCGCTGAGCTTCCACCTCACCAACGCCAGTATCAGCAGCGAGGCGGGCGAGCTGCTTTTCTATACCAACGGCATCGCAGTGGTCAATGCCCTGCACCAGATCATGCCAAATGGTGCTGGGCTCAACCCTAGCGATCATGGGCTGGAGGAGGCTGGCATGGCGCTGCCGCAGGGCGCGCTCATCTTGCCGTTTCCTGGAAGGCCCGGGGAGTATTGCATCATTTATGCCGATTACTTTCTCGACTTCAGCAGTTTCCCGCCCTTCCGGGCTACTCCGCTCTACTATACGCGCGTGGACATGGCGCTGGATGAAGGCAAGGGCGACCTGGCTGAAAAAAATGTGGCCTTGAGCGCCGACACGCTCGAGCACGGCAAAATCGCGGCTGTCCGCCATGCCAACGGCCGCGATTGGTGGATCTGCGTGCCCCGCTACGGCGACCGTAGCATCCTGCGCTTCTTGCTCACGCCAGAGGGGATCGAAGCTTTGGGGCCTACCCCGCCGGGTACGCTCTCGCAGGTTGGCTATGGCAACGCGGCGTTCTCTCCAGACGGGGCTTATTACGCCAGCCACTCCACCGTTGACGACACCTATATCGACCTGTTGGCGTTTGACCGTTGCAGCGGGGAGTTCACCGCCATCGGGCCGCCCCTGGACCCAGAGTCTTTCGACTTTGGCGGCATCGCCTTTTCCCCCAACTCCCGGTTTTTGTATTGTACCGCTTGGGATCGCCTGCTGCAATTCGACTTGGCGGCTTCCCCCGTAAGCAGCTCGATGACGGTCGTAGCGGAGTACGATGGCTATGTCGAGCAGAACCCTGGGCAATCTCCGGCAGGCACTTATTTCTTTATGCCGGCATTAGGACCTGACGGCAGGATATTTATCATCCCCTACCACAGCTCGCTTTTTATGCACGTCATCGAGCAGCCAGACTTAGCGGGCCCGGACTGCCAAGCGGTGCAACGGGGCATCGAACTGCCAGCTTTGAATATCTCGCTGCCCAACTTCCCCAACTACCGCTTGGGCGCGCTGGAAGACAGCCCCTGCGACAGCATCATGACCTCGATCGTCGAGCGGGTGGCGGGCTGGTCGGTGCGCCTGTGGCCCAACCCGGCGCAGGGGCACTGCATGGTATCGCTGGAGCAGGCTGAGGCAGCGGGGGCGCCCCCGCAACAAAGCCTGAGCTTGCAGCTCTTCGACAGCTTGGGCCGCTTGCTGCGCCAGGAGGCTTGGCCGGCGGGCGCGCCGGAATGGCGCCTCAGCTTGGCGGGGCTGCCGCCGGGGGTGTATTATGCCAGCATCCGGGCAGAGGGGCAGGCGGTCGCGGTGGAGCGGCTGGTGGTGGTGAGATAGGGGGATCGGCGGGGCCGTGAGACTGTTCATCGCTGCGCGTTCATCGGCTGCGCCGTTCATCGCTACGCGTTTGTAGCGATATTAGGGGCGATAAAGATAGGGCATGGGCGCGCCTTTCCCGCCGCGAAAAGCTACAAGCCAGCCTTAGCCGAAATCTCCAGCATGCGATCGATGGAAGCACGGCCCTGCTCGATGACCCAATCAGGGAGGATGATCTCCGGCATCTCGTGCTTCATGCACACATAGAGCTTTTCCAGGGTGTTGCGCTTCATATGGGGGCACTCGTTGCAGGCACAGGTGTTGTTGGGCGGCGCGGGGATGAAAGTCTTTTGTGGCGAGGCTTTCTGCATCTGGTGGATGATGCCGGCTTCGGTGGCGACAATAAAGGTATTCGCGGCGCTGCGCTGGGTGTATTTCAGCAGGCCAGTGGTAGAGCCGATGTAATCCGCCATTTCCAGGATGTGCGTCTCGCACTCGGGATGGGCGATGAATTCGGCATCGGGGTGGCGCAGCTTCAGCTTCACGATTTTTTCATGCGAAAAAATCTCGTGCACCATGCAGGTGCCGTTCCACAGCACCAAGTCCCGCCCGGTCTTGCGGATGAGGTAGCGGCCCAGGTTGATGTCCGGCGCGAAGATAATGCCCTGGTCTTTGGGGATGCTCTCGATAATCTGCACCGCATTGGTCGAAGTGCAGCAGATGTCGGTCAAGGTCTTGAGCTCAGCAGTGCAGTTGATATAGCTCACCACCACGTGATCAGGGTACTTTTCCTTGAATTTGCGGAACAGCGGTGGCGGGCAGGAGTCCGCCAGTGAACAACCGGCTTTGAGGTCAGGTAGCAATACCTTCTTATGCGGGGAGAGCATTTTTGCCGTCTCAGCCATAAAGTGCACGCCGGCGAAGACGATGATGTCCGCATCGGTCTTGGCAGCTTGCTGCGACAACCCCAAGCTATCCCCAATATAGTCGGCGATATCCTGGATATCGGGCTCCTGGTAGTAATGCGCCAGGATGATGGCGTTCTTCTCCTTTTTCAGCTTTTCGATTTCCTCGAAGAGGTCGAGCGTGGGGTCTACGTCCAAATCGAGGTAGCCTTTTTGTTCCAGTTGTTGTTCGGCAGCCGCCAGCGTTGTAATCATGGCCTGTGATTTTTGTTGCTTAAATAATCTCCCTTTATCCACTGCTTCTCTCCGCTAGATAACGCAGCCCTAATGAGAATAGTTTACTTAGTTTGATTTTTAAACTAACTTTTTTAGCCCGGGGGCAAAATCAGTTTTGCGTCATTACGGATAAAGGTAGATATTGGTTATCTTTACCATTCAAAACAGTAACCTATAACCTTCAAATCTTGGCACCATGAAAAAAGCAATCATCCTATGCTGTCTTCCCTTCTTATTTTGGGGTTGTCAAAACCAACCACCTACTATTGATTATGAACTAGAAAAGAAAGCTATCCAGGCAGTCATTGCCAAAGAGACAGAATCCTACTACCGGCAAGATTTTGAAGCCTGGAAAAGCACCTACCTCCACTCGCCTGCCTTCCGCAAGTACGGTTACTGGGAGGGGTTCCCTCAGAAAGTGATTTTCCACAACGGCTTTGAATCATTGAAAGTTGAAAAGAAAAAACAGTTCGATGCAGACGAAACGCTTTGGCAAGGCTCGACAGAAGAACGGGAAAACGAGAATTTCAGGATTTCCAGCGACATGGCGTGGTACACCTTTGAGCAATTTTCTTACGAAAAAGATACTCGGAAATTCCTTGGCAAATCGCTCGAAACCCGCATTTTAGAAAAGCACGAGGGCGAATGGAAAATCGCTTACCTGGCGTATCACTATTTCCCTGATACAGCTTCCATTAGCTCAGGCCATTGAGACAGCTTGGTTAGCTTGGAAATCCAACTAAACCTTTTTGGCCATTGCCTTAAACGGTTCGACCCACATGGTAGACGCGAAAGCGACCGCAATGGGCAGCGCCAATTCCGCCAGGCTGAGTGGCCTCACCTTGAAGAGCTCGTTTAGCCCAGGTACGTTCAAAATCAAGGCCAGCAGCAGTGCTGACAGGGCGATGATGAAAGGGATGAGCCGATTCTTCCTACGGATAGTCTGGAGGATGGTTGTGGTAAAAGAGCGGTTTACCAGCGTCAGGAAGATATTGGAAAGGATGAGGGTGCTGAAAATATAGGCACGCACTTTCAGCTCGTCATCCACCGCCTGGCTGGCGTAGTGCCCTATCCAGAGGCAGCCTGCCGTAATCATCAGCCCTTGCAGGATGGTCAGCCCCAGTTCGGAGGATTTAAACAAATGGTTACTTTTTGAATTGGTGGCTCGGCGCAGTTCTCGCTGAGGCACTGGCTCGTTTTCGTAGATCACCGAGCAGGTCGGGCCCATGATGAGTTCGAGGAAAATGACGTGGATGGGCGAAAACAGCATGGACGGCAGCCAGGGGAAAAAAATCGGCAGCAATACCAGCAGGATAATGGGGATGTGGATGGAGATGATGTAGCGGATCGCTTTTGACAGGTTTTCGTTGATCTGTCGGCCCAGGAAAATGGCCTCGGTCATTTTGGACAGGTCATCGGCGGCAAGGATGAGGCCCGCTGCGCCCTTGGCCACCTCGGTGCCGCGCTTGCCCATCGCGATGCCGATGTGGGCGGCTTTCAAGGCCGGCGCATCGTTTACCCCGTCGCCCGTCATGGAGACGATTTCGCCGGACTGTTTGAGGGCGTTGATGATGCGCAGCTTCGCTTCTGGGCTGATGCGGGCAAAGATGTGGGTTTGGGGGGCTGCCTGCTCCAATTCTGCATCGCTCATGGCTTCCAGCTCTTGACCGGTGAGTACCTTATCGCTCTTGATGCCGGTCTGCTGAGCCAAGGCCAAGGCAGTTTCCTTATAATCCCCGGTAATCATCTTGACATCCACCCCCGCCTGGTAGAAGCTCTGGATCACTTTGGAGATGTTGGAGGCAGGCGGATCGTAGAACGCGATGATACCCAGGAACTGAAAAGGGATATCCTCTTGCCTTTCGGGATAATCGCCCGAATCCCAGTGCCCTTTGGCGACGCCGAGCACCCGATAGCCGTTTTCGGCATATTCCACGCCCTTGCGCAGTGCCGCTGCCTTTTTCTCTTCGCTCAGCGCACAGAGCTTCAGCACGCCTTCCAGCCCACCTTTGCAACTGATGATCTGCTCACGGTGGTGGTTGTGATAGATGTGGGTCATGACCGGCGGCCGGCCGCCCAGCGGGTATTCCTTCACCATGCGGTAGTTTTCCCGATCATCTACTTCAAAAAGCTTGCCGTACTGCTCGTGGATCGAGATCTCCATCGGGTCGAAGGGATGCTCTTCGCTAGCCCACATGGCGTAAGCCAAGGCCTCGGAAGCCCTGCCCTGGTCAGGAAAAACAGTCTCTTCTTCCGAATCTATCTCAAAGATGCGGGCAAGCTGCATCAGGTTTTGCGTCAGGGTACCGGTTTTGTCGAGGCAGATTACCGTGGCGGAGCCGAGCGTTTCGACCGTGCGGGGGGTGCGGGCGATGATGCCGAGCTTCAACATGCGGTAGGCCCCCAGGGCCATGAAGGTGGAAAGCGCCACCGGGATTTCTTCGGGGAGGACCGACATGGCCATGGTCAGGCCGTGTAGCAGCCCGTTTAGCACATTGCCGCTTTCCCACCAGTAATAAATCCAGACGAAGCCAAAAGCGATGCTGCCCGCGATCACCATCGCCTGCACGAAGCGGGAGACCTTGAGCTGTAAGGGCGTCTTTTCCTTGCCGGTTGTGGCTACTAGTTGGCCGATGCCCGAAAGGATGGTTTGTTCGCCCACGGCCTGGACCCGGGCGTAGCAATACCCCCGTACCACCAGGGTGCCCTGCATGACGGCATCACCTTTAAACCTCTCCACCGCGGCAGATTCACCCGTCAATATGGATTCGTTGACCGAAAAGTCGTTGGAGGAAAGCACTTCCGCATCAGCGGGGATGATGTTGCCCTCTTCGCAGATAAGCACATCTTTTGCCACCACCTCTTCCACGGCAATCTCGACGGTTTCACCATTGCGGATAGCTTTGGCCTTGCTGACGGTAATCCGGCTCAGAGCCTTGACCGCCTTATGGCTGCGGAAATTCTGAAACACATCTATGCCCGCCACAAAGAACAGGGCGGCCAGCATGGTCAAAGCCTCGGTGTATTCGCGGAGGATGAAATAGATGCCGCAGGCGATCAGCAGCAGGATGAACATGGGCTCCTGCACAGAAGAGAGGACGCTTTCCAGCAGCGCGTTCTTCTGGCGATAAATCCGATTGGCACCGCCGAGCGCCCGTTGTTCCAGCACCTCGGCGTCCGAAAGCCCGGCAAGGGCAATTTCTTCTTTAGGGTGATTGACTGATCCAACCATACTCGTCAATAAATTTCCGTTCTTTGACAATCTGTATCCTTGAAAGCTGCGCTTCGCCCCGCCCTTCCTGCTCAAGCGGAGCCAAAGGGTAAGGTACGGCTATATTTTGGATGTCGCTAGACTGTCGCCGGTTTTTTTTGCCCGCACAGTTGGAAAACGGATGGGATGAACTGAAAAGCGCCGCGAAAGGGATG
>CAYSPJ010000113.1:0-8376 GCA_964432875.1 uncultured Phaeodactylibacter sp. | reverse complement strand
GCCCGCACAGTTGGAAAACGGATGGGATGAACTGAAAAGCGCCGCGAAAGGGATGCAAAGGCACATAATACCCTTTCTCCACTCGCCCTGCGCGGGAGCCGGGGCCCTTGTACCCTATGCCAAAGGGGCTATTGCTGCCTATCTAAAAGCCCTAATTAGTGTCTGTCTTTAGCGTTCGAGAGCAAGGCTTGCGAAGGTCCAAAAACTGGAGTTTACGGGCGTAAATGAGTTTTTGGGGCCGAGCGTAACGCAGCTATCGGACTATAAAGACAGGCACTAAAAAGCGCTAGGCGGCAAAAAACGTTTACCCCTTTTGGGCCAAACGCTCGTTCACCAATTTCTCCCATTTGCCTATTGATTGGAGTTCTCCATTCAACTGCAGGCTCTCTTCGGCATCGTAGAACACCCAGAGCACCGGAGGATCGGTTTTGGCGATTGGCGTGAAGCTCAGTTCCAGCTTGCCGACGCCCTTGTAATTACTGTCTTTGTGATGAACTGCTCTGCTGATGTTGACCACCTTGCAGCTTTGAATGTCGGCAAGGTTGAGGTGTCGGGCAGTTTCATGGTCTTTTGTTTTTTTGTAGAAGAAAAGATGATTAGAAGCTTCATCAATCCCAACGGCAAAATCTCTGAAAAATTCGTGCTGAGAAATGCTGCAATTGTGCTGCTTTGCAAGCTCTTTTAGCAATTGCAACAATTGTTTTTGCTTCTTTTTCATGTTCCATTGCAACAATATGAATGGCAAGGCGCAGATGGCTATGATGATAAGCCCCGTTATGGCTGTTCCGAAATCCATTTTAAAGCTATTTTGAGTGAATAATAAGACGACTCAGGCTCTGCCTCAAGCAGCGCCTGGACGGAAATCACGCCCTGAAAGGAAGGGCCACTGAAGCTTTGATGATGGACTACCAGAAATAGTGGAAAGGAAAAATGAGGTCAGATTTACGATGGTGGATCAACAAGTTTATTGAAATATGGCTGTAATGAACAAACTTGCTTTCGATGATCCGTTCAATCGCTCTGGCGGCCGCCAACTGTCCACTGAATGGTTTTTCGAGAGCCGAAGCGAGGGCGTTGCTAAGATTGCTAGTCGTATTTTTGGGTTGGGAAGTAGGGCTGAGCAGGTTAGTCGAAATGGCAATGAAATGGCTCTCTTTCTCTGCTGCGGCATTACTCTGAAGAACGGATGGGGGTGCATAGCTTACCAGCCCTATCGCCAGGCAATAGGATATGGTTAAAAATAATGCCCCCAAAAGCCTAGCCGTATTTTTCACGATACAAAGATAAGGAGAATGCTCAATGCCCCGCGCAGCAATGATGTCATTTTTTTTGAACTTTTACGCTGCCTGGGGCTGACGCCCTCCAACCTTGCGGTCACCGATGGTTGATCATCAGGCTTATTGCGCTACAGGCTATTTCCGCCTGCGCCGTCCGACATCTGCACCTTTGCCTTTGGCTCGCCCATTGCCCTTCGTTGCCACTTTCCCAGTAGGCTTGGCAGGCGCCTCATCCCGCACCCATTCCATATCCACCTGGCGCTTGGCCAGGTCGGCGCGGGCGATGCGGACTTGGATTTCCTGCCCCATTTTGTAGCTCCTGCCCGAGTAGGTGCCCACCATGTGCAGACGGGAATCAGCCACGGTAAAGGGCTCGTCCAGGGTTTCGAAAGCGACCATGCCTTCCACCCGGCTCTCGGTCAGCTCCACGAAGAAGCCGCGATCCATGAAGCCGGAGATCAGGCCCGGAAAGACTTCGCCCAGGTGCTTGCTGATATACTCCACCTGTTTGTATTTCACCGATTCGCGCTCGGCATCGACGGCGCGGCGCTCCTGCTGGGAGATATGCTTGCACTGCTCTTCCAGCTTGTGCTTATTGGTGCGGTAGGCCTGCCCCAGGTTGCGCTCGAGCAGACGGTGCGACAGCACGTCGGAGTAACGGCGTATGGGGGAGGTGAAGTGGGTATAAAACTCGAAGCCCAGGCCGTAGTGCCCGATATTATCGGAGCTGTACACGGCCTTCGCCATAGTGCGGATGGCGATGGGGCTCAGCAGTTTCAGGCTGGGGTTCTTTTCCGTCTCTTCCGCCAGGCGGTTGTAAGAGCTGGAGATGGCCCGAGGCGTGCTGATGTCCATCTCGAAACCCATTTCGTGAGCAAAACGCGCCAGTTGCGCCACTTTTTCCATATCGGGTTCGTCGTGTACGCGATAGACGAAGGGGATTTCCTCGTGCAGGCCTTTTTTGTGGATATAAGTAGCCACTTCCCTATTGGCCAACAACATAAAATCCTCTACGAGCAGGTGAGCATCTTTGCGCTCCTTCACATAGACCAGGAGGGGGACGCCGTGCTCATCCAGTTTGAAGCGCACTTCGTCCGTTTCAAAGTTGATGGCCCCGTTTTTGAAGCGTTGCCGGCGCAGATGCTTGGCGATTTTATTGAGTTGCCGCAGCTCGTTGCCCAATTCATCGCTATGGCCTTCCAGCACTTCCTGGGCTTCAGCGTAGGTGAAGCGGCGGTCAGAGTGGATGATGGAGCGCCCAAACCAGCGTTTAGTGACCTTCATGCCTTTATCAAAGGTAAAAATGGCAGAGAAAGCCAGGCGGTCTTCGTTGGGCACCAGAGAGCATAGCCCATTAGACAAGCGCTCCGGGAGCATGGGTAGCACCCGATCGACGAGGTAAACCGAAGTGGAGCGCTTGAGTGCCTCCTTGTCCAGAGGGCTGTCTTCCTTGACGTAATGCGTCACGTCGGCAATATGGACGCCAACCTCCATCTCCCCGTTTTCGAGGTATTTGATAGAGAGCGCATCGTCGTAGTCCTTGGCGTCTTCCGGGTCAATGGTGAAGGTCAGCACCTCGCGCAAGTCACGGCGAAGCTCGGCCTCCTGAGGGCTGATTTTGTTGGGGAAGCGCTCGGCTTCGCGCAACACTTCCGGGGGGAATTCCAGGTCGAAGCCGTTGTTGATGAGAATGGACTTCATCTCGACATCATTGCTGCCGGCTTGGCCTAGCGCAGCGGTTACTACCCCGACCGGATACTTGTACTTGGTGCCTGACCATTCTTCGACGCGCACCACTACCCGATCGCCATCTTTGGCGTCGCGGATATTTTCCAATTCCACCACTACATCCATCGGCAAGCGGGTATCGAGCGAGACGATGGCGTGCCGGGGGTAGAGCCAGAGTGTGCCAATAAAATGATCACGGGCGCGCTCTAGTACTTTTACCACTTCCCCTTCTGGCTTGCGCCGGCCGCGGGGCGTCCAGGTATTGATCTGCACCCGGTCGCCGTGCATAGCCGTATTCATGTGTTTGGCAGAAACGTGGATATCATTATCCAGGCTAGTTCCGGTGATGTAGGCGTCGCCGGAGCGGGTCATGTCCACAACGCCCTCCAGGAGGTTTTTATCTTTGGATGGCTCAAATCCAGAGGAGGCCGCGCCTTGCGATTTAAGCACAAAACGGTGATCGCCCAGGGGCGTGATTAACTGTTCCTCGGTGAGTTTCTCCAAAGCGTGCTGCACCGAGTCTTTGTTGTTTTCCACATCTAGTTTGCGGGCGATCTGCTTGGAGTTGAGCCGTTTTTTGGGGTGGCGCTTAAAGAGGTTGAGGATTGCGCGCTGGAGCTGTTGTGCGCTCATCTTGCTGGCCACGCTTTTCGGTTTTCTGTTACTGTTCATTATTATTTGGGTGTTTGTTGGCTATGCCGCGCTTTCGTGCTGGATGATTTTGCCATCGGGCAAGAGCTCCAGCCGCTGAGCGGCACTTTCGGATGGATCGAAGGCGCCTGGTGCGCCGCCAGCCTGGCCTGATACGACGTAGATAATCCAGTCTTCATCAATGGTAGCCACCGAGGTGGTAACAACCTGACCATCCGAAAAAGTTTCTGCAATGATGCGTTTATCGATTAATTGGCCGTCTTTGGTGAAGGTAGCCAGAGTATATTGGTAATTTAACAGGCCCGCCCGCCAGTAGATGAGGGCGTGGAAATTGACAGTCTCGGGTATGCGCATACAGGGCACAAACTCGGTATAATCATCGGCTAGCTGTGCCTCCAGGGGGAGGATAAACTGGTCGATCAACAGAGGGGGTAAGGGGTCATTCTGGGAGCTGAATGCAAGATGTGCTTCCTCAGCGAGGATAATTGGCAGCTCTACTTCCGGGAACTTTTCTATAAAATGGCTGAAGCTGATTTTAGGCTTTGGCGAGGTTCTTTCCATTCGTTTATACTTTTCAATACTTTATAACAACCTAAGAGGAAAAAAGTGTAATTCCCGGAAGGAAAAGATTTCGGGAAGGTTTTTTGGGCTGATGGGGGCTGGATATCGTGCAGGTGAATGGCCGCCAGAAAAAATATTCAAGCCCAGCGACACTGGCCTCATCAGGCCCAGGCGGTAAGAGCTGAAGCAGCGCTCACCCCCCTTCGGGGCGGCTTTTATTTTGAATAATTCTAAATAAGTCGCCTGATTCAAGGTATCCCAAACATAAATTGTACTTATCCGTCTATAAAATTTAAATTTGCGTCCGCTCTATTTTGGATAAAAAGAGCGGTTATAACAGAACGTAAAACAAAGCAATATGAGTTGGTTTTCTGACTTTTTGACCTCATCCATCGGCCGAAAAATAGTGATGAGCCTCACCGGGCTTTTCCTTATCGTCTTCCTCTTGATACACCTCATCGGCAACCTGCAATTGCTCTATGCTGATAGCGGCGAGGCTTTCAACCTTTACGCCAAGTTCATGACCACCAACCCGCTGATCAAAACCGTGTCCTATCTGCTTTACGCCTTCATCCTAATCCACGCCATCCAGGGCTGGTTGCTTTGGCGCAAAAACAAGCAGGCGCGCGGCAGCCAGGGTTATGCGGTAAAAGTGACCAAGACGGTGGGCACCAACCGTTTCGCTTCGGTCAATATGGGCTGGCTGGGTACCATCATTTTCGTGTTTCTGCTGATTCACCTCTACCAGTTCTGGCTGCAGATGAAGCTGGACAAGCTGCCGATGGCATCCTATGATGGCGTCGAAGTAAAAGACCTATACATCATCGTGTCCCAAGCATATCAGAACATCGGCTTCGTCATTTTCTACGTAGTCTCGATGGTGGTGGTCGCGCTTCACCTCTACCACGGCTTTCAGAGTGCCTTCCAGACGCTGGGCCTCAACCACCGCAAGTACACCCCCCTGATCAAGGGGATCGGGGTGGTTTACTCCATCGCCATCCCGCTGGGGTTTGCCATCATCCCGCTGTACATGTACCTGTTCCACTAGAGGCAAAGCGTTGAGAGCCATTTTGACTAACTGCTTAAACAAAAAATATCATGAGTTTGAATAGCAATATACCTCCTGGGCCACTCGAAGAAAAATGGGCGCGCTTTCGCGGCACGATGAACCTGGTAGCCCCCAGCAACAAGCGCCGCATCGAGATAATCGTGGTGGGCACCGGCCTGGCCGGCGCCTCGGCTGCCGCCTCCCTCGGCGAGCTGGGCTACGACGTCAAATGCTTTACCTTCCACGATAGCCCGCGCCGGGCGCACAGCATCGCTGCTCAGGGCGGCATCAACGCCGCCAAGAACTATGCCAACGACGGCGATAGCGTCTATCGCCTGTTTTACGATACCATCAAGGGCGGCGACTACCGCGCCCGCGAAGCCAATGTCTATCGCCTGGCCGAAGTGAGCCGCAACATCATCGACCAAGCTGTCGCTCAAGGCGTGCCTTTCGCTCGCGACTACGGCGGCCTGCTCGACAACCGCTCTTTCGGCGGGGTGCAGGTGAGCCGCACCTTCTACGCCCGCGGCCAAACCGGGCAGCAATTACTCCTGGGCGCTTACCAGGCGCTCTCCCGCCAGATTTCCCTGGGCAACGTGCAGATGTACAACCGTCACGAGATGCTGGATGTGGTGCTGGTGGACGGCAAAGCCCGCGGCATCATCGCCCGCAACCTGCTCACCGGCGAACTGGAGCGCCACGCCGCCCATTGTGTGGTGCTGGCCACCGGCGGCTATGGCAACGTCTTTTACCTCTCTACCAACGCCATGATGTGCAACGTGACCGCCGCCTGGCGCGCGGTACGCCGGGGCGCTTATATGGCCAACCCCTGTTTCACGCAAATCCACCCCACCTGCATCCCGCAGTCGGGCGAATACCAATCGAAGCTAACCCTGATGTCCGAATCGCTGCGCAACGATGGGCGGGTATGGGTGCCCAAGAAAAAAGAGGATGCCCAAGCTATCCGCGAGGGCCGCAAAACGGCTATCGACATCCCGGAAGAAGCGCGCGATTACTTCCTGGAGCGCCGCTACCCAGCCTTCGGCAACCTGGTGCCCCGCGACGTGGCCTCCCGCGCCGCCAAAGTGGCTTGCGACGAGGGCCTGGGCGTAGCACCTACTGGGCTGGCGGTCTTCATGGACTTTGAGGCCGCCATCATGCGCTACGGCAGGTCTAAAGCCAACTCGATGGGCTTGCACGACCTCAGCGATGCTAAAGTCCGCGAATTGGGCGAGGCAGTCGTCGCGGAGAAATACGGCAACCTCTTCGATATGTACGCCAAAATCTCCGGCGAGAACCCCTACAAGATGCCGATGAAGATCTACCCGGCAGTACACTACACCATGGGAGGCTTGTGGGTGGACTACAACCTGCAGACCAACGTCCCGGGCCTGTTCGCCATCGGCGAGTGCAACTTCTCTGACCACGGTGCCAACCGCCTGGGCGCTTCGGCACTCATGCAGGGCCTGGCCGACGGCTACTTCGTGCTGCCTTATACCATCGGGCAGTTCCTCAGCGCCGAAATCCGCACGCCCAAGTTCGATCCGGAAAGCGAAGCTTTCAAAACAGCAGAGGCCGATACCCGCGCCCGCCTGCAAAGCTTGATGGACATCAAGGGCAGCCAATCCATCGAGAGCTTCCACCGCCGCCTTGGCAAAATCATGTGGGACTATTGCGGCATGGCCCGCAACGAGGAGGGGCTCAAGAAAGCCCGCAAGATGGTGCAGGAACTGCGCGAGGAGTTCTATCGCGATGCCTTTATACCTGGCACTACCAATGAGTTTAATCCCGAACTGGAAAAAGCCCAACGCGTGGCGGATTTCCTGGAGATGGGCGAGCTCATGATCGTGGATGCCCTGGACCGCAATGAATCCTGTGGCGGCCATTTCCGCGAAGAATACCAGACCGAAAAAGGCGACGCCCTGCGCAATGACGAAACATACACCTACGTCTCCGCCTGGGAATACAAAGGCTGGGACGAGGAGCCGGCATTGCACAAGGAAGTGCTCGAATTCGAGAATGTCGAGCTGAAGACGCGCAGTTATGAATAAAAGCTGCGAGTTGCGAGTTTGCTAAAGGCTTGCCAAGTGATTTTAACAAGGAATTTTCAATACAAATAAAACGCTGAGCAATGAAACTCACTCTCAAAATATGGCGGCAGAAGGGCCCCAACCAGAAAGGCCGGTTCGAGACCTATAAGGTAGAGGCCAACCCGCACATGTCATTCCTGGAAATGCTGGATGTGCTCAACGAAGAGCTCATCTCCAAAAAAGAGGAGCCGGTGGCTTTCGAGCACGACTGCCGCGAAGGCATCTGCGGCACCTGCAGTATGGTCATCAATGGCGAGCCGCACGGCCCGATGCAGGGCACCACCACTTGCCAACTGCACATGCGCTCCTTCAAGGACGGCGACATCATTGTCATCGAGCCGTTCCGCGCCAGCGCCTTCCCGGTCATCAAAGACCTGGCGGTGGACCGCTCGGCCTTTGACCGCATCATCCAGGCCGGCGGCTACATCTCGGTCAATACGGGCCAGGCTCAGGACGGCAACGCCATCCCCATCGACAAGGACACCGCCGGCCACGCTTTCGACGCGGCGGCCTGCATCGGCTGCGGGGCCTGCGTAGCAGCCTGCCCCAACGCTTCGGCCATGCTCTTCGTCAGCGCCAAGGTATCGCACCTGGCTCTCTTGCCACAGGGCAAGGTAGAAGCCAAGCGCCGCGCCCAGTCTATGGTCAAACAAATGGACCTCGAAGGCTTCGGCATGTGCTCCAACATCACCGCTTGCGAAGCCGAGTGCCCTAAAGAAATCTCGGTGAATAACATCGCCCGCCTCAACCGGGAGTACCTCTCGGCGGTGATTGGGTCGGAGACTAAAGTCTAAATAGTGTCTGTCCATTTAGTCGAGTGTCTGAGCTTTAGAGTTCGAGAGCAAGGCTTGCGAAGGCCCCAAAACCGGAGTTTACTCCACGAAGCGTGGGGTAAGGGGCCCTACGCTGAAGTCGAGGATTTTGGGGCCGAGCGTAACGCAGCTATCGGACTATAAAGACAGACACTAATTAAGTACTTCAGCTGCTTCAGTTCGTCAGTGTATGTCGGCACCAGCACGTG
>CAYSPJ010000112.1:0-16779 GCA_964432875.1 uncultured Phaeodactylibacter sp. | reverse complement strand
TAAAGTGGGGGGAGGGCTTTCGATTAACAATGAATCAAAAACGATACGATCATGAATAAAAAAATCTCATTCTTGTTTCTTTTGCTGCTATCATTTTCCCTGATCCAGGCACAAGCTGGGCTGAGCGCAGATGATGTCGCCCGATTGCAGTCGGTGAGCAGCGCGGTTATTTCTAGCGATGGCAATTGGATTGCCTACACCAAGGTGGTACCCGCCGACCCCTACAAAGAAAACAAGCCGGCCCGGCTGGAATTGCACCTCTACAATCTAGCTAGCGGGCAATCAGCTCCGTTTTTCACCCGCAGCAGTGTCGGGGGGGTCGCCTTCCGGCCCGGGCATAATACCGTGACCTTCCTGGCCCGCCAGGAAGGGGATGCTACCCGCTCCCTGTACGAAGCACCCTTGGCGGGAGGCGAAGCCCAAAAGGCCTATGCTTTTGAAACGGGCATCGCATCTTATCAGTGGTCGGCCGATGGCAAGCAGTTGGCCTTTATTGCTACCCAGCCGAAAGCGAAAGAAGAAGGCAAGGCCAAACTGCCTTACCAGCCCATACTGTATGAACAGAATACCCCCTACTCTCGCGCTTACTTGCTCAATTGGGACGATAAAAAACTGCGCGAAGTGCAGCTGCCTGGCAATTTCCAGGATATCCAGTGGTCACCTGATGGAAAAAAACTGGCGGTAGCCGTGGCCCCCACCCCTCTGGTAGATGACTCATACATGAAGCAAAGCGTCCACGTTGTGGATGCCCGCAGCCTGGAATCCGAAGCCCAGGTCGAACATAGCGGCAAACTCGGAAAAATCGCCTGGAGTACGGACAGCAAGCGCCTGGCCATGATTGCAGGCGCAGATGTCCATGACCCCACTGCCGGCCGGCTGTTCGTCGCCTCAGCGCAGGGTGGCAAGCCGATGAAGCTTCAGCAGGGCTTCCAGGGCAAGTTTGAAGACTTTCAATGGATGGATGCCAATACTATCCAATTCCTGGCCAGCGAAAGCACGGCAGCTACGCTCGGCACCATCAAGGCGGATGGCACGGGTTTCCAGCGTATGAAAAATACCGACCAGCTCGACATCTCTAGCTTCAGCCGCGCTGCCGATGGCAAGTTGGCGCTACTGGCCAGTTCGCCGCAGTTCCCCTTCGAACTGTTCCTGCTCGACACCAAAATGGCCAGCCCCAAGCGCTTGACCGATAACAACCCCTGGCTGGCAGGGAAAAAACTCGGCCGCCAGGAGGCCATCACCTACAAGGCGCGCGATGGGCTTGAAATTGAAGGCATGATTATCTACCCGACCGATGAAAAGCCCGGGCAGCGCTACCCCCTCATCACCGTGGTGCATGGCGGCCCGGAATCGCATTACCGCAACGGCTGGCTGACCACTTACGGCAACCTCGGCCAAATGGCCGCTGCGGAAGGCTACCTGCTCTTCTTCCCCAACTACCGCGGCAGTACCGGCCGGGGACTGGAGTTTGTCCTCACCAGCCAGGGCGATCCGGCAGGTAAAGAATTTGACGATATCGTCGATGGCGTGGACTACCTCATCGAAAAGGGGCTGGCCGACCGGGATAAAGTTGGCGTCACTGGCGGTTCCTATGGCGGCTACGCCACCGGCTGGATGGCCACTCGCTATTCCGACCGCTTCGCAGCCGGCGTTATGTTTGTCGGCATCAGCAACAATGTCTCCAAGTGGGGTACCACCGACATCCCTGAAGAGGAATACCTCGTCCACGCCCGCTCGCGCATCTGGGAAGACTATGATTTCTGGCTCAAGCGCAGCCCCATCTATTACGCGGATCAGTGCAAAACGCCCCTGCTCATCATGCACGGCGCTGAGGACCCCCGCGTACACCCCAGCCAATCGATGGAGCTGTACCGCCACATCAAAACGCGCACCGATACTCCGGTAAACCTCATCCTTTACCCCGGTGAAGGCCACGGCAACCGCAATGCTACGGCACGCTTGGACTACTCGCTGCGTGCGATGGGCTGGTTTAATCAGTATTTGAAAGGGCAGGAGGCAAAGCCGTGATATTGTTAAATGGTTGAAGTGGCGACCATTGCCGAGGCTTGCCCCCCGCACCCCCTGCCCCCTAAAGGGCAATGCCGTTGAATTAAGCCCCAAGGCGAATATCCTGCGCGAAGTTCGACCCCTACAGGGTCGTGAAAAGTCTGATAATAGATGCCCCGGACTTCGTCCGGGGCTATTCATGTTGAACCCCTTCGGGGTTCTTTGAGCGAATTCAAGGGGCAGATCCCTTAATTCAACGGCATTGCCCTCAAGGGGGTAATCCACCCGCGGCAGCTATTGCTATGGCTCTCCTCCCGCACTCCTTGCCCTGCCATGTTCATGGATTGGCCGCCCGGCCAATCCGTGAGCATCCGTGAAATCCGTGGCAATTTCCTCTTGGCGCGCCCGGAGGGCGTGCCAAGCGCTCCATTGAGCAGCGTGTGGATGTTAAACTGCGGTTTCTAGCCTAAAGCCACATCCAAGACCATCATAATGCTAAATCCGAAAATGACCGCTAGCGTCACCAGGTCTTCATTGCCATTGCGATGAGCTTCGGGGATGAGCTCCTCCACTACTACATAAATCATGGCACCAGCGGCAAAAGACAGGGCATAGGGTAGGATAGGCTGGATAGACAGCACGGCCACGGCACCCAAGACACCAAAAACCGGCTCAACTGCACCGGAGGCCTGGCCGTACCAAAAAGCGCGGCGGCGGCTCATGCCTTCCCGGCGCAACGGCACCGATACCGAAGACCCTTCGGGGAAATTTTGGATGCCGATGCCAATTGCCAGGGCAATAGCAGCGCCCAAGCTCGCCCCCGGCAAACCAAAAGGCGCCGCCCCAAAGGCGACCCCCACCGCCAAGCCTTCCGGGATATTGTGCAAGGTGATGGCCAGTACCAATAATACGCTGCGCCGCCAGGTGGTCGGCAAACCCTCCGCTTGCTCGATGCCCAGGCCCAAGTGCAGGTGCGGCAGCAGCTTGTCGAGCAGAAACAGGAAAATCGCCCCCCCCAGGAAACCCATCAGCGCCGGAAACCATTCCGGCATATCGCTCACTTCCGGGCTCATTTCAATGGCAGGCTGGAGCAACGACCAAAAACTGGCCGCGATCATCACCCCGGCGGCCATGCCCAGCATCGCATCCATCAAACGCTGATTGACACGCTTGAAGAAAAAAACCAGCGAGGCCCCCAGGGCAGTCACGCCCCAAGTGAACAGGGTGGCGAAAAGGGCTTGTACGGGCGGGGAAAACCGGGAAAAATACTCGACGAATTGCTCCATGTCTGTCTTGGCTTGATGTTGGCTTACCCACGCAAAGGTATGCTTTCTTGCCTAGCTAACAAAGGCATGCCAATCTGGCTGAAAAACGACCTTCGTTTCAGGATGAAGGCCAGCTCACCAGCACTCACCTGACCACCGACGGGCAGCAATTGGCGAAATCCACGACTCGAAGCCTAAGAGCTTGTTCACCTCTAGTGACCGAGCTAAGTATAACACAAATCAATGGTAAACAGCAGTACTTAACGCCGGTTCACGCATATTCAAACCAAAAAAAAAGAAGGTCACTTGCTTCTTTGGTATAAGATTACTTTATAAACAGCGGGAGCTATGATGCCCACGAAGCTGCCCGGCGAATACACAAATTGATCGCCTGCATTGACGTTCAAATCGGTTTCCTTGGATTGATACCGTGATTCTATTCTGATTTCACGGCCAATCGCCCTTAGCAATTCGTGGTGATAGGTTTCATCACCATTGAGCCAACGTTCCTCTACCCATTCGCCTTTCACATATCTCCCCTCGGTAACTTTACCGATATACGCAATCTGATTGCCCGAGGCTTTTTGAAAGGTGGCTTTAAAATTCATACCTACCACCAAAAATTCCTGCTCAGCAGAATGTATGATCAGGCCAAAAGCAGGTTTTTGGGGGTCTTGTATCTTAAGCGCCACTTCATACCCTGAGAGCTGTAGTACCTCATCCTGATGGTCTGCGGTGAGATGAATGCCGCGCATTTTCCCCGTTCCTTGGTATTGAGTAATGACTGGCATTAACTCGTTGAGCAAGCCATACGATGCGCTGAATAAAACATCGCCAACAGCATCTTCTATACCAAATGGAGAAAAGCAGATCGCATCAAATTCTGCAAAACCTACAAAAGCTCGGGCTGCATCCAAGGATGATTCCGGCACCAGCAAGGGGTTATCTGACCTGCGGTGATACTGGGCGTATATTTCCTTATAATTGGGGAGATATATATCCGGGCACACCACATCAATGGCCGGGGCAGCCGCTTTGTAAATATCCATTACGCGGGAGACCGGACCTCCATTTGGATAGACGCCAGGCAAATCATCCGGCTTTTGCACAATCCATGCATTGACAAACATGGGCAGGTCGTGTGCTTTTCTGCCTGATTCTGCAATGTGGTTGATGTATCGGGCATAATGCCATGCCATGAAAAACTCTTTTGATTGCGGATTATTCCCAAATACTTCCTTCCACGTTCCGGATGTTTTGGAACCGGCACTTTCCCAAACCGATTTCACTTCTTCTTTGAGGGTGCTCTGGTTCGACTTCAGGTAATCCATCAGTGTTTTAGGTACCCGGCTGTCATAGGCTTTCAGCGCTTCGCGGCGATAATCAATATCCTGAAAAATACCCACTTCATTTTCCGGCTGAACCATAATCACGGTTTGATGATCATCTTTCTCGCTGATCCGCTTCATTAAAGCAGTGAACGCTTTGCCGTCCGCGTCGCGGGAAGCATCCGAAAAGACCGAGAGCGTTTCAATGTTGCGGCCATCTGAAGTTTGAACTCTGGGGAATCGTTTGGTATCCTGCTTCACCCAAAGCGGAATGTAGCTGGACTGGCCGTTTTTCCATGAACCAAACCAGATGACCACCAATTTAAGGTTGTTCCTCTCTGCATATTCAATCAGGTAGTCAATCAGTTGGTAGTCAAATTTGCCTTCCTCCGGTTCAAATTGATCCCATGAAATGATAGCCAGTACTGTATTCAGATTCAGGCTTTTCAATTTTGGCCAGATGGCCTGCATGTACCCGATGGAGGATGCGGAGGAGTTGTGCAATTCTCCGGCAATCATCAGGTAGGGTTTATCATTTACCCACAACTGATTGTTTTTGAGATAAGGTAATTTGCTTTGGGAAAATGCGGTGGACCCAAGCATCGCCAGCAACAAGCTCAGATAGATTTTTTTCACGGTATTCCTATTTTTGAAGTTAGGGCATCAAAACTGCCAATGAAATCATTTCGGGAAGGTTTCTTTGAGCTGTACTAATGCATCCATCACCTGTGTATCACTAAGATATAAGGCTCCTACCTTATTTCTTTGGACCTGCTCAATAGCTAATATGATGGGACCAATATTGATGTCATATGGATCCCAATTCGGCGATCGGCCAATACCTTCCGGCAAATCATTAATCCGTACGTTATCGGGCAGGCCGAGATACTCATGGTAATATCCCATGTTCACAAACTCGCGCAGCGCGGTGATTGCCTTGCTGTAGGTGAAGGGCAGCGCCAGTGCTGCACCATACGGAGCAGGTGAAATCTGGACTACGCTTTCGTTAGCCCCTCTGACGGAGCCGCCTTGGTTGCTGATATACCTGCCCCAGTTCAAAAATCCTTTTTCACGCGCCTCCTTTATTGTGGAGCAAGCAGTTAAGCCCATCAATGGACGGCCAAAAGCACTTTGCGATGTGGAAGCATCAATATTAAATGCTGCAATGGAGTTCGTTTTATAAGGTTCCAATGGCCCCGTCCAGAGTTGAAGCCAATTGTAGGTGAACCCCGCGCCAAACCAGCTCGGATAAAAGCCGCTTTTCTTTTCCCGGATGATTGCGTTGAAGACAGATGCGGGTAAATCTCCGGATGCCGCAGCCTCCAGATAAACCAGTTCCGTCTCTTCCGAAAATGCCAAGGCCCAGCGGTAAGGGTTCATCTTTCCGTTCAAACCCTCAAACCCCATGGCAATCTTATCATCTGCCGCCAAAGCCGCTGACCAATCCGGCCGGGCGAGCAGCGTTTCTGCCATGGAGACGATTTCCGCGTCGTTTTCATAATACTGCTTGGCAACACGGATACCGGCAGCGCAAATCGCCCAGTCAATGGTACTCACATCTGCCCAGTAGTAAGCACCGTCTGTTTTGAAATAATGATGCGGAAAACCGTGCCAGCCGCCGGAGCCATCGAACCAGTTCTGATCCAGCTGCCATGTGAGCATAGCCTGAACCCGGCTCTTTGCATCCTCAGCACGGATATAGCCCTCTTCAGCAGCAATGATGAAAACGGCATAGGCATATCCGATACCGGATAGCGATACCCTGTCCCTGTCTGTATTCGACTCCGAAACGATGCCTTTATTGCCCGTTAAAGCCACATAGTTCCAATCGAAAAAATTAAAGGATGCCCGCTTGAGCCAGTCCAGAAACTCCGCATCAGCTATTGGCGGTGAAAAGGGTTGGGAATCTATTGTCTTCAGGTATATATCATCCAGCCCGAATTGGGTGGAGTCTTGCGATCCACTGGAGTATGTAAAAAATAAAACCTCTTTGGCATTGGTGCTTTCGAAATTTAATACACAGGTTTTGATTTTCATCGCTTCCAGCGGAAAACGCTGCTCGGCCAAAACCCTTCCCGATACATCCAAAACCTTTACGTACAATGAATGATCTGCATAGCCAAAAGCATTGAAGCTCAAGCCAGTTACCCTTTCCGAAATTACGCGCGGCAACGGATGGTCATCGAACAGCGTTTTGAACAGTGCCAAGCGGGCGCCAAAGCTTCCGGCGCCCTCTTCGGCCACACATTTCAGATAGGGATTGTTTTTGAAATACGAGCGGTGAAAAGCACCTCGTGCATCTGCTGTCCAATAAGGTCGAATATCCGAGTTGAATTCGGTCAAAAACTCCTTCCCCTGATCCCCATTGTAAAGCGGTATGCCGATATTGAAAGCGGCGGAGTCCACTTCAGATATGAAAGCACCGGATGGTTCGTCTCCCTCAGCGGGCATCCAATTATCAGCTGCACAAGAAATGAGGGCACCGAAACAAACAAGCGCCGCGATCGCTATAATCCCGATAGGTGGTCGCATGGTTAATACCCCGGGTTTTGCGGCCAGTTGGTTTTATTTATTTCCTCTGCAGGAATAGGAAAAAGATAATGACTAAGGGGGAACGAGCGTTGCTGCTGGACGAAGTAACGATACGTTTTATTGCCGGAGATCGCATCTTTGATGACTTCAAGCCCTATGGCATCTTCGTTAAAATCGTGCTCTGCATCCAACCATCTGCGCGCATCGTACCATCTGTTTCCTTCGAATGCCAATTCGATTTTTCGTTCATGTTTAATCTTATCGAGCAGGCTGGAGCCTGTTTGCGAGTTTTCTATGGGCGGCATATCCACGCCGGGCCTTGCTCTTACCCTGTTCACATATTGCGCTGCCAATGCGGTATTTCCCAGATGATATTGGGCCTCTGCGTAGGTAAGATAAAACTCTGCTAACCGCATGTATACATAGGGGGTTGTGCTGGCAAGGCCCGCTCCGGGTTTCCAGTCCAGATCCAGTCCTTTGCGGATCGTATGGTCAATTAACGCGCCATTCCACCAGAACTGGACACTTTCACAACGGCTGTCTTTTCCGCATTCCCAGAATTCAATCTCCCGGTCGTTGATCCTGGAGCCATCGTAGAAAATGGAATAGGCCAATCGAGGGTCGCGATTGTGGTACGGATCAGCCGGATCATAGCCGGTTGCTCTGGGGTTGAGCAAGGGAGCCAGATTATTTTTTTCTCCAGTATAACCAACAACAGGAATCTCGCCGCTTAATGTCTCGAATTCATCCACGAGATTCATTAATGGATTCTCCTGAGACCAGCCGGCATTGCCATTGGGAAGCCTCCACTCTTCGATATTGTGACCGCCGGAGGGCGTATAATATCCAAGTTGAAAATTGATTCTGGGGCCTTGTATTCCCACGAATTGCCTAAAGAAAATAACTTCAGGGTCACGGCCATTCAAAAACATGCCTTGGAAATCTGAAGACAGCGAGTAAGTACCCAAGTCAAACAAATCTTCACAAGCCCTTGCCACTTTCTGCCAATCCTCCATGCTACTTGAGCCAAAAAGCGGGCTTGCCCCATACAGCAGCGCTCTAGACCTGAGCGCCAAGGCTGCACCTTTAGTTGCTTTACCAAAATCAGCACCTTCATGCTTTGCCGGCAGATCCTCGGCAGCCTGCGTCAGCTCCTCATCAACAAATGCTACGATTTCCGCAACCGGTGTTCTGTCCATAACCTCATTTGCTTCTCCTACGGCAACCGTGCGGGTGAGTAAAGGAACCGCCCCGTACCGGGAGAATAATTCGGTATAAAACCAAGCCCTGAGAAAGCGTACTTCGGCGATTAGTTGTGCGGTTCTTTGCGGATTGCCAAGGTTGGGGTCTGTCTTCTCAAGAAAAATATTCAGATTTCGGATAGCGGAATAAGCCTGTATCCAGAACCCCCCAAAGAGGTGCATATTGGTTGGCGTTACTTCGCCCTGAGTGTATTGGTTCAATAACCTTGGCCCCTGGTGAATGTCGTAGGATTCGTCGGTGAGAGCCGTCACTCGCAATCCGCCGGCCCATTGCACATAGCCATGCGGCAACTCATCGTATCTGGAATTCACATACAGTTCCAGCAGTGCAGGGTCGCTCCACACGGCGGCATCAGACACGGAGTCGAGCGGCTCCAGGTCTAAAATATCATTACATGAAGAAGCGATCCATGTGATTATCAACAGAAAAGCATATTTCGATTTCATCATGTTGGCATTTAAAGTGTTATGGATAAGCCTGTTGAAACAACTCGTTGCTGCGGGTAGTACCATCCTGTATCCGATCGGCTCTCCGGATCGTAAAGCCCGACTGAATTGTAGATAAAGCCCAGGTTGAAGCCGCTGACAAAGAACCGCAAGTTGGTGATTTTGAGTTGACTCGTCAGCTTTTCAGGCAGCGTATAGGCCAGCTCAACATTCTTGATCCTTATGAAATTGTTCTTTTTCACCCAGATCGTGGATACGTTCTGTATAGTACTGCTGGACATATCCCAGGCAGCAGGGCTGACGGCATTGGGGGTTGCCTCCTCCGAAATCCATCGGTTCTCAAAGTACCACGCGTCCTGATTTACATCCCAGGGGCGGTAAATAGTGCTGGCGCCTGCCTGCCCCTGAAAGAATGCGTTGAATTCAAACCCCTTCCAGCTTGCACCCAACGAAAGCCCATACACGACTCTGGGCGTGGGGCCGAAGGGCAGCAAAACCCGATCGTCGGCATCTAAACGGCCATCGTTGTTTACATCTTCAAAGCGAACGTCTCCGGGCTTGGCATCCGGGAAATGTGGCCCGCTGTTGATTTGCTCGTAATTTTGATACAGGCCATTTGCCCGATAAACGAGTAAGTAATCAATGGGGCTTCCTTCTCTTCTTTGATAAGCTGGCACAAAAGGAGATTCATCAATAAATACGATTTCATTTTTCGCATAAGTAAACTGGCCGCCGATGCGATACTGAAGTTTTTTAAAAATTGTTCGTCTGTATAACGCAGCCACCTCGATGCCCTTGTTTTTGGTTTTTCCGATATTCTCATCCGGCAGCTCGATTCCGGTATAAAGCGGGACCGAAGCATTTCTTCTGGCAAGAATATCTGCACGCTGCTCATAAAATGCATCTACCGTCAAACTGAGCAGCCCGTTTATCAGAGATGCATCGATACCGAAATTCGCTTTTTCGGCTGTTTCCCAGGTGATGTCAGGATTCGGCGTTCTTCCGGGTGTAAGGCCAATGCCCGGTACAGGGTCTTCACCCAATACCGCAGCGGGTACCACGTTATAGATTTGAAGATATTGGAAGTTACTCACCCGGTCGTTACCCAATCGGCCCCAAGAACTCCTCAGTTTAAGTGAGCTAATCAGGTCACTGTTCCAAAAACCTTCTTCTGAAACCCGCCATCCGACAGAAACTCCCGGAAACGAACCAAAACGTTTGAATGTACTGAAATTTTGTGAACCATCTCTTCTGAGCGTGAATTCAAGTAGGTAGCGTTCATCGTATGCGTAGTTGAGCCTGCCAAAATAATTAACGCGTGCGGATTGCCAGCCGCGGCCGTCATTGGTCAGGTTGGACTGAGAGCCGGTGAACAAATACGGCAAATCCTCTGAAATCAGGTTCATTCGGGAAGCTGCCACATACTCTCCTTCGACTTGATTTTGCTCATAAGCGACAAATCCGCCAACCCGATGTTTCCCGAAATCACGGGCATAATTGATTCGGGCATGAAGGGTTTGACTAAGTTCCTGATCGGTTTGTTGGAACAACTGAATGTTGCCGGTATTGGCGCGAAGATTCTCATATTCCCCGCTGCTGTTCAGGAAAAAAATGTCGTAGGGCCTTTGAAGCACCCTTCTGTCCTGGTTGAGCATATCGATGGCTGCGAATCCGTTTAAAGACACCCCCTTGATCCACTTGTCGAGGGAGAGGGTCGCGCTCAATTTATTATTGTAAACCTGTCTGTTGGTTGCTGTCCCTCCATTTTGTCCGTTACTACCCGGAAGTATATTGCCCTTACTGGTGTTTCTGAGCAACCCGTTATTGTAATAAGGCGCTTCAAAAGGAGCCATGTTGTAAATCCCCCGGATTAATCCTTCGACACCGCCAGAACCTTCCGTGTTCTCAAACCTGCCGGCCAGATCCAAACCAATTTCCAGGTAAGGCGTAACCTGAATATCAATATTTGATCGAATATTACTCTGGCGAAAACCAAATTGCGAACCCTTAAAGTTGGCATCCTGATAAAGATGCTGCCCGGAAACATAGTATTTGAAACTGGCTGAACCGCCAGAGAGGCTTAAATTGTGCTGTGCCTGTGGGCTCCAGGTATCCATTGCCTCAGACCACCAGTCGGTGTCTGCCCAAATATTCGAATCGTTTTCTCCATTGTTGTAGTCCCTGATGATGTTCTGATAAATCTGCGGCCGGTTGTTTCTGCTATTCTGTTCGTCCAGCCAGGTGAGATATTGCGGGGCGTTCATCAGCGTCTGCCGCTTGGCGGGCTGCGTAGAGCCCAGGGAGTTGCTGTAGCTGAATTTAGGCTTGCCCTCCGATCCACGCCTGGTAGTAACCAGGATAACGCCATTGGCTGCCTGTGCTCCATAAATGGCCGCTGAGGCATCCTTCAAAATGGTAATGCTCTCGATATCCTCCGGATTTAATCGTTCAAAACTGCCTCTGTTCGCAACCCCGTCAATCACAAAAAGGGGAGAAGCATCGCCTGTAGTCGCTTTTCCCCGGATTAATATCTCCATACTCTCCCGACCAGGCTCCCCACCTCTTGCATTGATGACCAAGCCCGGCACTCTGCCTGTAAGACCATCTGCGACATTGGCGGCTTTGGTTTGGTTAATTTCCTTGTTTTCAATTTTCACCACTGAACCTGTTATGGATACTTTCCGCTGCTCACCATAGCCTATCACCACCACTTCTTCAAGCGATTCAATATCCGGTTGCAGCGCTATATTAACGAATGCTTTATCCCGGGATACCAAAACTTCGCGCGTGACATACCCCACGAAACTGATAACGAGCACCTGTTCTCCATCGGGAACCTCAAGCGAAAAGCTACCATCCGGCTCGGTGCTGGTGCCTATATACGTCCCTTTGAGAATAATATTTACGCCGGGAAGAGCATCCCCGTTTTCATCAAAAACTTTTCCACGAACCGTGTAATTTCTCTTTTCTTCTTCTTCTTCAATGAGGCCCGGTTCTGGTAATGACTGATCTTTCAATACATTAATCGTATTGTTAATCCGCTTGTAAATTAATTTTTCTGCTTTTGAAACAGCCATGAGCGCCTGATAAGCATTCGCCTCCTGGGGGCTGATCCATACGACGGCATCCAAAGATTTCCCCAAGTCTCCCTTGTGATAGGCAAACGTGAAATCTGAATGTTTCTCAATCAACGCAAAGATGTATTCTACTTTAAGGCTCCCGGTGGCCCCAAGCGCAATGTTTTTTAAATTAGAAGGAATGTCGTTTTGAGCATTTGAGCTATAGGCCGTTAGTATCTGGAAAAGAAATATCATGACCAGACAAGCCTTCAGTCGGTCTGATTGCAGTGTTGACATTTTAAGATTATTTTCTATTTGAAAAAAATCGATGCTTTATCGAAACGAAATAATCAGAGAGTCATCCTTGATTATGTACTCAAAGTCCCGGAGGATGTTCATGTTTAACAGCACATTCTCCAAACTTTCATTCTTGAAGCTTCCGGTATATGACCATTCGCCGGATTTTGATTTGTTGGTCACCGCAATATCAATGCCGTACCAGGCATGCAGCTTCTCAATAACCTCATCCAGCGTAGCATCTTTAAACATCAGGTAGCCGTCTTTCCATCCCGTTATATATTCTGTATCGAAAGTGGTGGAAGTGAACGCATTTTGATCCTTATTGAACACCGCCATTTGCCCTGGAGCTAACTCCAACGAAGTACCAGACAGCCCTGCCGTAAGCTTTACTTTTCCTTCCACTAAAGCCACCTCTGGCGATTTTAGATTGGCGTTAATGTTGAACGCGGTTCCGAGAACCGCCACTTCAAATTCCTCCACCCTGACCTTGAACGGCCTGTGTACGTCTTTCGCCACCTCAAAGAATGCCTCGCCCTGTAGTTTAACTATCCGGGCGTCGGCTCCAAATGCCTTTGGGTATTCGATCGAGCTAGCCGCGTTCAAAAAAACAGTAGAACCATCCGGCAAAATGTGCTTAGACTTGACGCCCGCCGAATTGCTTTTCTGAATAAGGTAAGGAACCACAGCAACAGGCTCTTCCTGTTGTTTTTCTGCGGAATGGAAGTATAGCATTGCTCCAATACCCAAAGCAACAATCAGTACTGCCGCAATTATATACCGGGCATTCAGGAATACCTCATATTTGCGTTGAGGCTGTGTTTGAAGTCGTATGTTTTGAAGGATGCGCTCTTTTAAACCTGAATCTGGTTGGAATTCTTTGAAGTGTAAAGATTGAATCATCTTTCTGGACTGATTGACCAAATCAACTTTTGTCGGATTGGCCTCTATCCATGATTTCCAATGGGCATCTGATTCAGGCGTTGGGCTGTTGACCCAATTCCGGAAAGACTCATCCATCAGAAAAGCTTCAATATCATTATATGTATGCTCCAATTCGATTCAATTTTAACTTATCACTTCGCCAATCACTCCGTTCAAGACCAGATGGCTTGCACCAGTTCCCTGTTGGAACATCTGCAAAGGTTTCAACGGGCAGGCTGACGGCAGTTAGTACACAGCGACGAAAACTATCAACCTACCCGCAAACCCCAGGACAAAAATAAGCTGACTATGTATGAAACTAAAGCAAACCTTAGAGTTCTTTTTCTTTCAGAGACATCTCGTCAATCCAAACCACCAGTTCAGCACCGGCGAAGGACGCAAAATGCTTAAAGAAAGGCCCTGCATTGTTGGCAACGCCGTCGGCATAGCCGACATCTGCAAATGTAGCTAGATCAGCCACTGTGAATTCATAGGTAAACTTTTTCCAACTGGTAGTCACTTGTGGGTCTTCAATAGCGGCGTCGCCGGTCCAAAGTGGCGTGTACCAGCCTTCTTTGGGGTCATCATTCTTAACATTTAATATGCTGACCTCAGAAAAGGTGAAGGCTTCGCTAGCCTTCATATAGAAACTAAAAACGTAGGTTTTGTTTGACTTGAGCGATGCCAGAAACTCCCCCCCATTTTCATGTGGTCGCAGCTGGAGCTCACCGTAATTTGAAGCCGCCGTCAGCTTCAAGGAATGTGAAGTCCCATTGGCGCCATCGGAAGTTTGGAGCGACTTGGTAACCGATCCGTCGTTGGGGGTCCACAAAAACCATTTATCAATGGCTACTAAGTTGGCTCTTGGTTCGAATCCATAGACCGCCCTGTCCAATATTTCAACCGGTCCAACCTGAATTACCACTTCGTCCGTATCCGTTGCCCCATCTGCCGTACGGGTAACGGTGAGCGTAATGGTCACCTGGCCAATGGCATCAGGCCAGGAAGCGCTGACATCTTTGGTGGTTTTCGTCGGAGTGCCATCTGAAAACTCCCACTCCCATTTATCCGGCGCCCCTTCGCTTCCATCAGCCAATGTGATGGATTGGCCGGCTTTGATCCTTCTGCCGTCAATAGAATTGAGGTCTGTAACAAAGGTGATCCCCGAAACATCAATCTTCGCTTTCAGGGTGTCTAATGGTTTGGGGTCGTCCTTTTCACAATTGGACAGGACCAGAACGCTGAATGCTACCAGTAACAGCGGTACAAATCTCATCAGTGCTTTCATAATTTTTTCATTTTTAAAGGTGCCAAAACTCGTAAACATCTTTTGCAACTAATTGTAAATCAAAAAATTGAAACAAAAAACCTTTTCATAGCAACTTGATTTACCGGAAACTACAAAAAACCTTCACGGATTAAGGTAAATGGTTTCATCTACCTGCATAGGACAGGCACCTTGAAAATGACATCACTTTTCGTAAACTTTTTTTTAGTCACCCGATCCTCCCCGGACTTCGCCGTGACACCGATGAACAATACTGGCATCCACAAGCCTATGGGCAAAGCGACAGCAACAGGAAAAACGGGGCAATCCGCATCCTTAGGGTATTGACCGCTTTATACAATAGATTCCTGGCCGATTTTATGTTGGCAAAGCCCTGTATCTCCTGAATTTCCTCATAGGATAAGTTTTCGTAATAGAACAGGTAAATGATTTCACGATATTTTTCAGGCAACTCGTTGAGCGCTTTTTGTAATCTCAAATAGTTCTCCCTTTCTTCCTCATCTTTGATAATGAATTCATCGACACCAGCAACGATGAGAAATGAATCGTTGGAATCAAGCTCCTTAAACCTACTCAGTTTGGCTCTGAAACGAATAATCTTCCGTCTAAAGGCGCTGTATAAATAGGGCAGAATTTTGTCCGTTGGTGAGAGGTGCCCGCACCTGCGCTTTAATTCAATAAATAGGTCTTGCAATGTGTCTTCTACCAAGGATTGATCCTGGGTGAATTGGCAACCATAATTATATAGTTTATTAAAGTATTTTTGATAGATATAGTTGAAAGCCGAATCGCTGCCTGAACGAAAAAGATTCCAGATTTCAAAATCTGATAATTCTTGCTCATCACTCCGATTCTGTTTCATGTTTCATTTATACACTGGTTTAAAACCTCACTAACCTAAAAGGGAAAAGTAGGTTGAGAGCTGACTTTTCAAGTTGCAAAACAAACGACTTCGACCTATGGCAAAGAAGCGTTAAAAAAAAGAACCTTTGTTTTTGCCCTACTACAAAGGTAGCAACTACGGAAGAAACCAACAAGACCGCTGATTAAAAAGCGAAATATCGTGTAACGAACCCACAGGAGCAACCCATTGCCCTGCCTCGCATCCTTCTCTCTACCCCTCTGTTTCTTGTGTTTGACACAAATGAACTGCAAACAGCAGTGCCTGGACTCCGCCACAGCACTCCGAACAGCCGCATTCCGACACTTTTTAACGCGCTGTACGCAGCTTGAACCCTAAGATGTCCGTACATATCCTGCCAGACGCTCCCTGCCTGGCATCTTCCTTACGAACGATGTGCCCAACGCCACCGCCCTCTGCCGTGCGCTCTGAAACGTGACAAGCTTCTTGGAATCATTCCATAGCATCCCAAAATCCCCGCAAGTTTATCGCCCTTTCAAAAAAACTGGCACGCTTCTTGGTGTAAGAAGTGCAGGCCCCATCATAAAAAAAAACCGGGCAGCGGTCAGGCTGCCCGGCGGCAAATCAAAGTCACTTTGCATGTAGGCTTCCACCTGCACTAGTAGTGGATTGGGACTCCTCTAGCGGTGGAAATTCCTTGCTTCAAGAGACTTAGGGGGGGCAGAAAACCTCTCATGCTCTATTCTGCCTTCAACTGCTACGCTGCGGCTGGATAGCCCGCTACGGCGGGCACCTCCAACCTTCCCCACATAAGCCTGCTTGGTTTTTGGTCATTATTTTTCGTTTTGCTGGTTGAAGCGGAGGGGCTGGAGCGCGCTTGGAGGGCGCGCCCCAGCCTTCTGCTTATCCTTATTCTACGGTCAACATCATCTTCGTGGCTTCGTAGCGGCCCGCCTTCAGGGTGTATTGCAATACCCCAGTGGGCAAGCTGCCGCGCTTGAAGCGCAATTCGTTGTAGCCCTTGATCCCATCCAAGCGCAATAAGCGCAAGGGGCGGCCTGCCGCGTCGCTGATGGACAGCGTCGCCGGCCCTGCTTCCGGTAAATGGAAGCCGATGGCCGTCTCCTCCCGGAAGGGGTTGGGCACGTTTTGGTACAGCTCAAAGCCGGCCGTAGCTAATGTGCCGCTGCTGAAGCGGATCGCCAGGTCCAGGTACTCGCCGGAGCGGTTGTACGCCTCGGCTTTGACTATTTGGCTGCTGATCCCCAACAGCCCGCTCAGCTGGCCATCGGCCTTGGCGCGGAATACCAGGCTGAACATCGCCTGCCCAGTTTCTGCTTTGCCGTTCCAGCTCGTAGCGATGAGGCCCTCGCTGAGGCGGCTCAGGCCGAAGTTCTCGCCCTTAGCCAAGCCGCCGATGATATCCACCAGTTCCAGCTTGTCATCATCAAACGTCAGCGTACCCTGGTAGCCGTCCACGTCGGCAGTGCCGGCCGCGAAGGTTACGG
>CAYSPJ010000111.1:0-16862 GCA_964432875.1 uncultured Phaeodactylibacter sp. | reverse complement strand
TATCGCTTTCATCCAGGAAAAGACAGGCCACTTCAATTTTGATCGCTATCTTAAGTAAGAGTAAAGGCCGGCTCGGGATGTCTTATCTACTACACAACGTCGAGCTACCCGACGGCCGACGATAGGAGGCTGGGCGGGTAGCTCGACGTTGTGGGCCGTTTATCCTGTTTTATTTGATTTAGATAAAGACTTCATATTGTGATAAAAACTCTCAATCAAATCCCGAAGCAAACTATTCACGTTGATATTATCATTTCTTATCCAGTCGCTGATTTCCTTTTCTACCGGAATCTCCGCATTGATAATCCTTATTAACCTTCCTGTTTCAAAATCTTCTTCGTTAATATCCGGATCATCTTCGAAATCTATTTCATCATCAGCATAATATACCAACTCATCTGGCACTGTAACACCATTTTTTCGTAACAAGATTGCATCCAATGCCTCAATCTTTGTATCGTCCAATTTAATTTGATAAGCAGAAATATCCTGTCCTGCTCGTAGCAGTTTTATCAAATTTTCCTGATTTATTGATTGTGCTTCCATTTTTTATTGATTATAGTATTCATCCCGCTCGTTACGGCTAGCTCTTCTCGCTGAAATTAGTCGAACAGCTGCATCGCGAATCGTATAAATTACCGAAATTACAACTCCAATCATCAGTCCAATGGTCTTCCATCTGTCCTCTCCGTAGTCCCTTCTTTCATCCTTTATTTCTATTCTCCGTCTGTCTTTAAAAACCTCCTTTGCATCTTCAAATCCTATCCCATGCTTTTTCTTATTTTGAAGGTTTTTGTTTTCATCCCATTCAAATTCCATTGATCTAATTTTGAGATTTGAAGTTTTAAGTTATCCAATTTGTCTATCCTATACAAGTCTTATTCGAAACTCAGGCTAAAATTACCACCAGCTTTTGTTTTTTAATTTCCGCCAACGGTCAAGTGCAGCCGCAGTGCCGACGTAGGAGGCGTTGCCGGCTGCACCGTGTTGGTCGCCGTGCGCTCCAGCTTTCGACCTGCCAAAAATAAGTATTCCTAATGATACGGGCAAGCTTTTGGGCTTTTCTCGATTTGCCACGCCTTGCCGATTGCCAATTGCCGATTGCACAGCCCTATGACGGCCAACGGGCGGGGCAGGCGCGGCGCCTCCCCATTCAGCCATCTCATCAGCAGGGGGAGGCGTTGGCGGCTGGGCGGTGTTCCATACAGTTTATATTTTCACGAACCGCTGAAAAAAGCTGCTCCCATCCTTCATCTTTACCAAAAGCAAATACAATCCGGCGGGTAGAGCGCTGATATCCCATCCTCCTTTCCCAGCTTCCGTGCGCCAGAGCAATGCCTTGCCCGACGTGGCATCCAGGATCGACATGCTGAGGGCTTCCGCAGGGTGCTCGATATCGAGTTGCAAAATATCCGTCGCTGGGTTGGGGAATATCCGCAATCTCCCAGACAGTCGTTGCGCCGGCGAATCGCTTAGGGTCGTGTAGCAGTGGGGGGCATCATAAAATCCGGTGTAATATAGCCCATTGACGGTCTGCATGCCTTGCCCCGCGACCATGAAGCTTTGCTGGAGCAAATGAAAGGCATAAAAATGATCATCGTAGCCAAAGCTTTCATAAACATGCTCTCGAACCATCATGCAGTACATCGGCACCGGAGTTTCGTACCAATACTGCATCAAGCTCGGCGTAGCAAAAGGGGTCAGGATGATGTTTTCATGGCAAGGCGCGATTTGTTTCAACAAAATCGTGTCCCAAGATATCTTCACTGGCCAGTGCAGCGCATGGATCATGATGCGGGTATGGCCTGGAAGGAGACACCAGTTTCCAAATTCTGCATGTTCAATAATTGTTTTTGAAGTACGCCATTGGGTATCGTCGCCATGTACGCCCCGTACCTCGAAGACGCTGTCGAATGGCGAGGTGAGCTCCACTTCGCCGAACTGCGGGTTGATTTGTTGGCTAGAAGCCGCCACATCAGTGCCCACCCAGATGGTGTCGCGGTTGCCGATGGCGTCTTCGAACCAGATGGGCATCGTGAATTGGGGCGCTTGCTGGGCGCTCAGGCTGTAGGCGGCCAACAGGATGAGGGCGGATATAATGCTTCTATTCATGGCTTGATGATTGTGGCGGCATAAATATCCGAATTAAAAACGGCTTGGAGGGAATAGGGCCCGCTCGGCAAGCTTTGCGACGGCCAGAGCAGCTGGTATTCGCCGGGCTGCGCCGCCGCTGCCGGCGAAAGCACCGTGATCTGCCCAGTATAATCGACTTCGCAGATGTCGATCAGATAAGTGTCTTCGTTGAATGCGGCTTGGCCATTCAGGACGGCCTTTTGGCCGCCGGGATGTATGCCGCCGAGAGGACATATCCGGTATTCGTCGAGCATGTCGAAAAAAGCGATGGCGGGCATGCAGCCGTTGCAAGAGTGCACGAAGAGGTTGCCGGCGCCGGCCAGGTCGGCGTTCAGCCGCTCCGTCTGGCACACGGTGAAAGCATGTGGGGCGTATTGGTTGTAGTCCATGACGTTGTTGGATATCTTCGGCCAGGCATCGCAGGGCTTCCCGCCAGCGCTGTTGGGGCAAGTCGGGATATTCGGGTCATGCCTCCAGCAATTAGCCCTTTGGTTGAGCTGGCAGTTGCCGTTAGGCATAAGCCGGTCGTAAAGGAATCCCAGGGGGGTGTCATCGCAAAAATCCTCATCAGCCCAAGTATGGCGCAAGCTCAGCGTATGGCCAACCTCATGGTTCAGGTTTTGGGCGGAGAAGGTCAAGGGCCACTCCCGGCACCGACATAGTCGATAGGGGTCATGCCAAGGTCACAGTCTTTGATCGTCCGCCGAACCAGTGTGTCTGGCGTGATGAAGTGGATGGCGATGCGCAGGTATTTCACCTGGCTCAAGCTCATGCAGATCGGCAGGTAGCCTTCGGGCAGCTTGGCTTCGCTGTGGTCGAAGCTCTCATCCGTGCCGCAGGGCAGCAGCTCTGGCAGGTAGTTTTGGGCAGGCATCTTCATCACAGAAAATAAGCTGATGGCAAAGATAGCAAATAGGGTAATGTCCGTTCTCATGGTTTTGAATTTTAGGTTCGTAATTGTATGGAACTCTGTAATAGACACAAGTTTACGCCACATCTTTCGCATTTGCAATGAAAGGCAATGTTTTGTCAAAAAAATCATTGTCAATAGAATCTTAGTTCAACCGTTGGCGCGTCAGCGGTTGAAAAATGGCGTGTAGCGGCCTCTGGTGCTGCGCCCCTGGCCGGCCCGTCAAGGCGGGGAGTCAATCCTCGAACAGCCATATAAGCCCGGAGCATCTTCAACAATACCTCCGAGCGCATCACGCAGCGGTCTTTCTTGCCTTTGCCCTGCACTACCCGGATCAGCCCCCGCTCGGGCTGCACGTCTTCGCGGCCCAGCTTGACCGCCTCGCCGGGGCGCAACCCGGCATCACAGCTTGTACTGCACCCCCAGGTTTAAGCCCAGGCTGCTGAAGGGGTAAAACCGCCTGAGCTCCGTGGTGGGCTCTGCATAATCGGTGCTGCCATTGGGGTTCCATTCGTGCACGTAGCGGTCCACGTAATTGGTATGGATTTGCCCTGGCAGAAACTCGTGCAGGCTATCTTTGCCATTCGATTCAGAGGCGACCAATTCGCTTTTTCGCGGCCCAAAGGAATGGACGAACAAGCGGGCTTCGGCGCTGAGGCTGAACCGGGGCGACAAGCGGTAGGCAGCGCCCAGCCCCGCCGTCGCGCCCTGAGATAGGCCCTGGTTGTAAACCCGGCGGTTAAAAAACTCAACGTCCGCTGGATTCATCAAAGACCTCGTCCGGTCGATTTTGCCCGCGGCCCCCAACAGATATCCCCAGCGGGAGAAAATGGACCAATCGCCAAAGTCGAGTTTCATTTTCACGAAGGGCGAAAAGCGCAGCATCGTCGCCGTCGCCTCCCCGTTGAGCAAGGAAGATGGCGATTCGAAGGCCGTCTTCACTGGGGCACTTTTCAGGTAGCCGATGCCCAACCCGAAACCGAAGTGCTTGCCCGGGAAATACTCCAATTCGGCATTCCCATTCCATCCCCGGCCGTAGGAATAGATGACGTTTTGCAATTCGGCTTGCCAGGCGGAAAGCCTGATGCCGTTCCCTTCCCCAATCGCTGCGGGAGCGATGTTGAAGCCATATCCGGCATCGATGTTGAGAGAAAACTTTTGGGCGTTGCCTTGGAGCGCGCCCAGCAGGAGGAAGGCGGCGAATAGTTTGCGTTTCATAGCTTTATTTTGGTGTTTATGAATACGATAATCCTTCATGTAACGCAGTTTCACCACCCGTATTTGGTGTTAAAGAAAAAAACGGCTTACTTAGCCTTCTAATCAAACACCATCCGACATGAAGCCACCCATCCGGCCCTTTCCACCGTCCCCCCGCCAGCTATTCAGCGCCGTCTTTGCCCTGCTCGCCTGGGCATTGAGCCAGGGCCCTGCCGCCGCGCAAGCCATGCGGCCGAACATCATCTTCATCATGACCGACGACCACGCGCAGCAGGCCATCAGCAGCTACGGCAGCGCGCTGATCGAGACCCCGCATATCGACCGCATCGCGCGGGAAGGGGTGCGCTTTGACCACTCTTTCGTCACCAACTCCATCTGCGCGCCCAGCCGGGCGGTGATGCTCACCGGCAAATACAGCCACCAGAATGGCCTGCGCGACAACCGCGACCGCTTCGACGGCAGCCAGACGACTTTCCCAAAGCTGTTGCAACAGGCCGGCTACCACACCGGCCTGATCGGCAAATGGCACCTCAAGACCGAGCCTACGGGCTTCGACCATTGGAACGTGCTCATCGACCAGGGCGAATACTACAACCCGCAGATGATTTTGAACGGCGACACCTCCAAGCTCATCGGCTATACCACCGATCTTATCACCGACCTGGCCATCGATTTTATCGAACAAAGAGGCCAGGAGCAGCCCTTTTGCCTGCTCTACCACCACAAAGCCCCACACCGCAACTGGATGCCCAAGCCGGAAATCCTGGCTCGTTTTGAGGGCCGCACTTTCCCGCTGCCCGCTACCTTCCACGATGACTACCGCACCCGCTCGGCTGCTGCGCCCGAGGCAGATATGCGCGTGGCGGATATGTTCCTTTCCTTTGACATGAAGCTCTTCCCCGGCGACTACGCCAAGGAAACTGGCACTGGCGGCACCCGCACCCGCCCTTTCGATGCTGAAGCGGCCTGGCTCGAAGCCTATACGGCCCTCACCCCCGAGCAAAAAGCGGCCTGGGATGCACACTACGAGCCCGTGCGCGCTGCTTTCCGCGATGCCCAGCTGAGCGGGGAAGCGTTGGCCGAGTGGAAGTATCAGCGCTACATCAAAGATTACCTGGCTTGCGTGGCTTCGGTGGATGAAAACATCGGCCGCCTGCTGGATTACCTCGACCGGGCCGGCCTGGCCGATAATACGCTGGTCGTTTACACTTCCGACCAGGGCTTCTACCTGGGTGAGCACGGCTGGTACGACAAGCGCTTCATGTACGAGGAATCGCTGCGCACCCCGCTGGTGATGCGTTACCCCCGGGCCATCCCCGCCGGGCAGGCTTCTCCCCTCATGGCGCTCAACCTCGACCTCGCCCCTACCTTGCTCGATTTTGCCGGCGTCCCCATCCCCGCCGAGATGCAGGGACGCTCCCTGCGCCCCATCGCCGCCGGGCAAAACCCACGCGATTGGCGGCAGTCCATCTACTACCACTACTACGAGCTCAACAGTTGGCATAGCGTGAAAAAGCACTACGGCGTGCGCACGGCCCGCCACAAGCTCATCCACTTCTACGACGACATCGATGCCTGGGAATTGTACGACCTCAAAAAAGACCCGCACGAGCTGAATAACGTGTATGGGAAACGCCCCTATCGCAAAGTCGCAAAAAAGATGCACGCGGAGCTGGGGCGCCTGCGCGAGGCGTATCAGGTGGGCAGCGAGTAGCTCTCAAAAAACAGCCGGCGTTTGCTTTTTTCCGCCTTTTGCCGTATCTTGTGCGAAAGTACGAACACATGAACACGACCGTATTGAAAGTGAATCTGAGCGATATAACGCTACAGTTCTTCGAGGATTTGAAAGGAGACTTAGGCAAGGATGCTGAAGTCGAAATTCGCGTACAAGAATCCAAGCACGGAAAAGGGCTGTTTTCGGAGGAAGAATTCTGGGCGGTTATCGACCTTCTGGATTGGTCGGAGCAAGCCAGGCCGGCAATCGTCGCTCCAGCGATCAAAGCGCTTTCGCTGATGCACCTCCCCGGCATCTATCTGTTTCAAGACCTCTTGTCGGAAAAGCTCTATCGACTCGACACTCGCCAACATGCTGCTGCATACCGAAGCAAGCAAGCTGATGATTCCTTTTCAGCTGACGACTTTTTGTATGTGCGTTGCGCGGTCATAGCGGAAGGCAAGGCCTATTACGAAAATGTATTGAAAACCCCTTCCGAAATGCCCGGAGACATCGATTTTGAACACTTGCTTGATTTAGCCGCCGAGGCCTATTTGCTCAAAACCGGGAAGGAGTTCGACTACTCTCCTCTATTCCCCTATGAGACTCGCAGCAATACCGAGGGTTGGAAAGCGTAACTATATGCCGCATCGAAACGGAACACATCCAAGCCTACCTTGAGAAACATGGCCATCGGCCTAGAGGCAATCCAATCAACTGAATAAAACAAAACTCATCTGCACCATGTCAAAACCGGCCCAAAACGCAAATCTTTCCCTGCAAGTCATCCCCATCAACACCCCGGATGCCTACCCCCTTATCGATGCCGCCATCCAGGCGATCCGGGATTCCGGGGTGCGGCACGAGGTCCAGCCCTTCTCCACGGTGATGGAAGGCGAGCTGGAGCGCCTGCTGGAAATTGTGGCGGCCGCCAAAAACGCCGCCCTGGAAGCTGGGGCCGAGGAATTGCTGCTGAACATCCAGATCCACCTGAAAAAGGAGGGCGGCGTCTCGCTGGAGGAGAAAACACAGAAGTGGTAAAGCTAGCCCAAGCTTATTCAGAGGCCAAAATATTGCGCCCTCCTCTGAGCTCTCTGAGCTGATTGCGCAAGGAAAAAAAGCCTATCTTAGCGGCAAAAACCAGCCTGCTATGAAAACCAGCTTGCTTGCCGCCCTGCTGCTGCTCCTATCCCCTGCCCTGCGGGCACAATTCATCCTCAACGGGCAGGCGGCTATGGTGAACGATTCCTGCTATCTCCTCACCGAGGCGGTCAACGCGGCTTCCGGCTCCATCTGGCACCCAATCAAGATCGATCTGGGTCAATCCTTTGAAGTAGTAATGGACATTTTCCTGGGCTGCCAGGACGAATGGGGGGCCGATGGCATCGTCTTCGGCTTCCAGCCGCTGAGCACTTCCATCGGGCAGGCCGGTGGCGGGCTGGGCTTCCAGGGAATCCGCCCTTCTCTGGGCATCGAGTTCGACACCTGGCAGAATACCACGGCTGGCGACCCGATCTACGACCACATCGCCATCTTCCGCGACGGCAACCTCAACCACAATAGCCCCGACAACCTGGCCGGCCCGGTGCCCGCCCTGCCCAATCAGCGCAATATTGAAGATTGCGCGTTCCACAGCCTCCGCGTCAATTGGGAAGCCGATATCAAAAAGCTCTCCGTTTACTTCGACTGCCTGCTGCGGCTCACTTACGAGGGGGATATCGTCAATGATATCTTCAGGGGCGACCCGGAGGTCTTCTGGGGCTTTACTGCCGCTACCGGCGCAGCCAATAACCTGCACCAAGTCTGCTTCAGCTACGTCTCCTTCCTCAACCGCCTGGACGATGTGGTGCTTTGCCCGGGCGGACAGGTGCAACTGCAAACCCAGGGCGGCATTTCCTACCAATGGTCGCCGCCCGAAGGGCTGAGCAACCCCAATATCGCCAACCCTATCGCCGCGCCAGCGGTTACGACCGACTATGCCGTGACTATCCGCGACGCCTGCGGCTTCCCTTTCTACGATAGCCTCCGGGTGGAAGTGGCCGGCGATTCGGTCTTCTTCTCCCTCGGCCCGGCCGATACGGCCATCTGCGAGGGCAGTGCACTGCTGCTCGACGCGGCCAGCAGCAGCAGCGCGTATCAGTGGAATACCGGGGCCCAAACGCCGAGCCTGCTCGCCACCGAACCCGGCATCTATATCGTGACGGTGACCAAGACCGACACGTTTTGCATCGCCGAGGGGCGTATCGAGCTTTCCGTCATCCCGCTACCACGCCTGAGCCTGGGGCCAGACACTGCCCTCTGCCAGGGGCAGTCCATCCTGCTGCGCTCCGATTTCACCGCTGGCCAACTGCGCTGGCAGGACGGCTCAACGGCCGACACCCTGCTGGCCAACCGCAGCGGCTGGTACGAGCTGACTGCCGAAAATGCCTGCGGCACGGCCCGCGATATGGTACGCGTGGAGGTGGAGAGCTGCCGCGAGGCTTATATCCCCAACGCCTTTTCCCCCAATGATGATGGCCGCAACGACTATTTCTACATCCAAAGCAATGGGGATGTGGAACGGGTGCTGCTCCTGCGCGTCTTCGACCGCTGGGGCGGGCTGCTCTTCGAAGCCAGGGATTCTCCACCGGATGTGCCCCGCCTGGGCTGGGACGGCACCTCCGGCGGCAAAGCGCTCAACCCGGGCACCTACGTATTCCTGGCCCAGCTGGCTTTCCGCGATGGGGCCGTGGACATCCGCCAGGGTGAGGTAACCCTCGTCAGGTGACGCCAGGTGTGCGGACTCAGGCATGATGCGGAAGCTGGTATCCGATGGCGCTAAACACCTACGGAAGCTGCTTCCGCGCCCATTCGCATACCGGCGCCTCCCCTAAACTTGCTTAAAGCCTTAGAGCTTGCTCACGACCAGCTTGCCGCTCCCCACCCGGCTGCCGCCAGCCTCGATGAAGAAGAAGTAGATGCCGCCGGGAAGGCCCGCTAAGGGTAGATGGAGCAGCGGCCCCTGGAACGGCTGCCGCAGCGCCAGGGCACCATCAGCATAATACAGATAAAAAGTGCTTTGCGGCGTTGCCAAGCCGTCAACGGAAATAGTCACCCATTCGCTGGCCGGGTTGGGCACCACGCGCACGGATAAGCCCGCCGGGCGGCCCGGGCCCTGATCATCGCTGCTGATGATTTCGACAAAATCCTTGCCCAGGGTGTGAAAAGCCGTATTGGTAATGATAGGCGCATTGAAATCGAAGTAAATCCCCGCGCTGTTTTCAATCCTGATGCCCAGGGGGTTGCCCAGGTATTGGCTGACGAAGAACTTGACGAAGCCATGCGAAGCCGGCTCATTGACGTTGCTATCCGGCAGCATAATCTGGTCAAAGGTGAAGGACAGGACGCCCTCGCCGCTGAGCTGCCACCGATAAGGATGGCTGGCAGCACCAGGTTTGACGCTGCCGGGGTCCAGCCAGGCCGACAAGGTATCGCGGATGACCACGGTAAAGGCCGTGTCGGTGCCCGTATTCTGGAAGCGGATGTGATATTCGATATCCGTATCGGGCTTGAGGTGGTGGAGCGGCCCGTAGCCCCGGGGGAGGGCCTGTTTGTCGTTGGGGTCGTAAGCACCGATGTTCTCCCGGCATTCGATATCGACAAAGGGGCTGCCCGTCAGGAGGGGGAATTGGTTTACAAAGCCAGTGCTGAACCCGCCTACGCTATTGACCCCACAGCCTTCCAGCGTGCTGCTGAGCAGGTTGCTTTCCACCAGGCCAGGCTGCTGTGGCACTTCCAAGCGGTAAGTAGAGCCATTGGCTGGCTGCCCCACCAGCAGGGTGCCTCCGGCAGCGAGCAGGAACGGCTGCGGCGCAAACATCACGTCGTCTTCGATAACGATGTATTCGGCTGGCTCGGCCATATCGACGGGGCTCAGGTTCTGTAATAAAAAATAAACACTATCGCCGCTGCAGCTCGCCTCGATCCCCAGTAACGGGCCAGCCACCGGGAGAGGTTGGCAGAGGGTGTCGGGGAAAATCGCGGCTTCTACGCAATGGGTTTGCCCCAGCACCGTCCCATCGCAATCCAGGTAAACCGTAAAGCGGAAGAAATCACAGGTATTGATGGGGACATCCCCCAACTCGAAGCGGTAGCGGTTGTTGCCCAATGCCTGGTAGGGGAGTTCTGCGCTCACGATGGACAGATAAGCGTCTAGCTCCACTTCTACTGCCGCGCCATCTGCTGGCAAGGTGCCCTCATTGCAATAGTGGACGACATAGGTGTTGTCGAAGCAACGGCGGAGGAAAGGCACCGATATATCCACCTGCATCAACGGGCATTCTACCACGGGCTGCAAGGCGAAATCGACGGCCAGCGTATCGAAAGGCGTTTGGAAATCCACCGTAGCCATCTCTTCGCAAGCTTCCCATAGTTCATTGGGCAGCAGCAAACTCAGGGTGTAAGTGCCCGTATCTACCGCCTGGCTGAAATAACCGCTGGTGTCGGCCGAAGTGAAGAGCGTTTGGCCATTGCCCTCGATTTTTACTTTCCAGCCATAGAAGCCCTCCTCATCCGGCCCGTAGGCACAGTCGAGGTCAGCATCCCTAAAGATGGTGCCGTGGATGAGGTTGGTGAGCGATAAGCCGTTGGCATCGGTTTTCACCAAAAACGCTTGCCAGTCGAGCGCGCCTGCAGCGATGTAGCCGCCATCAGGGGCCGGCAAGACGCTGGCCAGGCTGGCGCCGTTGCTGGAAGGCATGGAGAAATTGCGTTGCCATTGCTCCGCCCCATCTTCCCCGTTTATTTTCAGCAGGAAGCCGGTAGGCGTAGTGGGGTACCAAAAGTGGTGCAGCGAGCCCGCCAGCACGAAGCCCCCATCCGGGGTAGGTGCCAGGCTGACGGCTTTAGCAAATTGCAGGTCATAGATTTGCACCCAAAGCTCATTGCCATCAGCATCCAGCTTGATCACCACCGGATAATTGGCGATGATGCCCGTCATGCTGCCGCAGGCCAGGAAGCCGCCGTCGGCCGTCGGCTTGACGTCCCACAGCTCGTCGCCAGAAGAAAATGTAAAGGCCCTTTCCCACAGGAGCTCACCCTGCTCGTCAAAGCGCACAACGGAGGGCTGCCCGGGATTGCCTTGCCAAGCGCCGCAGGCGACGAAGCCGCCGCCCGGCAAAGGGCTGATTTTTTCCAAGGTGACAGGATTGAAAAGGCTCTGCCATTGATAGTGCTTTTCCCACAAGGGGGCACCCTGCCCATCCACCATCAGGAGGTAGGTGCCAATACTCGAGTCGGGAAAATTTTGGGTGCTGCCCAGGAGCAGCAGGTTCCCATCGGGCATAGGCGTCAGGCAGGCGGCGCTTGCCCAGGAGGCGTCGTCAGGCAGGTATTGGCGAGACCAGAGCGTATCGCCTTCTGCATCGAGCCGGAGGAGCAGGAGTTCTTCTGTGCCCGCAGCATCAGTCCCTCTAGTCGTACCAAAGGCGTAGTAGCCGCCATCAGGCGCCAATGCCAGGCCGGTGGCCTTGTCTTCCCGGATTTCGCCTTCATAGTAGCTCTTTTCCCACTGTTTTGTCCCCTGCCCATCCACTTTCACCATCCGGATATAGTTGCGGGGTGCGCCAGTAGGGAGGTAAACATCGCCAATAGCGATATAGCCGCCATCAGGGGTAGGCAAAGCTTGGCGGAACAAGGCCCCGCTTGTAGGGACTTCAGGAGGGTAAATACGCTCCCAGCCCTGGGCGCCGATTGGCTGTGCGGATAAGCAGAGGAGCAGGGTGGTCGCGATTAATATCAGCCGTTGTATCTTCATCATGAGTCATTTTTTATTCCATGCTACAAAGATTGCGGCAAATGCCGTGAAATGCAACAACAAAATCGACAGTTTATCAAATAAAAAAGCAGCCCTATTCATTCAAAACACCTATTTTTGAATGCTTTTTGAGTGAAGTTTATCAAAAAAAAATAAAACCACTGATGCAAGGAAGCCGCCTGATGGATCTGATGGACACCCTGAGCAAGCAGGAGCTGCGCGAGCTGCGCAAATTCCTGGCTTCGCCCTTTTTCAATCAGCGGCAGGATGTGATCAGCCTGTTTCATTTCCTGGCTAGCCGCCAGGGCCGCGCACCAGAGAAGACCGCCGCCTTCGCCCGGGTTTATCCCGGGCAGCCTTATGATGCCCAGCAGTTGCGCTATCTCATGAGCTGGCTTTTGCAGTTGATCGAACAATACCTGGCGTTGCAGCCCTATTTGCAGGACGAGGGCCGGCAGCAAGCCGCGCTGGCACAAACTTACCGCAAGCGGCAACTGCCCAAGCACTTTGAGCAGAACCTGCGGCTGCTGCAACAGCAGCAGGATAGGCAACCGCTGCGCAATGCTGAATATTACGAAATGCAATACCAAATCCTCTCTGAGCAGTATCAATACACCGCTGCGCAGGCGCGCCTCAGCGAGCACAACCTCCAGGAAGTAGCGGACAGCATCGACCTGGCCTTCATTGCCCGCAAGCTGCGGCAAGCCTGCCTCTTGCTCTCCCACCAGGCCGTTTATCAGCGAGAGTACGATTTCGGGATGCTGGAGGCCGTGCTGCGGCAGGTGCAAGAACGCAGCCTGCTCCACATCCCTGCCGTGGCTATTTACTACCACTGTTATCTGGCGCTCTCCGGGCAGCAAACCGACGCTCATTTTGAAGCCTTCCGCGATATCCTGCTCCGGCAAGGGGCCTTGTTCCCTGCCGAAGAGGCGCGCGACCTCTACTTGCTGAGCCTCAACTATTGCATCCGGCGGCTCAACGAGGGCGAAGAGCGCTTTGCCCGGGAAGGCCTCCAACTCTACAAGCAAGGCTTATCCAGCGGCCAGTTGGCACCCGACAAAACGCTCTCCCGCTTCACCTACCGCAATGCGGTTGCCATGGCCCTCAAAGAAGGGGAACTGGACTGGGCCGAGCAGTTTATCCACCAGTATAAGGCATCCTTGCCGCCGGCCCACCAGGAGAGCATGTTCAGCTTTAGCCTGGCCCGGCTGGCTTACGAAAGGAGGCAGTACGATAAAGTGCTGGAATTGCTGCAAAAATCGGAATACGAAGACCTGCTGCTCAACCTCGCCGCCAAAGCCCTGCTGTTGAAAACCTACTACGAACTAGGTGAAGCCGACGTGCTGGAGTCCCACCTCGAAGCGATGCAAGCCTTCCTGCGCCGCAAGGACATCATCGGCTACCACCGCCGCAACTACCGCAGCCTGATCCGCTATACCCTAAAATTGTTGCGCCTGGGCGCCTACGACCGCCAAGCCGCCGCACAACTGCGCCAGCAGATCGAACAGGAAAGCTCGCTCACGGAAAAAAACTGGCTGCTGCGGCAATTGCCGGGCTAAGCTCAAAAAAAAATCACATGGAGGCTTGGCTTTAAAAATATGTTTTTCCTATCTTTGTCGGGATTATGACCAAAAGCGATGCGCCAAGAGGTGGGAAAGGGGCAAAAAAAAAGCTCCGCCATCCCGGCGGAGCCTCTCGCTAATAACAAATCATAATCTCATGAAATAATAAGACGACCTAATTCTTAGAAAAAACGAAATATCTTTATCAAAGTTCTGTTGATGTCAAGTTTTTGGGGTTCCTTGCCGAAATATCAGCAAGGAACCTTAAAAATTTTGTTGGGATTATGATCATTGTACGTCGAGCAGTGGTTCACCTGTCTTTCGCTCCCCTCAATCTCGCAGTACATTCCGGCTGAAAGTGGAATAGCAGATCATATAAAAAACTCAATCAAAAACCGGGCAGTATGCCCTGTATTTCAAAAAACAAGATTTCAAAAGTTGGGTGCAGCACTTTTTAAAGTACAAACCTGCTGGGAAATTTCGGCTTCTGGGCAATTCGGGATTGGGTATTGCAGGATATAAGCCTCTTCCAGCGCTGTCACCCCTGGCAAATCATTTTTGAAGTTGGTTAGGTTCCTGGCTCTTGTTATAATCGGTGTTGACTTGATGTTGTAGTCTTTGGGATAGCCTCTCAATTTTTTTTGGAACCTAATTTTTCACGTTTACCGTTTGCCAGCCCCGATCTTTTTCAGGGTTTTAGGCTTTTCGAGCTTGTGTTGTTGCTCATTGCCTTCTGATTACGATACAAATATGCGGCACTTTCCAGGGCAGCACAAAGACAAAAAACGGTGTTTGTTGAAAAAAAATACCTGAAAAAATATCATAGTGAAATATAACACACATTTAATCAATTGAAAAACAAAGCATTAAAAACAAAACCTCCGAATCGTTTTGTTGAACAAAAACTAACCTACGAGCTCGATTTATTGAGAAAAAAAAATGCTTTTTTAAATTTCAATCTGGAATTTCTGCTCTTTTACCCTGGCGCATGGCCTCTCAAGCCCCTTCGCTGGCAGCCGCTTGGGGCATTTCGGCATGGCCCTTGCCTGTATAAAAAAATCTGCTATCTTTACCGCTCACTATCTAGAAAAAGACCATGCTCCTAGCCGTACTATCCGGTTTTCTCTTTGCGCTTGGCTTGGTTCCCCTAGGCAAGTATTTCAAAGGCCGGGCTGTGGCCTTATCCGCGCTTTTGCCCCTGGGCTTATTTATTTATTTCCTGAGCCTGTTGCCGAATGCGGCTGCCGGAGATGGGCTGCTGCGCACCTACCGCTGGGCGCCGGCCTTCGGGGTAGACCTCAGCTTCCATGCCGATGGCTTGGGGCTGCTCTTTGCGCTCATCATTACTGGAGTGGGCTCACTGGTTTTCCTCTACTCTGCCAACTACCTGAAGGGGCATCAATATCTGGGGCGTTTTTACGGCTATCTGAGCATCTTCATGGGGGCCATGCTCGGCCTGGTTTTGTCGGACAACCTCATTTCGCTTTTTATCTTTTGGGAGCTCACCAGCATCAGTTCTTTTTTTCTGATCGGGTTTAACAATGAGGAGGCTGCCTCCCGTAAATCTGCGCTGGTGGCGTTGGGTATTACCGGCTTTGGCGGCCTGTTGCTGTTGACCGGCGCGCTGGCCATGGGGCATATTTCAGGTACCTACTCCATCCAGAGCATGCTCAACTCGGGCATAGCACTGCCGGAGCACGGCTGGTACCCTGCCATTTTATGCCTGATACTCGGGGCGGCTTTTACCAAATCGGCGCAGTTCCCCTTCCACTTCTGGCTACCCGGAGCGATGAAAGCGCCCACGCCCGTGTCGACCTACCTGCACTCGGCTACGATGGTCAAGGCCGGTGTTTACCTGTTGATGCGCTTCACGCCCTTGTTGGGGGGGCACCTATACTGGCAAACCACCTTATATATAGTAGGAGGCTTTACCATGCTCTATGCGGCAGTCCATATCCTATTCCGCACCGATCTGAAGGGCATATTGGCTTACTCTACGATCTCGGCCTTGGGCATCTTGGTATTTCTCATCGGTTTGGGTACCGAAGGGGCGCTGTTGGCGGCGGCGGTATTCATCCTGGTACATGCCCTGTACAAAGCCGCGCTCTTCCTCATTGCTGGCATCATCGACCACGAGACGGGCACGCGCGACGTCACGCGATTGGCGGGCTTGCGCAAAGTGATGCTGCCAGTGGGGATCGCCGGCTTCCTGGCTGCCTTTTCCAGCGCCGGCATACCGCCTACTTTTGGCTTTATCGGCAAAGACCTGATTTACGAAGCGACTTTGCATTTCGGCGCTTTAGGCGTCACCCTCACTGCCGTAGCCGTGCTCACCAATATCCTGATGCTCTACGGCGGTTTTATCGCGGGTATCAAGCCTTTCATCGGGCGGCTGCCGCAGGAGTTTGAGCAGGCTCATTTACCCAGCCCCCTATTGTGGGTTCCGCCCGTGCTGCTCGCAGCGCTGAGCCTGGGCTTTGGCTTGTTTCCGCAGGCGCTGGAAAGCATACTCATCAAGCCGGTAGTGGCAGCCATGGGGGCCGGGCAGTACGACTTCCACCTCAAGCTGTGGCATGGCTTCAACCTGGTATTGCAATTGAGCGGCCTGACTATTGGCGGCGGCCTGCTGCTGTTTTGGCTGTTCAAGCCTTCCAGTGGGCTGGAAAACCGCATCGGGCAGCTGGAGTTCATCTCCCCCCAGGGCCTGATGGAAAAAATGTCGGCGCAGTTCTATGCCTTTTCTGCTTTTGCAACCAGAAACCTGCAAAGCGGCTACCTGCGCTACTACATCCTCACCATCTTGACTTTTTTGATCGCCCTGGTTGGCTACAAATTATTTTCCGGGGTGCGGATTTATATCAATTTCAGCAAGATTTCCGGGCTGGTGTGGTATGAAATCGCCATCCTGGGCATCATGCTGATCGCTACCTTTTATGCGGTGTTCACCAAATCGCGGCTGACTGCCGTGGTATCCATGGGAGTAGTAGGCTATGCCATCTGCCTGCTGTTCGTCTTTTATAGCGCCCCCGATTTGGCGATGACGCAGTTTACGATAGATACCCTCACCGTGATCCTGTTCGTACTGGTATTGTACCGCCTGCCCAAGTATTTGAAATTTTCCAGGACGCGCATGCGCCTGCGAGATGGCGCGGTCGCCCTGGCATTTGGAGCGCTCATCACGGTGTTGGCCCTGGAGGTGTTGAACGAGGGGGTCAATCGGGAAGTGGGCGACTATTATGCCGACAAGGCCTACTTGCTGGCTAAGGGCAAGAACGTGGTGAACGTCATCCTGGTCGATTTCAGAGGCATCGATACCCTGGTTGAGATCATGGTGCTGACGGTGGCGGCTATCGGGGTGTTTAGTTTGTTGAAGTTGCAGACGAAGTGAAAGGGGGGGGATAAAGTAAAAAGTAAAATGGAACGAAGTGACATCCCGTCTGAACGAAGTGAAGCGGGAAGTAAAAAGTAAAAAGGATAAAGGATAAAGGATAAAGGATAAAGGGAGGTATATGAAGACGATTATATTAAAAA
>CAYSPJ010000110.1:0-16916 GCA_964432875.1 uncultured Phaeodactylibacter sp. | reverse complement strand
GGCGGTGAAAGGGCAAGGCTTGGGTGTGCAAGAACTTCGTTCATGGGGCACTAGCGTGTAATCACAATATAATCGCGCAGCAGCGTCTTGAGGAATTCAATTTTATCCTGGGGTTCTTCCGGCAGGCCTAGCAGTTGAGCCAGATGAGCCGACAGCTGCCGCACGGCCTCTTGGTGGGCGGGGTTGCGGTAAGTGCGGTAGCGGTTGAGGGTGTTTTTGATCAGCAGCATATCCTGTTCGCTCAGTTGGCGCACCTCGGGGTATTGCGGCTCGTAGTGCTCCCGCGTGTCGATGCTGAGGATGTCTTCCAGGCGGAAGCGCAGGTTGTGCCGCAAGCGGATGACGGTGGTGTTGGCCGTCATGTCCCCCAGGCGTTGGTTTTTACCGGAAGAGAGGATGAGCAGGCAAGCCAATATACCAGAAGTGAAGAGGGTGTCTACCAGGTGGAAAGCGGCGCGCAGCAGATAGTCGCTCAGGCCCGGCTCCTGGCCGTCGATGCGCACCACTTTGATGCCCATTGATTTTTTGCCCCAGGTTTGGCCCCCTGCCAGCATTTCCGAAAGGAAATGATAGAGAAAAAAACCGCCGATGGCCAGAAAACCGAGTACGGCACCAAAGAAGGAGGCCCCCGAGGCATAGCGGATCAACGGGCTGATAAAGGCCAGAAAGACGGCGATGTAGACCGCAGTGAGGATGAGCAGATCGATCAGAAAAGCCAGGATGCGCTCGCGCAGCGGGGCCAGCTCATACTCGATGACGACGTTTTGCGTAGTGCGGATTTCAATGGTTTGCATAATTATTTTCGCCTTTTAGGAAATTTCCGGCCCCGATTACTTTGCTTATTTGCAAAAATCTCCATAAAATGTGACTTTTTCAAGAGCAAGGCCCAAAAGTACATGCGCGAGACGAATTTTATCGAGCAAAATAAAGATAAGTGGCGGGAATTTGAGCAAGTAATGGAAAGCCCCCGGAAAGACCCCGAAAAGCTCAATGGCCTGTTTGTACAAATCACCGACGATTTGTCGTACTCCCGTACCTTCTACCCCAACCGCTCCGTACGGGTTTATCTCAACGGGCTGGCGCAGCGTATTTTTTTCAGCATCTACCAAAACCGCCGCTCGCCGGCCAGCCGGCTGTTGTCCTTTTGGTCGGCCGAGCTGCCACAGCTCATCTATGAAGCCCGCCGGGAATTCCGCTTCACCTTTCTGGTTTTCCTGCTCTCCTGCCTCATCGGCGCCGTTTCCAGCGCGATGGACGAGCAGTTTGCCCGCGTCATCATGGGCGACAGCTACATCGACATGACGCTGGAGAATATCGAATCGGGCGACCCCATGGCGGTGTACAAGCAAAAAGGGGCCTTCAGCATGTCGCTCGGCATCACCTTCAACAATATCTTCGTGGCATTCCTGGCTTTTGTCATGGGGGCTTTTTTTACGCTGGGCAGCCTGGCCATCCTCATCCGCAATGGCATCATGCTGGGCGCTTTTCAGTACTTCTTCGTCCAACAGGGTTTGTTTTGGGAGTCTTTCCTGACCATCTGGATACACGGCACTTTGGAAATATCGGCCATCATCATCGCTGGCACGGCTGGGGTCACGATGGGCAAAGGGCTGGTTTTCCCCGGCACCTACACCCGTGGGCAAGCTTTCCAGCGCTCGGCCCGCCGCGGCATCAAGATACTAGCTGGCACGGTGCCCATTTTCATCATCGCCGGCTTCATCGAGGGCTACCTGACCCGGCATACCGATGCGCCCAACGCGCTGCGGGCGGCCTTCATCCTGGCCTGCCTGGCTTTCGTATTGGTTTACTTTGTCTGGTATCCACGCCATAAAGCGCGCCTGGGTTTTGCCAAGCCTATCCAGGATACGCGCATCCCTTTCAACCAGGAGCAGCAGATTGATTTCCGCCGCATCAAATCATCCGGAGAGCTATTTTCCGACATGCTGGTGGTGTACAAAAAACATTTGCGCCGGATTACGCTGGCAGCCCTGGGTGCGGCCTCGCTTTACTGCAGCGCGGCTTTCCTGGCCGGCGCGGGCAGCCCGGCCGAGCTTTTTGCCTTCCCCGGCGAGCTTTTTGGCATCATCAGCGTCATCAACCAGTTTTTCGTCAATGACCAAATCCCCTTGCTCCCCCTGATCAACGTGTTATCAGCTGCCATACTGGCTACGCGGGTATTCTATGCCCTGGCCCGCGAAGAGCAAAGGGGAGCTCCTCCCTCCTGGCGCCGCTATAGCCTTGATTTCCTAAAAACCTGCCTGGCGATGGCCGGCTTACAATTGCTGCTGTGGACCAACGATTGGTACACTGGCCTCCTGCTCATCGCGGCCATGCCATTGCCCGTGCTGTGGGGCTATATAGCCATACGGGAAGGGCGCGGGCCGCTCCAGGCGCTGGGGCGCAGCCTGCCGCTGCTGAGCCAATCCTATGGCAAAACTTTAGGGCTGTCGGCCGTGCTGTTTATGGTGGCTTATCTGTTTTTCGCGCTGGCGGATACAGGCTTGGCGTGGTTTTTCCTGGAGTTGATCACCTGGGTGGTGCAATTGAGCCCCGCAGCCATGCAACAATTTAGCGCTATTGTGCTTACATTTATCGCCATATTCATCCTGCACCTGGTTTACGCGATGTTGTTTATCAGTGTAGGGCTTTTGTATTACGCCCTGCGCGAGGAGCGGGAAGCGCCCGCACTGATGGAACGCATTGCCCAGATCGGGCTGAAGAAAAGTATCAGGGGATTGGAAAAAGAGTAAAGGGGGGCCACCACCCACTCTCCACAAATAGTAGAGCGGGCCAAGGGGTGTAGATTTCCGATAACAAGAGAAAAATGAAAGCGTACTACCTGTTACTGAGTTTATTTTTAGCGGTGCCGCTATGGGGCAGCGCACAAAGCGGCCGCTACCCGCAAGAGCCGGTGGAGCGCCGTGCCTTTGCTCAGGACCGCTGGGAAAAAACCGTGGCAGGGCTCAACTACGAGGAGCCGCTCAGTGAACGCGAGCGCCGGGAGGCGGAAGCCCGCCAACGGGAGGAAGCAGGAGCAGAAGAGGGCGGAACGCGCCGCCAGGAGCCCATCCTGAGCGAAGGCACCGTAGAAGCCATCCTGAAAATACTGAGCATACTGGCAGGGGTGGCCCTGATCGCGATTTTGCTGCGGACCGTCCTTGGGCTCTCGCCAGCGCCCCGCAACCGGAAAATCGGGCTGGTCGGGCAGGCAGGGGCCATCCGGCTGGAAGACATCGAAGAGAACATCCACGAATCAGATCTGGATGCCTATATCCAGCAGGCTTTGCAGCAAGGAGATTACACCTTGGCCATCCGCTTGTACTACCTGGCTATCCTCAAGGAATTGTCGCTCAGCAAAGCCATCCGCTGGAAAAAGGATAAAACCAACCGGCAATATCTGCAGGAGATGCAACAGTCTCCGTTATCCGAGCCGTTTCGAGAAGTAACCCGTATTTTTGAACGCGCCTGGTACGGCAGCCGCCCGGTGGGAGCTGGCGAGTATCAGCAAATGGCACCAAAATTCCGCTTCCTGGCCGAAAGAGCCAAGGCGCGGGAATAAGCGCGGCAGCACCGCTTAAATCAGCGAGCGTTTATGTTTAAAAAAAAATACGCTTTTTATTACCTCTTTGCCCTACTGGCTGTGGTAGCCTTGCTGGTGCTGCTATTCCGCAATAACAACCCGCGCATCGACTGGCGGGAGACTTATGATGAAAAAAGCCGGGCGCCTTACGGCACTTACGTCATCAACCAGCTCCTGCAGGATTACTTCCCCGGCCAACCCCTGGAGGTGCTGAAAAAGAGTTTTGGCGGCGTGCTGCCAGAGCAGCCCGCACAGTCCAACTACGTCTTTATCGGCGAAGCGCTCTATATGGATACGGCCAGCCTCGGCACCCTGCTCCGCTTTGTCGAAGCAGGCAACCTGGCTTTCATTTCCAGCAAAACCATCCCCTTCGACCTGATGTTCCACCTCTACTTCGAAGAGTGCGATGATTATGCCTGGGATGACTACAGCCAGTATGAGGATACGGCAGCGCTCTTGAACTTTAGCCACCCGTCCTTAGCTTCTGCCCAGGGTTTCCCCTATCAGTATTTGCGAAAGTACCAGCCTGATTTTTACTACTGGAGTTATATCTCCTCCGATTTTTTCTGCGAGCTCGAAGCGGGGCTATACCCCATTGGATATATGGATGATGAGCGGGTTTACTTTGCGCGGGTACCGTATGGGGAGGGCTTTTTTTACCTCCATACCGTGCCCCTGGCCTTTGCCAACCTCCCCCTGCTAGAGGAAGAAGGGCTGGAGTATGCCAGCCGCGCCTTCTCCCACTTGCTGCCCGGCCCGATTTATTGGGACCGCTTTAGCCGCATCCCAGAGTTCATGGGCCGGCAGCGCAATGATCGGCAGCATTATAGCGGCAACCGACAGCTGTCCGAGCAGAGCCCTTTGCAATACATCCTCTCCCAGCCTCCGCTGGCCTGGGCATGGTATCTGCTGCTGAGCTTGGGGCTCCTCTACATGCTCTTCCGCGCCAAACGGCGGCAGCGCATCATCCCCATTCAGGAGCCCAATACCAATACCTCGCTGGAATTCCTGTCCACCATCGGCCGCTTGTACTTCCTGCAAAACAACCACAAGCAGCTCATCCTGCAGCAGATGAGCCTCTGGCAAGCCTTTGTGTACGAGCGCTACGCCCTGCATGCCCGCGATATGGACGAAGCGCTGCTGGATAAGCTGGCGCACAAATCTGAAGTGCCCAAAGAGGCGATCCAAAAAATCCTCCTGATGTATGGGAATGTGGAGCGCTCTTCTTTTGTCTCTGACGTCACCCTGGAGGAATTCCATCGCTTACTAGACGATTTTTATCAAAACTGTAAATAGCTTTGTCATGCACATTGATGAACACAACGAAAACGAGGATGCGCCTCAAACCCCACAAGCACAACCAGAGCAGGATGCTTTCCTCCCGTCCCGGGAAGAAGGCGACAACTTTGACCGCTGGCAGCGCAGCCATTCCGCGATGTTGAAAGTGAGCATTGCCGCGGCCCGGGTCAAGGAAGAGCTGCATAAGGTCATCATCGGGCAGGATGAATTGATTGAATTGCTCCTGGCGGGCCTTTTCAGCGGCGGCCACGTGCTGCTTGAAGGTGTGCCGGGCATCGCTAAAACCCTCGCGGCCAAGCTCATGGCCCAGTCTTTAGATACTGGTTTCTCCCGCATCCAGTTTACCCCCGATCTGATGCCGAGCGATGTACTGGGCACCTCCGTCTTCAATATGAAGGAATCGGAATTTTCTTTCAATGCCGGCCCCATTTTCTCCAACATCATCCTCATCGACGAGATCAACCGCGCGCCGGCCAAGACCCAGGCCGCCCTATTCGAAGTGATGGAAGAATACCAGGTTACCGTAGACGGGCAGACCTACCCCATGGGCTTCCCCTTCTTCGTCATCGCCACCCAAAACCCCATCGAGCAGGAGGGCACCTACAAGCTGCCAGAAGCCCAGCTCGACCGCTTCCTGGTCAAAATCAACCTCCACTACCCTAGCCTGGAAGAGGAAGGCGCTATCCTGCGCCGCTTCCGCAACGATTTCAAAATGGCGCAGCGCAGCATCGCCCGCCCAGTGCTCTCCCCCAATGATATCGAGGAGTGCCAAAAACTGGTAGAGCAGGTGCATATCAAAGAGGAACTCCTGGACTACATCGCCCGCATCGTACACGAAACGCGCAGCCATGGCGATCTTTTCCTGGGGGCATCCCCCCGCGCTTCACTAGCGGTGATGAAGATGGCTAAATCCATCGCTGCTATGGCCCAACGGGACTTCGTGACGCCCGACGATATACAATACGCCGCCTACCCGGTGCTCAACCACCGCATTATCCTGACGCCAGAGCGGGAGATGGAGGGCTATACCACCGAAGAAGTCATCCGGGATATCATCCAGAAAATCGAGGTGCCGAGGTGAAAAACTTATACCTGACCAACCGCTTCTTCCTGCTTTTCGGAGGCCTGGCCGTACTTTTTGCCGCCAGCTTCTGGATTGCCGCGCTCTACCCGCTGGCCCAGGCCTTGTTCGTATTGGCCCTGGCTTTTGTTTTGCTGGATATCATGCTGCTGTTCAGCCGCCAGCTGGCGCTGGAGTGCGAGCGCCAGCTGCCTAAAATCTTCAATCTGGGCGACCCCAACACCGTGGCGATCGAAGTCCAAAATCAGTCTGGCCTGGCATTGCGGCTCAAGCTGATCGATGAACTGCCCTTCCAGTTTCAAAAACGGGATTTCGAGCTGCGCTTTACGCTAAAACCAGCAGAACGCCAGCGCCTAGAGTACGAGCTGCGGCCCACCGCGCGGGGCGAATACGCCTTTGGCTACGTCAATGCTTTTTTATCCTCGGCAATAGGCCTGGTGGAGCGGCGCTATCCATGCAGCCAGCCGATGAACGTGCCGGTTTACCCTTCCATCTTACAGATGAAACAATTTGAGCTGCGGGCCTTTGGGCGGGTTTCCAACTACAAGGGCCTGAAAAAGCTCCGCCGCATCGGGCACAGCTATGAGTTCGACCAGATTAAAAACTACGTCAGCGGCGACGATTACCGCAGCATCAATTGGAAGGCCAGCAGCCGCCGGGCCTCTCTCATGGTTAATCAATACGAAGACGAGCGGGCCCAACAGATCTATAACATCATCGACAAAAGCCGCGCCATGCGCATGCCCTTCGAGGGCTTGAGCCTGATGGATTACGCCATCAACACTAGCCTGGTGCTTTCCAATATCGCGCTGCAAAAATACGATCGGGCCGGGCTGATTACCTTTTCGGATAAAATTGGCGCTACCATCAAGGCCGATAGCAAGGCCACCCAGCTCCATAAAATCCTCAGTGCGCTATACAAAGAAGAGCAGCGCCCGCTGGAAGCAAACTTTGAACTGCTCTATTACGCAGCCCGCAAACTCATCGCCGGGCGCAGCCTGCTGCTCCTCTATACCAATTTCGAGAGCATGTACGCCCTGGAACGCGTACTGCCGATCCTGCGCCGCATCAACACGTCCCACCTGTTGGTCGTCGTCTTTTTTGAAAATACCGAAATCCGCGATTTCACTATGCAACGGGTGGGCTCCCTGGAAGATATCTACCATCAAACCATCGCCAGAAAATTCCTCAGTGAAAAAGCCAATATGGCACAAAAACTGCGGCAATACGGCATCCAAGCCATCCTGACCCGCCCGCAGGACCTTTCGGTCAACACCCTGAATAAATACCTGGAACTCAAAGCCCGAGGATTGATATAAGCCTGGTATAGGAAAGTTGAAAAAAAATCGTTTATTGTGGCGGTTAATCCGCTCTAAATCAGCAAGCACTGACAACTCGAAAACTATGAGCCAAACGAACTTACCCGGGGACCCCTCGCTCCCCAGCTCCCCCGAGGCGCTCGAGGCTTTGATCCGCCTGGGAGAGGGAGATTCTAAATATTCCGCCGAAGATTTTTTCCGCAACCCCGACAAGACCGCCTTCCAGCTGTCGCCCGATGGGGAATACCTGGCCTACATGGGCCCTTACGAACGCCGCCGCAACATCTTCGTCCAAAAACTGGGTGAAACACAAACCGTGCGCCTCACCACCGAAACCGAACGCGATATCGCCGGCTACTTTTGGGCCAGTAGCCAGCGCCTGGTTTATGTGAAAGATAGTGGAGGGGACGAAAACTTCCAACTTTTTGCCATCAACCGCGATGGCAGCAAGGCTAAAGACCTCACCCCCTTTGATGGCGTCAAAATCCAATTAATCGACGACCTGGAAGACAATGACGATGAACTCATCATCGGCATGAATAAGAACAACCCGATGTTGTTCGAGCCTTACCGCATCAATATCCACACCGGCGAATTCATCCAATTAGCCCCCAACGACAATCCTGCTGAGCCGATTACCGCCTGGATGACCGACCATGCCGGCAAGCTGCGCATCGCCATCAAAACCGTGGACGGCGTCAACCACAGCCTGCTCTACCGAACCGATGAAACCATGCCTTTCCGCACCGTTATTACTACCAACTTCAAAGAAAGCCTCGAGCCGCTTTTTTTTGAATTTGACAACGGACACATTGCCTATGCCTCTACCAATATCGGCCGCGACCGCAGCGAAATCATCCGCTTCGATCTGGAGCAGGGCAAGGAAAGCGGGGAAGTGTTCTTCGCCCATCCGGAAGTAGATGTGGGCAGCTTGATTTATTCGCGCAAGCGCAAAGTCGTCACCGGCGCAGTTTATACCACCTGGAAGCGCGAAATCCGGTTTTTCGACCCGGAGCGCGCCGCCTTGCAACAACGCCTTGAAAGCGAACTGCCTGGCTACGAAGTCGTTGTCACCAATACGAATAAAGCCGAGGATAAATACCTGGCACGCACCTATAGCGACCGCTCGCTAGGGGCCTACTACTATTACGATAAAGCTACTGATCGGCTCGAAAAAATCGTGGAGGTAAGCCCTTGGCTAGATGAAGCCGACATGTCGGTCATGCAGCCCGTCGTCTATCAAAGCCGCGACGGGCTGGCTATCCACGGCTATCTGACTTTGCCCAAAGGCAAACCAGCTCAGAAGCTGCCGATCGTACTCAACCCCCATGGCGGCCCCTGGGTACGCGATAGCTGGGGCTACAACCCCGAAGTGCAACTGCTAGCCAGCCATGGCTATGGCGTATTGCAGATCAACTACCGGGGCAGCACCGGCTACGGGCGGAGCTTCTGGCAAAAGGGCTTCAAACAATGGGGGCAAACCATGCAGGACGACCTCACCGACGGCGTTCAGTGGCTCGTCGACCAAGGCATTGCCGACCCGCGCCGCATCGCGGTCTATGGCGCCAGCTATGGCGGTTATGCCGCCCTGGCCGGCATCACTTTCACCCCTGAATTGTACGCCTGTGCCGTTGACTATGTAGGGGTCTCCAACTTATTCACTTTCATGCGCACCATCCCGCCATACTGGAAACCGTATCTGGAGATGCTCTACGAAATGGTGGGGCACCCAGAGCAAGAGGAGCAGATGATGCGGGCAGCTTCGCCGGTCTTCCACATCGGGCGCATCCAGGCACCGCTTTTCGTCGTGCAGGGTGCCAACGACCCCCGGGTGAATATCGATGAATCGGACCAGATCGTCCGCTCGCTGCGCGAGCGGGGCATCGATGTGCCCTACATGGTGAAATACAACGAAGGCCACGGGTTCTCCAATGAGGAAAACCGCTTCGAGTTTTACAAGGCGATGCTGGGCTTTTTGAAAAAGCACATGGCGCGATAGCGCTGCAGGTGGAGTACTAGTGCAGTTGGCAGTTGGCAGTTGGCAGTCGCCCGGAGGGCGTCCCGGATGAGCGCAGCGAGAGCGGGAGGGCAGTGGGCAGTCGGCAGTCGGCAGTCCTTGTGGCCGCCTGGCAGTTGGCAGTTGGAGCGGAGCGACATCCCGGACGAGCGCAGCGAGAGCGGGAAGGCGGTGGGCAGTTGGCAGTAGGGGCGGCCCTTGTGGCCGCCTGGCAGTAGGCAGTGGGCAGTGGGCAGTTGGAGCGAAGCTGGTACATCCCGCTCTTTAGAAAATCTTCGAGACCTGCCCGTAGGGTAGGGCGAGATTAGATTTTCTTGAGCGGGAGGGCAGTAGTGGTGCTGTCTTGGTTATCAAGATACTGCTTCTGTTTAAAATAATCGGTTATTTAGTGCCTTCAGTACTAGCGACTTACCGTCCGAACGTAGTGAGGCGGGATTGAAGCTCGTAGCCTGAATTTTTCACCTGTAGCGGCCGCGTTTTGTAAATTTAAACCGAAATGATTTATTTTTACCTGCAAAACAGCCAAAACCGATGAACCGATTCATGACCTTGTCCAAGCTATTACTCCTGAGCCTGGCCCTCTTGCTGGCCGCCGGAGGTTGTAAGAGCCGCACTGCCAAAGGTGCCGCCATCGGCGCGGCGGCCGGGGGCGCGGCCGGCGCTGCCATTGGCAGTAAAAAAGGCAAAACTGCCGAAGGTGCCATTATTGGTGCCGCCATCGGCGGCGCAGCCGGCGCGCTGATCGGGCGCTATATGGACAAACAAGCCGACGAGATCCGCCGCGACATGAAGGGCGCTACCGTGACCCGGGTAGGCGAGGGGATCCTCATCACTTTTGACTCCGGGCTGCTGTTTGACGTCAACTCGCACAGCTTGCGTAGCACCACCCAAAGCAACCTCAACGAATTGGCCCGCATCCTCAACAAATACTCAGACACCGACGTCCTCATCGAAGGCCATACGGATAGCACCGGCTCCGACGAGCTAAACCAAAGCCTGTCGGAACGGCGAGCCCAATCCGTTTCCAATTACCTTATCCGGCAAGCCGTGAGCAAAGACCGGCTTATCACCATCGGCTATGGCGAGAACCAGCCGATCGCCGACAATGAAACCGCCAGTGGCCGGCAGCAGAACCGCCGCGTAGAAGTAGCCATTTTCGCCAATAAAAAACTGAAGCGGGCGGCTAAACGGGGGGATGTAGGAGCGTAGTTCCAGGCAGAAGGTTCGCTCATCCGGGGCACCATCTTTTGCTTTTTCTAGGGCAGGGAAATCAGCAACGCCATTTCGATAGGAGCTGTAAGCCCTTACCCCTGATGGCATCAAACACCAAGATATTGTGCAAAACCCATTATACTGGCGCCCTCTGGCTGCATTGCTAGCAGCCAAGCTCGCCATCCATCTGTACGCCAATACGCTGTGGGGATTCCACCGCGATGAATTCCTCTACCTGGCTCTGGGCCGCCACCTGGATTGGGGTTACTGGTCGAACCCACCCCTGATCGGCTGGATTAGCGCTTTACTGCAGGCGACCGCAGGCGACAGCCTTTTCGCCATCCGGCTTTTCCCGGCGCTGGTGAGCAGTGCCGTGCTGGTGCTGGCGGTGCTTATGGCGCGGCAACTGGGCGGCGGGCGCTATGCCCAATTCCTGGCCGGGGCGGCGATGCTGCTCACGCCAGCCAACTTGCGGCCGGGCATGCTTTTCCAACCCGTCATCCTCGATATCTTCTTCTGGTCGCTGCTGGCCTATCTGGTCATTTGCTATATCAATACGGAAAACAAGCGCTATATCCTCTACTTTGGACTGGCCGCCGGACTAGGCCTGCTCAATAAATACTCGCTCGGCTTCGCCGTGTTGGGCATGGGGGGAGCCTTGTTGCTCAGCCCTTACCGGAGCGTATGGCGGTGGCGGGCCAGTGCTCTGGCGTCCTTAATCGCCCTAGCCCTGATACTGCCCAACCTGATTTGGCAATACCATCATGGCTTTCCAGTAGTAGCCCACTTGCAGGGGTTGGCCGAAAACCAGCTGGTCAACGTGCGGATTAAAGACTTCCTCATTGGGCAGTTATTTATGAACCTGTCGGTCATCCCCATCTGGCTGGCGGGGCTGATTGCCCTCTTCCAACCAACATATCGGCGCTATCGGGTACTGGGGTGGTATTTTGTAATCGTCTTCCTATTGTTACTACTGCTGCGAGGCAAGCCCTATTACACCCTGGGGCTATACCCCATGCTCATCGCAGCCGGGGCAGTATGGTGGGAAGGCTATGCCCGGGCTCTCTGGCTACGGATCGCATTGCCGCTCTTGATGCTGATAATCCTGCTGCCCGCTCTGCCGCTGGGGCTGCCAGTACTGCCCTTGCCACAGATGCTGAATTACTGCCAGGGCGCTATTGAAAAAGCTGGCTTCGACGGACCGATGCGCTGGGAAGATGGGCAAGTGCACCACTTGCCTCAGGACTATGCCGACATGCTCGGCTGGGAGGAGTTGGGCCAACTGGCGCTAAAGGCCAGCAAAGCAGCAGGCAGCGAGGAGTTTATCCTCTACTGCGAAAATTACGGCCAGGCTGGTGCCGTGGAGTATTACACCCACCGACAGGGCCTACCACCTGCGGTCAGCTTCAGCGACACCTACCGCCTCTGGCTGCCGCGCCATATTAGTGCAACCGCTCTGATCTATATCAACGACGAATTGGGCGAGGATATCCGCGCCCTGTTCGACAATATTCAACCCATCGGGTCCATTTCCAACCCTTATGCCCGCGAACGCGGCACTACAGTATATCTGTGCCGCGAACCCCGCCAGCCTATGGCGGCGTTTTGGGAAGAGGTGGTAACGCGCGTGTTGGGGCAGTGAAGGGCAATCTTCTCAATATGAAGCTTCTTCTTAGTGAAAATGTCCCTATTTTTTCTGGTTTAGAATTGGCGGAATCTTGTAGCAGTGTTTAAACTCGCGGCTAGAAGCTCGCCACTCGTAGCTTTTTACATCATGCTGAATAGTTTCCCTGTTTTCGGCTATTCGGCACAATGCGGCTAGATACAGCCTGTCCATTGATACGCTTCATCATTAAGCCAGAAATCAGTATTCACCAACTCACCCCGCCGCCGCCGCCGCCGGAGCGGCCGCCGCCCCAGGAGCCGCCGCCGCCGCCGCCGCCGCCACTGCCACTTGAAGAGCGCGTCTTTTTGGGGATGGTGATTAGACTGCGCTCCACGTAATGGCAATTTTTGCAAGCGTAGATGACTTCCTGTTGCCCTGAACTGCTGTAGGTGGCAGCGCGGATCGTCCGGGTGCGCTCATGGAAATACGTGCGGTACTTGCATTTGGGGCAAGAATGATATTTAGAAAAGCGCTTGGCATAGCGCAGGATGAGGACGTCATCCCGTTCATCCGTCACCCAGACATCGTAATCCACGGAGCCAATTTCCTCCTCGGTCACCTGTCCGCTTTCCAAAAAATCGTCGTCTTCCTCTTCGCTGAGCTTATGCATCAGCTTGCCATTGACCGAGCTGTAGCGCGGGTGATTGCGCAGATACGCCAGCCGATGGCGCAAGTAGAAATACACGGCCAGGTAAGGGATGGGGAAAATAAAAATGAAGAAGATGCCATAGACCCGCCGAATAGACCGATAGCGGTCGAAGAGGTCTTGTTTGCTGTAAGCCGTATAAAGGAGCCAGACCAGCAGGATGAGGTGGAAAAGGGCATTGAGGATAAGGTACCACCCCAGTATCAAGGGCGTGCCGGGGATGGGGCTGGCGGCCCCGCGCTGCCCACTGGTTTCCAGGCGTATCTCTTCCAGTGCTGCGGGGTCTTCCAGGGTGGCCTTGATGCGGCTCACCGTAGCCAAGAGGCCCTGCCCGTACTGCCCTTCGCGGAAATAAGGTACCAGTTCCTGCATGCCGATGCGGTAACAGATCGCATCGGGCAACACCGCTTCTAGCCCGTAGCCAGTTTCAAACTCGGTGCGCCGCTGATCCATGACGGTAAAGATGAGCAGGCCATTGTCGATGCCAGCTTGCCCAATGCCCCAGTGTGCAAAGAGGCGGGTCGCAAAATCCTTGGGGTTTTCCTGCCCAATACTATTGACGATGACCACCGCGATCTGCGCGCTGGAATTTTGCTCCAGTTCGGCAATGAGGCTATTCAGTTGGGCAACATCCGCGGTAGAAATAATCGCATCGGGATTGCTGACATAACCGCCCCCGCTGCGCTTCGGGTCAGGGATAGACTCGGGCGTATAGGCCCGCTGCCCAAAAGCGATGATAACGCTAAAGCCCAACAGAAAAGGTAGGAGGGCAATCCTTAGCCACTTGGATAACTGTCCGTAGCTTGTTGTAGGCAGCGACTCCCTCTGATGTGATCTGGAAGGCGAACCGGGCATGTTTTTCATATCGTGGTTTTTCTGATTTTGCGGCTTAAAGGTAATAAATCATCCGTATCGCGCTAAATGGCCGGCTCTTATTTTATAGCTGCTGATGGCTGGCCGGCCAAGCGGCAGGCAAATATCATCGGGCCTTCCCAAAAAATGCGTAATTTACCGCCCTAAACGCAAGCACAAACAGCTAATGCTCCGCTTCCTCCAGGCACGATCCAGCGAACACTCCGACCAGGAACTGCTGCAGCGCTACCAGTCTACTGGCGAATTGGCCTGGCTGGGGCGGCTCTTCGAGCGCTATGCGGAGCTGGTTTACGGCCTTTGCCTCAAGTACCTGAAGGGCGAACAGCAAGCCGAAGATGCCAGCATGGCCATCTTCGAATCCCTTGTCATCAAAGCGCGGGAGCACGATATCCACAACTTCAAAAGCTGGCTGTACGTGGTGGCAAAAAACCACTGCCTGATGCAGTTGCGCCAGGCCAACCGCCAGCCAGTGGAAAACACCGACCCCTCGCTTATGCAATTTATCCCTGGCCAGCATCATACTCTAGAAAGCCCAACAGACAACGGGCAGGCGCGCCACTTACAGGAATGCCTGGAGGGCTTGCCGGAAAAACAAAAGCAATGCGTACAGGCTTTTTATTTGGAAGGGTATTCCTATCAGCAAATTGCGGAGCGGGAAGGCGAGCCACTAGGCAAAGTGCGCTCACATATCCAAAATGGCCGGCGCAACCTGAAGATTTGCATGGAACGCCAAGCTGCGCGCAGCGAGCTTGAGCAGCAGTAATGTGAACATGAAGAAACGACCGACATATCAGCCTGTGGAACTCTTGCGGCAGTGGCTGCGGGGAGATGCCCGCTATGCAGACGAGCAGCAGCTCGATCAGCAGGCCGCCGCCGACCCTTTCCTGGCCGAAGCGCTGGAAGGCCTGCGCCGCCTGCCCGAAGGTGAACACGAGCAGCGGGTAGCCAGCCTCAAAGCACGGGTGCGGGCCTATAGCCGGGAAAAGCGCGGCGGCTGGTTCTATTTGCCGCGCATCGCGGCGGCCGTTGCGGCAGTGGTGCTCCTCGCGGTAGGGCTGAGGTATTTCGCCCCTGAGCAGCGCAGCACGCCAGAGCTGGCGCTGCACTCGGCCGAAGAAGCTGCCTTACCCCCAGCAAAAACAGAAGAGGTGCCTGGCCCCGGCCCGCAGTCGTCGCCAGGAAGCGCAGCAGCCCCTCCCGTTACCGAAATAGCCGCCGCCCCAGGCCGCTCCGGCCCCGCCGAGTATTCGGTGCCTAAACCGGCCGCACCACAATTTGCCGAAGAGGCCCCGGCCCACCTTCTAGATGATGCTCTGACCATCCAGGAAATACCGCCTGCCGCAGCGGCAGAGCCGTCGCCAAGTGCTCCGGCTCTCCCGCCAGCCCCCCTTACGGCACGACAATTCGACCTCGCTGCCACCACGCCACCCAGCCCGACGAACTTGGTCACCGGCCGCATCACCGACGAAACAGGCACCCCCCTCATCGGGGCTACCATCCTGCTCCCCGGTACCAACCGTGGCGCTGTGACGGATTTATACGGGAATTTTCAATTGGCGCTGGATAATGAAGGGCAGCAGACGCTGGAAATCACTTATACTGGCTATGCACCCGCCCGGCTATCCGCAAAAGCAGGTGACTCCATCGAGGTCCAGCTCTCTCATCAGGAGATGGCTATGCAGGAAGTAACCGTAATTGCCGACAAGAAAATGATGCCCAAGCGGACCAGGGCAGCCGAAACGGCTCCCGCTAAAGCGCTGGCAGCCCCATCGGCGAGCCCAGCTCCACAAGGCGGTTTCAAGCCGTTCGAAGATTATCTGCGCCGCTCGCTACAATACCCTCCCGCCGCCCTCGAAAACGGCATCGCGGGCCCCGTAGAGCTTGATTTCCTCATCGCCCCCGATGGCCAGCCGACGGACTTCAAGGTGTTGCGCTCCCCGGGCTATGGCTGTAGCGAAGAGGCCATCCGCCTGTTGCGCGAAGGGCCTAAGTGGGGCCCGATCGGGCAGCGGGCACAGTATGTGGTGGAGTTTAAGTTGTAGCAGGCGGGAGAAACGCGGCCAGCCCCTCCCCTGCTTGAGGAATAATTTCCGCCGCCAATGCGCAAGCCTGATAGAAAATCACTTAGATTCGCAGCAACAAACATCAAGCATAAACGCCATGTCAGCCAACACACCGCCCGAATCTCGAAACCTGACCGATCCGGCACCGCGCCAAGTGGATATCTTCACCAAGGCTCCCATTCTATTCGGCGGCTTCACCCAGCAATTCGGATGGGTATTTTTCACCCTGGGCAGTCTTTTTGCTTGGGTATTCGTCCCCGCTTCCGAAGCTCGGTTCTGGCTGGAGCCTAAAACTGGCTGGCTGGAGGCACCCGCCGCTATCACTTCCTTTCAGGCTACCAATGCCTCGGTCAACGAGCAAACCGTTTACTGGTACACCTACTCCTTCGATGTGAATGGGCAAATCTATACGGGCAAAAGCTATAGCATGGGTAAGTCTTATGAGGTGGGAGATGAGGCCATCGTCAAATATCGTGGCAATGCCCCGGAGGTGTCGCATATCCAGGGGGCCAATCGCGCCATATTCCCGTCTTTTGTGCTGTTCGTGCTCATTTTCCCTCTAGCCGGCCTGGGGATGATCATCAGCTCTCTCCGCTACAACCTGAGGGCTATCCGCTTGCTGCAAATCGGTGCATTCACCCGCGGTAAAATGGTCGGCAAGGAAGACACCGGATCCTACATAAAAATCAACAACACTACCTACCCGGTTTATAAATATTACTTCGAATTCAGCACCGGAGGCAGAGCTTTTACGGCCACCTGCAAAACGCACCAAACCTGGAAGGTGGAGGATGAAGAGCAGGAAATCATCTTGTACGATAAATTCACACCGGATTTTAACGTGGTATTCGATGCAGCACCCAATATGCCGGCCATTTCCCGCCGGGGCACACTGGCACTGGCTTCTCCCACGAAAGCGCTGTATCTGATCCTCCCTATCCTTGGCATCGGCCTGAACCTCTACTTTATCTGGAATGGCTCTCCTTTGGGCTTAAATTGAGCCGAGTAGCTTTAGAGGCCCCACTTGTATCCCAAAAACTACAGCTCCGTACACCGCCGCCAACGCCTCCGCGAAAATCCGCGCAATCCGTGGCTAAAAACCGCACCCCCCTCGCCAGCCCTCCCCTCCGTGAAAATCCGTGCAATCCGTGGCTAAAAAA
>CAYSPJ010000109.1:0-17280 GCA_964432875.1 uncultured Phaeodactylibacter sp. | reverse complement strand
ACCCTTCACTCCTCCTCCTCTCCCAACGCCATGCGTGCTCCCATCAGCTCGCTGAGGGCGTGTTGGTCGCCGGCCTGGCGCGCCATGGCGATGCCTTTCTCATACACTTCCCAGGCATTGCCCGGCTCCTGCATACGCTCATAAAGCTTACCCAGGTGGTAATAAGTGCCAACGTAATGCGGTTCTTTTTCCAACAGGTGCAGGTAATAATGGAGCGCTTCTTCTTGCTGCCCGAGTTTCTCGTGCTCCTTGGCCAAGGCAAACTGCAGGAAAGCATCGTTGGGGGTTTCCTCCAGCAATTGCAGCAATTGTTTCATCCTTTCGCTTGACATGACGGCTTATTTTTGGCAAATTTACCACAATCTATTCGTCTTTTACAGGTCAAAAAACAGCGAATTTTCGCTGAACTATTTCCGCTTCTGGCCATTTTCACTATATTTGCCCGGCTTCGCCTAAAATGGCAAGCGTATTGAGAAAATCAAAACCAAATTGCAATGAAGATACTGGTCTGCGTAAGCAAAACACCCGAGACAACCGCCAAGATCGCCTTTGCCAACAACCAGACAGCGTTCGACCCCACTGGCGTTCAATTCATCATGAACCCCTACGACGAGTGGTATGCCCTGGTACGCGCCATCGAGCTTCAAGAGGCTCATGGGGGCACGGTCACCATTATTAATGTAGGCACGGCTGAAAATGACACCATTATCCGCAAAGGCCTGGCCATCGGCGCCAGCGAAGCGGTGCGCATCGACGCAGCGCCCAAGAGCGCGCTATTCACCGCCCGGCAGATTGCCGAATACGCCCGAGGCAAGGATTTTGACCTCATATTTGCGGGCAAAGAAACCATCGACTACAATGGGGCAGAGGTGGGCGCCATGATTGCCGAATACCTCGATTTGCCCTTTGTCTCGTTTGCCAACAAGCTCCTGATGGAAGGCAATACCGCTACGGTCTCCCGCGAAATCGAAGGCGGCAGCGAGGTCGTGGAAGTACAAACGCCTTGCGTGATCAGCGCCGCCAAGGGTTTGGCCGAGCAGCGCATCCCCAATATGCGCGGCATCATGATGGCCAAGCAAAAGCCTTTGCAAGTGGTGCCTCCGGTCGATTTTGAAGACCTCGCCACCGCCTCCAGCTATGAGCTGCCCAATACCAAAACCTCCGTCAAGCTAGTCAGCCCGGATGATATGGACGAGTTGGTGCGCCTGCTGCACGAAGAAGCAAAAGCCATCTAGGAAAGCCAGAACCTCAAGCCTTGAACGAACAACGAAAAAAAATAATCAACCATGGTTTTAGTAATTGCTGAAACGCAAAAAGGGAAATTCAAAAAAGCCGCCTACGAAGCGGTCACCTACGGATATCAGGTAGCACAGGTATTGGGCAGCGAATGCGCCGCTCTAGTCTTAGGCGCTGCCGAAAACGCAGGCGAACTGGGTAAATACGGCGCAGCCAAAGTTTACCATATCAGCGACGCGGCTCTGGGCCAATTTGACAGCCAGGTTTACACCGCTGCAATTGGGCAGGCGGCCCAGCAACTGGGCGCCCAAGCCGTCATCCTGAGCCACTCTTCCAGCGGCAAATCGCTGCTGGGCCGCCTGGCGGTGCGGCTCAATGCCGGCTCCGTAGCGGCCGTCAATGCCTTGCCGACGCTCGAGGGAGGGGTATTCAAGGTGAAGAAACCGGTTTTTTCCGGTAAAGCTACCGCTACATACGAGGTGAAATCAGCCGTAAAAGTACTCTCGCTCATCGGCAATTCCTTCCAGCCACAGGCTGTAGGCCAGGCTGCTCCAGTGGAGAGCCTGTCCGTCGAACTGCCTGCTGCCCGGGTCAAAGTCAAAGAAGTCAAGCGGGTAGAAGGCATCATCCCCCTGCCCGAAGCGGACCTGGTCGTCTCTGCCGGGCGGGGCCTCAAGGGGCCGGAAAACTGGAGCATAGTCGAAGAACTGGCCGAAACCATCGGCGCCACTACAGCCTGTTCGCGCCCTGTGGCTGACGCCGACTGGCGCCCCCATCACGAGCACGTGGGCCAAACCGGCATCGCTATCCGGCCCAACCTCTATATCGCCATCGGCATCAGCGGTGCCATCCAGCACCTGGCGGGCGTCAATAGCTCTAAAACTATCGTGGTCATCAACAAAGACCCGGAAGCACCTTTCTTCAAAGCTGCCGACTACGGCGTGGTGGGCGACCTCTTCGAAGTTGTGCCCAAGCTGACCGCCGCTTTCAAAAAATTCAAGGCGGAACAAGCTTAGATTACCTTGCAGCGAGAAGCCGGAAGTACGTTTTCAAGCTTCCGGCTTCTCCCCTATGCTGATTTCCCACTTTAAGCCCGCAGCCTAATCTAATCAATCAAATCACGACAAAGATGAAAAGACTACTTTCCCTCCTGTTTGCGCTTTTCCTCGCCGCCCAGGCCTTCGCCACCGAAGGCATGTGGCTGCCCCTCTTGCTAAAGCAGCTCAATGAAGCGGAGATGCAGAGCATGGGCATGAAAATGAGCGCAGAAGATATTTACAGCGTCAACCGCAGCAGCCTCAAGGACGCCATCGTGCGCATCGGCGGCTGTACCGGCGAAATCATTTCTGACCAGGGCTTGCTGCTGACCAACCATCACTGCGGCTACGGACAGATCCAGGCCCATTCTTCCCTGCAAAACAACTACCTGGAAGATGGCTTTTGGGCCATGACCCGTGCGCAGGAGCTGCCCAACCCCGGGCTGACCGCCACCTTCATCGTGCGCATCGAAGACGTCACGGAGCAGGTGCTGGCCAATGTGACTCCAGACATGCACTACAAGGAGCGCCAGGCATGGGTGACCCGCAATACTGAAATCGCCAAAGCGGCCGCTGCCCGGGAGAGTTATCAAGATGTCATGATCCGGCCTTTTTTTGAAGGCAACCAATATTTCCTGTTCGTAACTGAAACCTACCGCGATGTACGCCTGGTGGGTGCGCCGCCCTCCTCCATCGGCAAATTTGGAGCCGATACCGACAACTGGGTCTGGCCGCGGCATACGGGTGATTTTGCGCTCTTCCGCGTCTATGCCAACGCCGACAACCAGCCAGCCGACTACGCGCCCGATAACGTCCCCCTCAAGCCCCGCCACTTCCTGCCCATTTCGCTGGATGGCGTCGAGGAAGGCGATTTTACCCTGGTCTTCGGTTTCCCGGGCGTGACCGAGCAGTACCTCCCCTCCCCAGCTATCGAGCAACGCATTAATGTAGTCAACCCTATCCTGATCGGCATCCGCGACCGCTCGCTGAACGTCATCAACGAAGCCATGCGGCGCGATGCGCAGGTGCGTATCCAGTACGCTTCCAAGCAAGCCCGCATCGCCAACGCCTGGAAGAAGTGGATTGGCGAGAGCCAGGGCGTTAAAGCCACCGACGGCATTGGCCGCAAGAAAGCCTACGAGCAGGAGTTCCAAAAACGCGTGGAGGCTAAGCCGGAATGGAAAGAAGCTTATGGCGGCTTGCTGCCGCAGTTTAAAAAACTATATGCCGAGTTGGAGCCCTACGCCAAAAGCCGCAATTACATCGGCGAGATCGCCGGCCGCAATATCGAGCTGTTTATCCTGGCCAATACGCTGCACGGGCTAGTCAAGCAGTACGATGCCAACGGTAGCCAAGCTTTGACAAATAACCTACCCCGGATCCAAAATTACTTAGACGGCTTCTTTAAAGATTTCCAGCAAACGGTAGACCAGCAGGTGTTCGCCTCGCTGATGGAAGTTTATTTTGCCGACCTCAACCCGGCCCACCAATCCGAATTTGCCATTACGACCTATGTGGAATCTGGCAAGGATTTGGCCAAAATGGCCCAAACCGTTTATGCCAAATCCAAACTGCTACAGGCGGATGCACTGCGGCAAGCGATTGCCGCAGGACCAGAAGCCTTTATCGAACTAGTGCGGGGGGACATCGCCTATCAGCTCACCCGCAGCATCTCGGAAATCAACGAAAGCGAGGTATTAGCCGAATACAACCGCATTAATGATCAGATCAGCCTGCTGCAGCAGCAATACATGCAAGCCCAAATGGAGGTATTCGCGGAAAAGCGCTTCTACCCCGACGCCAATGGCACCCTGCGGGTGACCTACGGCATCATTGATGGCTACACCCCCCGCGACGCCGTACGCTACGAGCCGACGACCTACCTGGATGGCGTGATGGAGAAGTACGTGCCTGGCGATTACGAGTTTGACGTGCCGCAGCGCCTGCGGGAGCTCTATCACCAAAAAGACTACGGCCCGTATGCCGATAACGGCAAAATGCCGGTCTGCTTTATCGGTAGCAACCATACTACTGGAGGAAATTCTGGCAGCCCGGCCATTGATGCCCACGGCAACCTCGTCGGCCTAAATTTCGACCGCGCCTGGGAAGGTACGATGAGCGATATCAATTACGATGCTTCCATCTGCCGCAATATCATGGTCGATGCACGCTATATCCTCTTCATCATCGACAAGTTCGCCGGGGCCGGGCATCTGGTGCAGGAGATGAAGCTGGTGCGGCCTAAGCAGGGGTAAAGGGCATCAAAACCAATACGCTGAAAGCGCCTCGATTGCCACCATAAAAAAGCCCACTCCAAGCTAAGCGCTGGAGTGGGCTTTGGCGATATTAGAGGGCGTATGCCCTATTTCTTATCTTCGTTTACCTCTTCAAATTCCACATCGGTCACATCATCAGCGTCAGTGCCTGCCTGTCCGGCATCAGCCGTACCTCCGCCGAAGGAATCGTCTCCGCCAGCTTGTTGAGTAGCCTGATAGAGGTCTTGGCTAGCAGCCTGCCAAGCGGCATTTAACGCTTCCGTAGCGCTTTCGATCTGTGGCAAATCCTGGGCTTTATGTGCCTCTTTCAAGTTGGCCACTGCGCTTTCAATCGCCGCCTTTTTGTCAGCCGGGATTTTGTCGCCGTAATCTTTGAGCTGCTTTTCAGTTTGGAAAATCAGCGAATCGGCGGCATTCAGCGCTTCGGCTCGTTCGCGGGCAGCCTTATCTGACTCGGCATTAGCCTGGGCTTCGGCCCGCATCCGCTCAACTTCTTCTTTGGACAAGCCCGTGGAAGCCGTGATGCGGATAGACTGCTCTTTGCCCGTGCCTTTGTCTTTGGCAGACACATGCAAGATACCATTGGCATCAATATCGAAAGCGACCTCGATTTGCGGCAAGCCGCGTGGCGCAGACGGGATGCCGTCGAGGATGAAGCGACCCACCGTCCGGTTGTCTCTCGCCATGGGGCGCTCACCTTGCAGGATATGGATTTCTACCGAGGGCTGATTGTCCGAAGCCGTAGAATAAACTTTAGACTTCTTGGTTGGTATGGTCGAGTTGGATTCGATGACCACGTCGTAAACGCCGCCCATGGTTTCGATGCCCAATGACAGGGGCGTCACGTCCAGCAATAATACATCCTGGACATCGCCGCTGAGGACGCCGCCCTGGATGGCTGCACCGACCGCAACTACCTCATCGGGGTTGACACCGCGGTTGGGCTTTTTGCCAAAGAACTCTTCTACGGCTTGCTGGATGCGCGGGATGCGGGTAGAACCGCCGACCAGGATGATCTCGTCAATGTCGTTTTTGGACATATTGGCATCGGCCAAGGCCTTGCGGCAAGGCTCCAGCGTGCGGGCAACCAGATGGTCAACCAATTGTTCGAACTTGGCCCGGGTCAGTTTCAGCACCAGGTGCTTGGGCACGCCATCCACGGCGGTGATATAGGGCAAGTTGATCTCCGTTTCGGAAGAAGCAGAAAGCTCGATTTTGGCTTTTTCCGCCGCATCCTTAAGGCGCTGCAAAGCCATAGGGTCTTTGCGCAGGTCAATATTTTCCTCTTTTTTGAAGGTATCTGCCAGATAGTCGATAACGACCCGGTCGAAGTCGTCGCCCCCCAAGTGGGTATCGCCATTGGTAGATTTCACTTCAAAGACGCCATCGCCCAGCTCCAGGACAGAGATATCAAAGGTACCCCCGCCGAGGTCATAGACGGCGATAGTGATATCCTTATTGCGCTTATCCAGGCCATAAGCCAGGGCAGCTGCCGTAGGCTCGTTGATGATGCGCTTGATTTTGAGCCCTGCGATTTCGCCAGCTTCTTTGGTGGCCTGGCGCTGGGAGTCGTTGAAATATGCCGGCACGGTCACTACCGCTTCGGTAACCGGCGACCCCAGGAAGTCTTCGGCTACTTTTTTCATCTTTTGCAAGATCATCGCCGATATTTCCTGCGGCGTGTACTGCCGGCCATCGATATCCACCCGCAGCGTGTCATTATCACCTTTCTGAACTTTATAAGACAGGTGGGTTAGTTCTTGAGTCACCTCGTCATAGCGGCGGCCCATGAAGCGCTTGATCGAAGAAACGGTGCGCTGTGGGTTGGTGATAGCCTGGCGTTTGGCGGAATCCCCGATTTTGCGCTCGCCATTATCCATAAAAGCGACGACGGAGGGTGTCGTCCTTCTCCCCTCATCGTTGGGGATAACCACTGGCTCGTTACCCTCCATCACCGATACACAAGAGTTTGTGGTACCTAAGTCAATCCCAATAATTTTACCCATGTTATGCGATTTAAAATGTTGTCCGATATTATAATTGACAACCATTCCATAGCAAGGGCTGTGCCAAGCCCTGCCCGGCGCAGATTTCCTGACAAAAGTGCCAGAAATACCTGCTTAGCGCAAAAAACAGCGCATCAGGCTGACAAGGTATTGCCTGGCAGGGTGACAAAAAGGCAGGAGTGCCACGGTTTTACTTAGCGGAAATTCAAGTCTTTCGTGTAGATGCCATTGATCAGGGAATCGCGGGCTTCCTGTTGCAGGCGGATGCCGGTACGGCGCATGGTATAACGCGAGCTAAAAATACCAAGCCCCTCAGACATATTGGTATAAACCGGCAAATTTTGGGCACTGGTGATACCGGTATTGGCTTGCCGCAAACGGACAAACTGGTACAACTCTTCGCCGGCACCAGTGACCACTAGCTCCAGCTCCTCAAACAGCCGGATTTCACCGACGCTCTTGGAGATGTTGTTGCCGATGAAGCGGTAAAAGGCATCGCCGGAGGCATTGATGGTAACCCGGGGCTCGTTCGATTCGTTAAAAACCGAGGGGTTGACCACCCACTCCAGGCTTTTCCTTTCAAAAACCGAAGGGTTGGAGGGCTGCGACTCGCGATAGTGGATGACCAGGCGGGCATCAAAGATGCGGGCTTCCGGGCCGGGCCGCCAGGCCAATTGCTTCAGTTCGGTATATAACCAGCGGTTGATATTGCGGCTGGGCACTGAGGTGACCGAATCGATCTCGGTGACGACAGTCGTCTCGGCGGTGACCAGGGGTAGCTCATCGCCCCGGTTGAGTACCAGGCGCAGGCGCTCCCCACCCTTTAGATTGAGTTGGTTGGCGCGCACTTTGTACAGCACATTGGGGCTGTCTGCAAAGACGCCTTCCTCTTTGGGGTAGCCCTCCAGGTTGCCATCCACCCTATCCAGGGTGTAGGACTGCCCGGTCTGCAGGTTCACCAATTCCACATTGATATTCTGGTAGTAAATCGAATCAGGGATCTGAGCGATTTCCAGGGCATTGCCGCCGGGTTCGAGAAAAGCCTTCTGCACCCGCACGTAGTGGGCCGTATCCTGAATAGAGATAAAGGCGTAAACGATGGGGATATCTTTCCACTCCGCTTCCAAATCAAAATCGGTGGTACAACCCCATATCAGGAGGGCGGAGGCAAATAAACTGCCCAAAGCGGTCTTTATTTTCATGGTTTTGCTACTTTATATATAGATGTAATGCGCTGCGATTGAAATAGTTTTTTCATTAAGGGCCCCCAAAGGTAATACATTCTGGAATAAATCCCGCTTGCGGGCCGTTTCTTCAATGACGTTTGAACGACTAAATTCATATCTTGCAGCCTCAAAAAACAAGGCTATGTCTGTTCACAAAGATATCAAGCGGGTGACCACCCACGTATTGCAAGCCATGAAGGAGCAGGGCGAAAAAATCGCCATGCTCACGGCTTACGACTTTTCCCTGGCCCGTATCCTGGACGAAGCAGGCATCGACGTGCTGCTAGTCGGCGATTCGGCCTCCAACGTCATGGCCGGCCATGAGACGACCTTGCCCATCACGCTGGACCAGATGATCTATCATGCCTCCTCGGTAGTCCGGGCGGTCAAGCGCGCCTTGGTAGTGGTGGACTTGCCCTTTGGCTCCTACCAGGGCAATTCCCGGGTGGCGCTCGAGTCGGCCATCCGCATCATGAAGGAATCTGGCGCTCATGCGGTAAAGGTGGAAGGCGGCAAGGAAGTCGAAGAGTCCATCCGGCGCATCCTCTCCGCCGGGGTGCCGGTAATGGGGCACCTGGGGCTTACGCCTCAATCGATCTATAAATTCGGCACCTATACCGTGCGGGCCAAGGAAGAAGCGGAAGCGGAAAAGCTACTGGAGGATGCCCAATTGCTGCAAGAGCTCGGTTGCTTTGCGCTGGTGCTGGAAAAAATCCCCGCCAAACTGGCCAAACAAGTGGCAGCTAAGGTCCTCATCCCGGTCATCGGCATTGGTGCCGGCCGGGAGGTAGATGGGCAAGTACTGGTCACTCACGATATGCTCGGCATCACTAAAGATTTCCAGCCGCGCTTCCTGCGCCGCTATCTGGACTTGTTCGATGCGATCAAAGGCGCCGTCGAGCATTATGCCGAGGATGTGCGCTCGCGAGATTTCCCCAATGACAAAGAACAATACTAACAAAAAGACCAAGCATGAGAAGAAAAAGCGTCATTGCCCTGGCCATCGCCTTGTCGATCCTGGCCACGGGGCTTTTCCTGTATCGGAAGTTCATCAGCGGGCCTGGCGTGCCCAAGGGGCTGCCCAGCTATTTTGTCGAGATACCGAGCCATTCGGACTTCGAGGCCGTGACCGAACTGCTCAAATCCGGAGGCTTTGTGCCCGATGAGCGGATCTTCCGCATGTTGGCCGAGCGGATGGCGTATCAGCGCTACCCGATGCGGGCAGGGCGCTACGAAATCCAGCCGGGTTGGAACGCCATTAAGCTGATCCGGCATCTGCGCTCGGGCCCGCAAGCCCCGGTCAAAGTCGTGCTGACCAACGAGCGCCTGATTGAAAACGTAGCGGCCAAAGCCGCCCGGTTTATCGAGCCAGATTCACTGGAGATATGGGCCTTGTTTCAGGATGAAGCCTACCTGGATTCCATCGGCTATAATCAGGACGATTTGATGTCGCTCTTCATCCCCAATACTTACGAGTTCTATTGGAACACCACGCCCCGGAGCTTCATGGCGCGCATGATCAAAGAGCACGAAGCCTTCTGGAGCAAGAATGAGCGCCGGGCGAAAGCCCAGGCCCTGGGGCTTTCGCCCAAAGAAGTCTATGCCCTGGCTTCCATCGTCGAGAAGGAAAGCTTGCGCAGCGAAGAGCGCCCCCGCATCGCCGGGGTTTATCTCAATCGCCTACGCATCGGCATGCGCCTCCAGGCCGATCCTACCTCGGTCTTCGCCACCCGCGACTTCGAGACGCCCCGGGTGACTTACTACCATACTCAGTTCGACTCGCCCTACAACACCTATATATATGCGGGCTTGCCGCCCGGCCCCATCACGATGACTTCCATCGGGAGCATCGACGCCGTGCTGAACCCCGAGCAGCACGAATATCTCTATTTCTGTGCGGTAGGAGACGGCTCGGGCTTGCATGCTTTTGCTATAACCCTGGCTGCGCACAATCAGAATGCCGCCCGCTATCGGGAAAATCTGAAGCAGAGGGGGCTGCGGTAACACGACCCTTTTGAGGTGAGATTTTGCGAAAGCCGATACGCTTCCTCAACGATCCCATCGCCATCAAACAAACGCTTATTCGACTATGCTCAAACAAATCGCTCTCCTTCTAATCACGTTCCTTGGCGGCTATCTGGCCGCCAGCCAAGCTCAAACCTCTAATACTATGATCATCAGCCCTTTGCCTGGACAGTGGGAATTCAAGGCGGCCGAAGAAGAAGGTTGGCTGCCTGCTGCCGTCCCCGGTTCCGTCCATACCGACCTGTTGGCCAATGGCTTGATCGAGGACCCTTTCTACCGTTTAAACGAAAGGCAAGTGCAGTGGATCGACAAGAAAAACTGGATCTACCGCTGCAACTTCCAATTGGATAGCGCCTTGTTGAGCAAAGAGCGGATCAGCCTGGAATTCCAGGGGTTAGACACTTATGCCGATGTTTACCTCAATGGCCGGCCCATCCTGCTGGCAGACAACTTCTTCCGCCGTTGGGAAACCGACATCAAGCCCCATCTGCGCGCCGATAGCAACGAGCTCTACATCCTTTTCCATTCGCCCACACAGCTCGGGCAGGAAAAGCTGGAAGCCCATGGCTACGGCCTGCCCGCCATCAACGACCAATCGGAAAATGGCGATATGGGCGACAAGAAAGTGAGCGTCTTCGTGCGCAAGCCCGGCTATCATTTTGGCTGGGACTGGGGGCCCCGGCTGGTCACCTCTGGCATCTGGCGGCCTATCCTGGTCAAAGCCTGGGACGAAGCCCGCCTGACGGATGCCTATTTCCATCAGCAATCGGTCAGCGCCGAGCAAGCCCGGCTGGAAGCCCAGCTGGAGATAGAGGCAGAGCGGCCCATGGCGGCCAGCCTGGCTGTGTATTGGGGCGATAGCTTGCTAGCCCGGCAGGAGGTCGCTCTGCAAGCAGGCCGCCAACAGTTCAGCCTGGCATTAACGCTGGATGAGCCGCAGCTCTGGTGGACCAAAGAGCTGGGCGAACCTTTCCTCTACCAGTTGTCTGCCGTACTGGAAAGCGGCGGGCAGCCGATCAGCGCCATCGAACACCGCATCGGGCTGCGCTCTATCCGCGTAGTGCAGGAACCTGACAGCCAGGGCTCTTCCTTCTATGTTGAGCTCAATGGCAAGCCCGTTTTCTCCAAAGGCGCCAACTACATCCCCAACGACGTCTTCCTCAACCGGGTAGGCCCTGATTGGTACCGCGAGATCATCCAAGCCGCCGCTGATGCCAACATGAACATGCTGCGGGTGTGGGGCGGCGGCATCTATGAGGATAAGCTGTTTTACGATATATGCGACGAGCTGGGCATCCTGGTCTGGCAGGATTTCATGTTCGCCTGCAGTATGTACCCTGGAGATGCCCCCTTTATTGAAAGCGTCAAGCAAGAAGCGATCGATAATATTAAACGCCTGCGCAACCATGCTAGCATCGCCCTGTGGTGTGGCAATAACGAAATCGACATCGCCTGGGCGCATTACAAAGAAACCTCGGGCTGGGGCTGGAAACAGCGCTATACGATGGCGCAGCGCGCAACGATCTGGGCCGACTACGAGCGCGTCTTCCATCAACTGCTCCCAGATATGGTGGCCGCCCACCACCCCGGCGCTTTTTACTGGCCTTCGTCGCCTTTTGCCAGCCCCGGCACCCACGCTACCAACAACAGCACCTCTGGCGATACGCACTACTGGGGGGTGTGGCATGCCGAGCACCCCTTTCGCGACTTCCGCAAGAATGTCAGCCGTTTTGTGAGCGAGTACGGCTTTCAGTCTTTCCCCGAGTTTCAAAGCGTACAGCAGTATACCTTGCCGGAAGACCACGACATCGAGTCTGAGGTTATGGCTTCGCACCAGCGCAGCGGCATCGGCAACCTGCGCATCCGTTCGTATATGAAAGACTGGTATAAACTGCCGCCGCGCTTCGACCACTTCCTCTACGTGGGCCAATTGCTACAGGCCGAGGCGATCAAAATGGCGATCGAGGCGCACCTCACGGCCAAGCCCTACTGTATGGGCACGCTCTACTGGCAGCTCAACGATTGCTGGCCGGTGGCCTCCTGGTCGGGCATCGATTACTACCGGCGCTGGAAGGCCATGCACTACTTCGTCAAGAAGGCCTACCAGCGCGAAACCGTGGCCTTTATCGATCAAAATGACTTGCTCGACCTCTATGTCGTGTCGGGGCGGCCGGAAGCATTTATGGCACGCCTCACTTTGGAGCTAATGGACTTCGACGGCAATACGCGATGGTTTTACGCCCAGGATGCCCGCCTTTCACCCGATAGCGCCCTCTTGTCCGTCCGCTTCCCGCTAAGCCAATTCCGGGTTTTTGGCGACAAAAACCAAGCTGTGCTGCGGGCTCGCTTGTATGACCAGGACGGATTGTTGCACGAAAACCTTTATTATTTTACGGAGCCAAAGCAGCTGAAGCTCCCGCCACAGCCGGCTATCAGCGCGATAGTAGAAGCGCAGGAGGATGGCAGCTACCTCCTCCGCTTGAGCACCGATGCCCTGGCCAAGAATGTCTTCCTGCAATTTGAAAAAGCGGAAGGCTTCTTTGAGGATAATTATTTCGACTTGCTGCCAGGGCAGGAAACCAGGCTGCGTTTTACCCCCAAGAACCCCATGGCTGAGCTGCTTTCAGCCGATGACCTCTCTATCCTGCACTTGGCCATGACGATGAGGAAGCAGTAAGTCGCACCCTGAGCTTAATGAGTTAAATCTATCGCAAAAAATTTCGGCAGCAAGGCTGGGATATAAAAAAGGGCAGAACCGATTGGTTCCGCCCTTTTGCCTTGTGAGCCCGCTGGGACTTCCCGATTGTGCATCCCTAAAGCTCGTTTCTCTCGCTAAGGGCTGCATCATCGGGATAAACTTCTCGCCCCAGCGCCCCCGCTACGCAAAAAGCCCACCCGCTGACGCGGATGAGCTTTTGCTAAGTGAGCCCGCTGGGACTTCCCGATTGTGCATCCCTAAAGCTCGTTTCTCTCGCTAAGGGCTGCATCATCGGGATAAACTTCTCGCCCCAGCGCCCCCGCTACGCAAAAAGCCCACCCGCTGACGCGGATGAGCTTTTGCTAAGTGAGCCCGCTGGGACTCGAACCCAGGACCCTTTGATTAAAAGTCAAATGCTCTAACCGGCTGAGCTACGGGCTCTTTTAAAGGTTATTCGCCACGAGCTGCTCCGATGAGCGTAGTGGCGAAAGGCGGAATTTCAAAATAAAATTCTGAAAAAACCGCCCCTTTTTCAAAAGGCGATGCAAAGATACGGCTGTTTTTCAAAACAGCAAGCTTTCTGTGCAATTTTTTTTGGTCAGCCCCTTTGGCTTGCTTTGATAGGGGATGAACAAGCCAGAAGGAGGAATGGTTCCGGTGAAGGCAACTAATTCTATGGTGTTGTGTCGTGCTTTTCGTTTGGTGCGGGAGCCCCTAGATATGGCCTGCATCAAAAGCAGCACCGCTTCTCTATAATGCTCAGCGGCCTGGCTATAAAACCATCGGTGAACGATACCAGGCACCCGTCATTATCCTCACCGCCAAAGGCGATAAGGAGCGCCTCGAAGCTATTGATGGGAACCATGTAAGATTATTCGATTATTGTGTAATGTTTGTATGCTCGTAATGGCTGACCTTTGCAGTGTGAAAATTTATTCACATTAGGATAAATGGTAGCAGGCACCAGAGCCGGTTGAGCCCTCACCGGCAGCACCGGAGATGGTGACTCCTCCCCCCCAGTTATAAAACACCTAGTTATAGACCATCTCGGGCTACAAGCCCCTCTAACCAATTTTATTTTTCCCGAGAACATACTCATACCGTCCTGAAATACTTCAGGGCGGTTTTTTTATTTTCGGCATAAGCGTATTTAACGTGAATCATATAACTCTGTGATTGAGTTGTGTAACGCTTTGTATTACAAAATAAAGCACTTTTGTATGGTGAAGATTTTTTCACTATTTAAATAATTAAAGATGAAAAATTTACTGGCAACCTTCTTTGCAATCATGGCGGTTGTTGGCATCTCCGGGTGTCAAAAAGACGACTTTAAAGAAGTCGTCGGCTTGTGCCCTGAGGTGATATCAACAAGCCCGGAGAACGGCGCTACCGCAGTTTCGCTTGATAAAGTCATTACCGTAACTTTTAATGGAAGGATGGACTCCGCCACCATTAATCAAGCATCTTTCAAAGTACAAGGAGCGACCTTGCTCGGAGGAACGTATTCGCTCTCTGATTTCACTGCCTCTTTTAGGCCTACAAACCTATTGACGCCTAATACTACCTATACGGGCACCGTAACCACCTTGGCTAAAGAAGTGACCGGGAATGCCTTACAGGCTGACTATGTATGGTCTTTTGTCACCGGGCCGATCGGCGCTGATTTAAATACCATCGCCCGGTTCGGGGTTTTTGCGGGGACGGGTATTGCCAACACGGGCTTCAGTGAAATTCGCAATATGGATGTTGGCTTAAGCGTCGGCATTCGTTCTGCCATTACCGGATTCCCACCTGGCGTTGTAGTAAACGGATCGATTTACGCAGTTAATGATTTAACCCCTGTAGGCGTAGACGCTATGCTTACGGAGGCCAAAACCAATTTAATCGCTGCCTATCTTTTTGCTGAAGGCGCAAGCTCACCGGCATCTGTTCAGCTCAACGGCGACCAGGGAGGCCGCACGCTCTCTCCTGGCATTTACACCTCTGCTACTAACCTTTTAGTGCAAACCGGGAATCTGACGCTGGATGCTGGAGGCGATGCGAATGCCGTTTGGATTTTCCAGGTCGCAGGAGATATAACCACAGTAGGTGGCCCAGGAGGGAACATCATCCTTGCCGGAGGCGCACAGGCCAAGAATGTCTATTGGCAAACAGGCGGTTCTGCTACGATTGGAACGAATACTTCTTTCAACGGGAATATACTTGCATTGAATTCTATCACGCTGAATTTCGGCGCGAATGTGGTAGGCAGATTGCTTGCCAGGAATGGCGCCATATCCATGAATACGAATATTATCAACAAACCTTAAATCACAATATCCATGAAAGATCTATCTTTTTGGGGTAAGGTACTTCCCGCTTTACGGGCCCCTTACTATGCGGTGCTGAAAAGCGCTATTGCATGCGCTTTGATCCTGGTCGGTATTCAAACATCTGTACCGGCACAGCAATACCCGTATTCCAAACCCACCATTTGGGTTGGCGCGGCAGCCGGCGCTAATTTCAACTTCCATCGCGGCTCCACTCAGCAATTGAATACGACATTCACTTCCCCGGTTGCTTTCCATGACGGAAACAATGTGGGATTGTATCTTGCTCCGCTTTTAGAATATCAATCCCCTTCGGGCGTGGGCGCCATGCTGCAGGTAGGATATGACAGCCGCAAAAGCACTTTCGAGCAACAATTGACTCCATGCAATTGCCCGGCCGATTTATCCATTAATCTCAGCTATATCACGGTAGAGCCGAGTTTGCGTTTAGCCCCTTTCGGCTCCGGTTTTTATTTGTACGGCGGCCCGAGGTTCGCTTTCAATTTGGATAAAGCATTCACTTACAAATTAGGCATCAATCCGGCTTTCCCTGATCAGCCAGCTACCCCAGACGTGACAGGGGACTTGAGCAATGTAAAGAAGACCCTCCTCTCGATGCAAATTGGAGCAGGATACGACATCCCGCTTTCATCGCAGGATCATCAAACACAAGTGATGCTCTCTCCTTTTATTTCTTTTCAGCCCTATTTCGGCCAGTCGCCGCGGTCAATAGAAACCTGGAACGTCACTACACTGAGAGCAGGCGCCGCACTGAAGTTTGGGCGCGGGCGTGCAAATCAGATACCGGCACTGGAAACGGGGGATTTGCTTCCTTTCAATGACGTACGCTTCTCCGTCATCTCCCCCCCCAACATCCCTACCGAACGCCGGGTAAGGGAAACTTTCCCACTGCGCAACTTCGTGTTCTTCAATGCTGGATCAACCGAGATCCCTGATCGCTATGTGTTGCTCACTAAAAATCAGATCGCCGGGTTCAAAGAAGATCAATTGGAAGAATTCGCGCCGAAAAGATTGTCAGGCCGTTCTGCACGCGAAATGACGGCCTATTACAACGTGCTGAATATTCTTGGAGACCGCCTAGGGAAAAACCCTTCCTCAACCATTACCCTAGTTGGTTCTTCGGAAGAAGGCGCTGACACAGGACGCGCAATGGCCGAATCCATCAAACGGTACCTTACTAATGTATGGGGCATCAACGATTCGAGAATTGGCGTGGAAGGCCGCGATAAGCCCCTGGTCCCGAATCAAAAGCCAGGTGGCACTCGTGATGTGAAACTTCTTCTCGAAGACGATCGCAGGGTATCTATTGAGAGCACTTCTCCCGCCCTGCTGATGGAATTCCAGACCGGCCCCGATGCCCGGCTGAAACCAGTGGAAATCATCGCCACGCAGGAAGCCCCACTCGACAGCTACGTCACTTTTAATGTAGAGGGAGCGCGCAAAGCTTTCTCCTCCTGGTGGTTAGAGATCAAAGACGAAAGCGGGAAATCGAACACTTTTGGGCCATACACTCAGGAGCAAGTGAGGATCCCCGGGAAAACCATTATGGGTACGCGCCCTAAAGGCAGATACGAGGTGACTATGATGGGCTTGTCGAACAACGGCTCACCGGTAAGGAAACAGGCTGTAGTGGATATGGTACTCTGGACTCCGACTCAAAATGAGGAAGGGATGCGATTCAGCGTAATTTACGAATTCGACGAATCAAAAGCCATCACCATTTATGAAAAATACCTCACTACCGTTATTGTACCCAAAATCCCGATGGGCGCAACGGTTATCATACACGGCTATACCGACATTATAGGCGATGAGGCCTACAACCAAAAGCTGTCTTTGGATCGTGCCAATGATGTCAGGAAGATTTTGGCAGAAGGCCTGAAGAATTCAGGAAGGAGCGACGTGAAATTTGAGGTATATGGCATGGGCCAAGATGAAAATACTTCACCGTTTGAAAACGCGCTTCCGGAAGAACGCGCCTACAACAGGACTGTAATAATTGATATCATTCCGAGAAGATAGTTGTTGTAATTAATCCCACGACCAATAGGTTGTTTGTAGTGGTGTCGTTTATGGGCTAGTCTCGTAAACGACACATTTTTTTTGTGTCCCGATGGGCAATAATTAAGCTTACCCGACTAAATTGTCTTTAACCAATTTGTTTTTGTCCATTTCTATATTGTATTTTTTATTAGCACCAACGTTTGCACAGCCGCAGGGCAAAGCCTTGGAGGCTATGCTTTGTGTGTGCCTCGAATGGGCATCGAAGATGACCAGAGCGGCTATTGCTACAAAGATAGCGATGGCAATGGAAATTTTCTACTCTTGGGAGATGAAAGTTCTCCTCACGCTAAAGTAAGTATGCGTGTAGCAAGCCGCAAGGGTTTCCACCGTGAGGTGGAGTCTGAAGTAAGCGGGACTGCAAAAGCTGGTATGTACGAACAGA
>CAYSPJ010000108.1:0-17548 GCA_964432875.1 uncultured Phaeodactylibacter sp. | reverse complement strand
AACATCAACCCCATCCCCAATGCCACGGCTTGCGGCAGCTACGCCCTGCCGCCTATCAGCGGCACCAACCTCACCGGCAGCCAGGCTTATTACACCGGGCCGGGCGCCACGGGCACACAGCTCCTCCCGGGGCAGGCCGTCACGGCCAGCGGCACTTACTATGCCTATGATGGGATGGCGGGATGTGAGGATGAGGAATCTTTTTCGGTTGCTATTACAGCAGCACCTAACTTGGCACCAATCAATAATGTCACTGCTTGTAATAACTACCTATTACCTCCTATCCAGGGCAGCAACCTTAGCGGTACACAGGCATACTATACTGGGCCAGCTGGAACGGGTACACAGTTTGTCCCAGGAGCGATTATTAGCAGTACTACTACCTTATATGCTTTCGACAGTAACGCAGGATGTAGTACAGAACAGAGCTTCACCGTTGCGATAGCCATTTCGCCAATCCTCGAACCGATTGCCGACGTCGCTGCTTGTGCGGAGTATATCTTGCCCCCTATTCAAGGTATTGGTCTAACTGGCTCGCAGGCTTACTACACCGGCCCCAATGGTACGGGTTCGAGCTATAATCCGGGCCATACGATCTCAACCAATACCGTCCTTTATGCCTATGACGGAGCATCTGGCTGTGATAGCGAGATGCTGTTTGTCGTCGAGATAGAGCCTGCTACCGTACCTGTTTTCATTTTGCCGGAAGAAGCTTGTAGCTCTGATGATCCAGTGGTACTGCCCATTGTATCAGCCAACGGTATCTGGGGTACTTGGGACCTCGGCCCGGTTCTGGACTTAGGCTTATATGCAGGCACAACGATTACGGCGACTTTTACCCCTAATCTAAATTACTGCGCCACTGAAATCGAAGCCCTCATTGAGGTGACACCAGAGCCGGTAATCATTAGCATCGCTTCCAGCCCGCCCAGTGATTGCAATATATCAAACGGCAGCTTAACCATAGACGCCTTTGTCGTCGGCGGCGAGGCAGAATACAGCATCGATGGGGGGCAAAGCTGGCAACCCGGCAATATCTTTACCAGCTTGGCGGCTGGAAGCTATCTTGTCGCCGTACGAAGCATTGGTGCTGATTATTGCATCACCGAATCTATTGCACAAATAACCGCAGTGCCAGACAACTCGCCCCCTATCCTCAGCGGCTGCCCTGGGCGCCTTGATACGCTCCTGGCAGCAGGCCAAGACCTCCTGCTGCTTTCCTGGCCGCTACCCTTTGCCAGCGACAATTGCGACCCGGCACCAAGCCTGATAGGCAATGGCTATCCAGACGCGAGTAGCTGGTTTGGGCCTGGGCAGTATGAAATCATTTATACTGCGGTAGATGCCACTGGCAATGAAAGTGCGCCTTGTCGTTTTGAAATTAATGTCATCAGAGGCAGTGGCCCTGTTTTTTATGTAGATGGCAATGAGTATAGCTTCTCGGGTGACACTTTGCTCGCTACTATCAAGGGTATCGGCTTGGACAGTATCGCTGAATTTAGGTTCGCCCTGCGTTCAGATGCTACTATCCTTGGGGTTGTCGGCAGCACCGCCATGGTGCCAGGCGAACTGGAATGGGATCTCCTGAACCCTAATCAGGCTGCCGTTTACTGGTTGGGCATTAACGCGATGAGCAGGAGTTGGGCAGACAGCAGCTTGGTCTTAAGCATTATGCTGCACTTGCCCGACAGTCAGGCCTGCGCCGAGCTGTGGTTTGACGCAGGGGCCGCCCCCTCCCCTATTGTGCATTTCTCTGATGGCTCCTCTATCCAACCGGATACCTACGGAGCGCTTATCTGCCCAAGAGGAGGACTACGCATCGCTGGTCAAATCCAAAGCACTATGGATTTGGCGATGAGCGCGGTCGAAGTCAATATTAGCGGGGCTGGATCGACGCTGACTGATAGCACGGGGCACTACGCTATAGACGCATTACAGGCAGGGCTTACCTATCAGGTACGGCCTTACTCTAATGCCAACCCAACCAATGGGGTCAACATCATTGACCTCATCCGCATTCAAGATCATCTGCTGCGCCGGGCGCTGCTCAGCGAAGCGCATCAATACATCGCTGCTGATGTCGATGGCTCCAGTAAAATCACCATTGCCGACCTCGTCGCGATTGCCCGACTGGTGATGGCAGCCGAGACAGAATTCCCCAACGGCGTCCCTTCCTGGCGCTTTGTACCTCAAGCTTATCCGTTAACCCAACCTGCCAATCCGGATTCCGTACCGCCCTATATCGAATGGATCAGTATTAATACCTTGAGCAGCGACTTGACCGATGTTGACTTCCTTGGCATCAAGACAGGCGATGTGGATGATACCCACAATTGGATGTCCGCCCCAGTAAGCCTGCGCTTTGAAGACCAGTATCTGGAAGTTGGGCAACGTGTACTGACTCGCTTCTCATTTGAAGGCGAGCAAAATCGCGTGCGGGCCTTCCAGCTTGCCATGCAACTGGAAAAACGGCTGTTATCGCTAGACACAACCGCTCTAAACAGCATTTTCGATGAGTCCTGGAACTATATAGACTGGCAAAATGGATTGCTTAAACTAATCATAATGGATGGGGATAATGGATTTACACTGCCGCTGAAAGCCAGGCGCGCAGGTTGGCTTAGCCAGGGGCTTCGCTTGGCGGGCAGCAACGAGATGCCTTCACTGTTGTGTACGCCACAAGGCGAGCTACAAGAGTGCATACTGGCAACCAACAGTGACAATCCCTCTCAGCCCACCCTGCGCATCCTGAGCAGCCAACCTAACCCTTTCACCCACTTTACCGTATTGATGCTAGATAGCCAAACGCCTCAACTCGCTCAGCTAGATGTAATCAGCGCGGAAGGGCAGCTTGTCCACCGGGAGGTGCGACAGTTGAGCCAAGGCATCAATACCTGGCCGCTGCACAATGCTTCATGGGGCAAGAAGGGCCTGTTCTTTGCCCGTATCCGCACGCCACAAGGCGTACTGAACCATACTTTGATTTGTGAATAGTTATACCAAATTTGGGATGAGGCAGCTTAGTTGCCTCATCCTTATAGACAATCAAGTGGACTCATGTTTAAGAAGTACGCATTTATACTTACCATCCTGGTGAATGTCATTTCCCTACACGGCCAGGCAATCGACACAACTTCATTTATCCTACCGCAGGTACAGGCTTGTCCTGGCGATACCATATTCCTTCCCGTGACCACAGAAAACTTCCTAAATGTAAGGGGTTTTCAGTTTTTTATCAAGTGGGATGCTAACCAGTTGAATCTCATTGACACTTGCGACTTGTTCCACCCCAGTGTGTTTGGCAACCAATTCGCCATGGATCAGCTTACGCTATTGTTCTTCCCTTTGATTGCCAACCCGGATGACCCTGTTGATTTACCCGATGGCGATACGATTATCATCTTGAAATTCGTAGTGCTCAACCTGGATAGCCCAGCAAGCGTCTTTTTCAATGAGTCTCCTCCTAGCATCAACAGCCAAGTCACGGTCAATTCGCCAATTAGCGGGGCCTCGGCCATTACCTTCCGCCCCAAGACGCAAACAGGCAGCGTCAGTTTCTTAGATTTGAATATGGATTTGCAGCTTGCTTCCAGCCCAATTACCTGCGCTGCTGCGGGTCAGATATCCGTTTTTTCAGCCATTCCAGACCTGAACTATGCCTGGTTTGCAGCAGGCACCCTATACGCTTCGACCCCTGATACCACAGTTATTTTCGGCGGTGAATATACCCTGGTAGCCAATCTAGGCACCTGTATAGATACACAATTGGTAAACGTAGCTTACGATACCTTGGCACCGCCCTTTACCACCATAGCTGATGATACCATAAATTGCCGGGTAGCGATGGCAATGCTGTCTCCAGATTTCATCAATGGGTCCTTTGATTACCAGTGGATTGGACCGGCTCAGGATACGAACTCGGGCCCCAATCTGGAAGTAGCCGCTGCCGGGCTTTATGTCCTGGAGACCAATAATCCGACTAATGGCTGCGTTCGCCGCGACACGGCATACGTCATCGACCAGTCACAATCTCCCGACATTAGCCTTGTAAACTCAGGAGGGCTTGATTGCCGCCGTGATACAGCCTATATTATTGCCTTATACCTCGATAGCCTAAGCCTGGAGCTGGAATGGCGGGATGCACAGGGGGAGCTAGCTGCCCAATCTGATACGCTATGGATAAGCCAGGCGGGGCAATACTTTTTATATGCTATCGACCCGATTAGTGGCTGCACAGCGGTTGATAGCCTGGAAATCATGGAAGACCGTACCTTGCCAAACACCACCATCCAAGGCGATAGCGTACTGGATTGCCGCCGCCCCAGCTTGTCACTCCAACCTGACAACTTGCCACCCCACACAAGCCTGGAGTGGCGTGACGAGATTGGCAACCTGCTAAGCACCCAAGCAATCCTTGATTGGGCAGCCCCCGGCTTAATCTCCCTCCTCCTGACTGACACCCTCAACGGTTGTGAAGCTTCTGCCGCTATAACGATAAGTAGCGATTTTGCCATACCTCAGGTCAACCTGGTTGTCCCCACCGACACCTTGACTTGCGGCTTAACCCAAATCTCATTAGAAGGCTGGAGTTCGGCCGTTGGGTTGGCTTTTCAATGGTCGGCAGAAGGGCAAACCCTGAGCGATGAACCATCCCTAAATATAAATGAACCAGGATTTTACGTCCTGCTCGCCACTGATACACTTAACGGCTGCGACACCATCCTGCAAGCTCAGATTTTCCAAGACACCCTCACCCCTGATTTCACTATCACCGGCGGCACTTTATTGACTTGTAACGAAAATGCCATCGAGCTAAACATCCAATCCAACTTAGCAGCAGGGCAATGCGAATGGCTAGGGATAGGCAACAACTGCTCCGCTTCTATATCATTACCAGGCACTTATACAGCCATGGTAACGAATTCATACAACCAATGCACGGCTTTAGATTCCGTTACGGTGACCCGTGCAGATAGCTTGCCCCCAATTGCGGCACAAGTGGAAGGCATAATCAATTGTCGAGATACAAGCGTAAGATTATTTACCGATACCCTCTATGAGCATACCGTTTATACTTGGATAGATACGGCCCTCGATACCCTTTCCACGGGCGCTATCGCCTTTGCCAACGCTGCGGGTATTTACACCCTCATTGCCAGCGATAGCCTGACAGGCTGCACCAGCCGACAGTATGTGACGGTTGAAGAAGACCAGAGCTTGCCGACAGGGCAAGCCGCCAGACCGTCAACCCTCGATTGCGACACACCTTTTGCCCCGCTCTTGGCTGAGCAGCTATCCGTGGGCGCGACTGTCGAATGGCAGGATAGCACCGGCATGCTCCTTTCTGCTGCTCAGGCCAGCCAACCTGGCACCTACTACCTATTACTGACCGATACCCTTAGCGGATGTATTGCACTGGATAGCGTAGAAGTAGTCGCAGATTTTACACTCCCAAGCCTATATCTAGATATACAGGATGAGCCTCCGGTATTGACCTGTGTACGCACCAAAATCGAACTCACTGCTCAAAGCGATGCCGGAGCAGCCTTCTTCTGGCTAAATGCCGCTGGAGATACGCTTGTACGCACGGCAGCCTTTGAAGCAACCACCCCAGGGCTATTCAGGCTTCTGGTACAAAGTAGTGTAAATGCCTGTACCCGGGATACCGTTTTTGCCATCATCGAAAACCGTGTCACTCCGCTCGCAGAAATACGCATCGAACAGGATTTTGACTGTGCCGCAGAGGAAGCCGTGTTGTCTGCTGCACCTGGCAACCACTATAGTTACGATTGGTCCGGCCCTGCATTAATGGTCGATGCGCTGAATACCGCCATGGCAACTGTTTTTGAAACAGGTATTTATAACTTAGAGGTAATCGACACCCTCAACGGCTGTCGCAGTTCCGCTTCGATTGAGCTGAATGCCGACCCTGACGGCATCCAGGCAGTGCTCTTTGCAGTGCGCCCCATCGGATGCAATCAAACTGCTAATGGCAGTCTACTCGTCAACGGGTCTGAGGGGGGAGAGCCACCCTATTTTTACACGCTAAACGGCGAACCTCTAGGGGCTTCTGGCCAAGCCGATGGCTTATCGGCAGGCTCTTATGCCCTTACGGCTATTGATGGCCGGGGCTGTCGCTTCGATACCACTTTCACCATCTTCCCCGCTAGTGGCCATGCACTTTCCCTAAGCCCTCCAAATGCCTCTATTAACCTGGGCGATTCCATCCCGCTAACCGCCCTGGTTGACCTAGCCCCGGAACTCCTCCAACAAATCAACTGGTACGCTGATGGGCAGCTGGTTTGTGAATCCTGCCTCTCCTTCACGGCAAAGCCTAAGATTACCACCTTCTACGAAGTGGTCACGGTAGATGAAAATGGCTGCACCAGCCTAGCTCGTGCCGAGGTCAGAGTGGTCAAAAGAAAGCTGTTTTACGCCCCCAACGCCTTCTCTCCAAACCATGACGGCCGAAATGACCGCTTTGTGATTTATCCGTCAGAGTCAGTTAAAGCCATCAATTCCTTTACCGTTTACGACCGCTGGGGTGGGCAGATTTACCAGGAAAGCTCCGGCACCCTGGAGATGGAAGGCTGGGACGGGCTCTATAGAGGCACCCCCACCGCAACTGGCCTTTATGTTTATATGGCGGAGATGGAACTGGTAGACGGCCAGCAGGTCGTGATTCAGGGAGAAGTAGTAGTAGTGAGGTAGGTCAAAAGAGGCTTTATGGCTGGCTTTAACTGCCTAGAATCAATCAAATCAGCCCCCCCACCGAAAGGGAAGATGCGCTAAATCCCCGATGGCATTTTGCAATAAAATAACCAGGTTTACCCATCCTGACCCATCATATAATCAACGCTTTATCGAAAATCCCCCACGCACGTCCATCTTAATACAAATGAATGTTTATCTTGCCCCCAATTAACACAAGCACCATGACCAGAAAAACCCTGTTATGCTACTTGGGGCTGTGGTGGGCCATTAGCCTGAGCGCCCAAGACCCCTTCTTCGCCCATTTTTTCAATAATCGAGCGCTGTTCAACCCTGCTTTGGTCGGCGAGGCTGGTGCCTTGTCGGTGCGGGGGCTGTACAAATCGCAATGGCCCTTGGCCGGGGCCACCCCTTATCGCACCATGGCCGTGGTGGCCGAAGAGAGCATGCCTTGCAGCATGTTCGACTGGGGGCTCAACCTGATGCAGGACGTGGAGGGCGACGGGCTGATGCGCACCTTCAGCGGCGGCATGATGTTGGCGGGCACGCCAACGCTGATTACCCGGCATGGCGCGGCGCGGGCGGTGCACAACCTGCGCATCGGGCTGGGGCTCAACTGGGCGCAGCGCCGGGTGGACTTCAACCGCCTGGTCTTTTCCGATCAGCTCGACCCCAAGTACGGCCTGACTGATGCGGCGGGCAACCTCAACCCGACTGATTTCGTGCCGCCAGATTTCCCCGGCTCCCTCTGGTACTTCATCCCCTCCGTAGGCATCGCTTACAAAGGCTTGTTCAATGATCGCAACCCTTACCTGGGGGTATTCAGCATGGGCTATAGTGTCCATAATTTATATGGGCTAGGAGACGAAGGCTTCTTTGGCCACCAAGAGTCGATCCTGCGCATCGGCACCACGACTACGCCCCGGCATACGGCTTTTGCCGAGTGGGAAATTATACCTTATTACAGCGCGAGCAACTACTTTTATTTTAGCGTCAAGCCCACTGTCTTGTGGCAAAAGCAAGGCGAGCTGAGCTATGCCGAAGCAGGGCTGCGCTTCGCTTTCAGCCGGGCTTTTGCGCTGGGTACGTATTACCATTTCTCCAGCCGCCCCCCAGATGGGGTCAATACCAACTGGCTTTCTATCAATGCCGAAACGAGCGTGCTGCTCTCCAAGGCCAACCGCTTCAATCTGGGCTTTTCCTATTCGCCCAACCTCAGCGGCTTACAAAATTTCACTGGCGGGGGCGGCATCATGGAAGTGTCGATAGCCTTGCTCTTCGCCTCGAGCCCCAGCTGCAAGCTCATCGGCAGAGAGGATGAAGTGCGGTATCGCAACGACATCGTCTGCCCCACTGCCTCCCTGAGCCGGCGCTCCAAGCTGTACGACCATCTTTGGTATGGCCATAAGTGATACTTTGAGCGGCAGGCGAGCTTACGGAACCATTCCGCCACTTTATTGATATCAACTGCGTGCTATTTATAAATCTTCAGGATATGAACTGGTTTTTTCCCCTAAAGACGAACTACGCCGTTTTACCTCTATTTGACAAATGCCCAGCCGGGGCTGCCAAGCTTTATCCCCTCTTTTCCAGAGCGGGTTTCGCGGCGCTCTTCCTATTGGCCTTAGTCCAGAATGGTTGGGGGCAGTTGTCGGATTGCAACTTAACCTTGTGCAATGATGATGCTTGTGGCCCGGCTTTCGTCACCTATGCCCCTTCCGGGCAAAACGTATTTTGCGAAGGCAGCGTTATCACCCTGGCCAATACCAGCACCACCACTGATTTTCAGGTTTTCTACATCGATTGGGGCGATGGGCAGCAAGACACCGTCAACAATTACAACAACGTCACCCATACCTACGACTACTCGGGTATCGACCGCTGTGCCGAAGGCCCCTTATTCAACCAGATCATCTGCTACGTGGGTCGGAAAACCTGTGCCAATGGTGAGAGCTGCAATACCTCAACAACCGTGGTGACGGTGCGCTTGCGACCCGTGGCTCGCTTCGACGCACCAGCCGAAGCCTGCGTCAATACGCCCATCAACTTCACCCAAAGCAGCTGCAACGTCGGCAATGATGGCTACCTCTGGAACTTCGGCGACGGCAACACCTCTACCGAACCCAGCCCCAGCCATACCTACGCGAACCCCGGCAACTACACCGTCACCCTTACGGTGAGCAACTCTTGCGGCAGCGATACGCAGTCGCGCCCCATCCGCGTGGTGGCACCCCCGGAGGCGGCTTTTGACTTCGACCCGGCTTTGGGCTGCGGCCCCACAGTCATCTCCTTCACCGACCAGTCCAACCAATGGAGCAATACGGTGTGGAGCATCATGCCCAACGATACCTCGCGCTGGGACTTCACCGACACGACCATGACCCTCAGCACCGATGATATTTCCGTGAATTTCCACGCCGTCGGCGAATATATCGTCACCCTTACCGCTTCCAATGCCTGCGGGCAAGATACGGAGACGGCGACCATCAACATCTACGCGCCGCCCAGCATCAGCTTGTCTCCACCACATGCTTCTTGCGATGAGCTGATACTGACTTCGGATAGTCTTGGGTTTTATTACAGCGGTGAGATCACGACTTTTGAGTGGGTTTTCACCAACGGCACCCCGGCGACTGCGACCGGGCCGAGTTTCAGCGGCATCGTTTTCACCCAATCCGGCACCGTTACGCTGAACATCACCAGCCCTTGCGGCAATCAGACTCGAAGTGTGCCGGTGACGGTGGCCAATACCGCCCCCATCGTGTTCGGCAGCAACCCCTCTTCGCTTTGCGCGAATGCGGCGCCCGTCTTCTTGCAAGCCACGCCGGATGGGCAATGGAGCGGCCCGGGCATCTCGCCAGACGGAGAGCTCAACCCGGTGGGCCTCAGTCCCGACACTTATACTTACACCTACTCTACTGGAGGGATGGGGTGCCCCAATGATGCCACGTTGGACATCCAGATCGAGCCGGCCGTAGAGGCTGCCATCATGGCGGTAGATACCGCTTGCGAAAGCCTGAGCTATACCCCGCAGGTGACTTACGGCGGCGAAATCAACGCCTATGCCTGGTCGTTTCCGGGCGGCACGCCAGCCTCCTCTACCCAAGCCAACCCCAGCGGCATCCAGTACAATGCGCCGGGCACCTATCTGGCCACCCTGGAAGCCGTCGGCCCTTGCGGCACTGCCCGCGATACGGTGGAAATCATCGTACAGGCCAATGTACAATTGGAGATCACCCCGCCACCAGGCATACTCTGCTCCGGCTCTGCGCCCTTTGAGCTGACGGCCAACCAGCCGGGCGGCACCTGGTCGGGCCAGGGCATTATCGACGGCATGGCGGGCTTGTTCGATCCCGGTGCGGTAATCCCGGGGCAGCCCATCTCGATCCAGTATGAGTTGGAAAACGGGGCGTGTAGCGCCACGGCCAGCATTGAACTGACCGTAGTGGCTTCCGCCAACATCACTTTCCCGGCGGATACATTCTGCCTGGACAGCGAGCCACGCCTTTTGTCCATCTCGCCAGCGAATGGCACCTTCTCGGGTGTCGGCGTGGACAGTATGAGCGGCCTCTTCACTCCGACAACATCGGGCGAAGGGGTCTTTGAGATTCGCTACGACTACACCGATGCCAATGGCTGTGCGGTAAATGCCCAAGCCGACATCCTGGTAGAAGCGGTACCGCAGCTCGGCCTGCCCGATACGGCCCTGCTCTGCCTTTCCTCCATCGCCATCAACCTGCCCGCTACGGTCGGCTTCGCACCCCAGCCGCCAGGGGGAGCGGCCACCTGGAGCGGCCCCGGCATCCAAAACCCGCAGGGCGATTTCAACGCCGGCACTTTGAGCGAAGGGGTGTATCCGGTGACGGTGGAATACCACCGCAATGACTGCCTGGTCAGGGACACGATCATGGTGGAGATCACCCAGCCCCAGCCGCTGCAGATCAGCCTGGATACGACAGTCTGCATCAGCGAGCAGTTTTTGCAATTGCAAAGCAACCTCGCGGGCGGCCAGTGGTTCGGCCCTGGCATCGACAGCGATGGGCGCATCGAGCTAGAGGTGGCGGGCGGCAACACCATCCATGAATATCGCTACGAATTTGCCGTCGGCACCAATTGCGAGCAGAACGCCACGGTGCGGGTGGAAATCATCGATCTGGGCGCTTTGGTCAATGCAGGGCCGGATACCGCGATTTGCGCGGGCCCCGCCACCTTCGCCCTCAGCGGCGCGGCACCCCAGCCGGGCTATTGGGTCGGCCCGGGGCTGGCAGATGACCAGGCCGGCCTGCTCGACCTCAGCCAGCTCTCGCCCGATTCGCTTTACACCTTTCAGTATTGCATCGAGAGCCAGGCCGTGGCGGGCTGCCAGGCCTGCGACAGCCGCAGCTTCATCGTCTATTCCAATCCCGTAGCGGATTTTGCCCTGGATGGCACGGCTTGCATCGACGAAGTTTTTGGCGTACAGAACAACAGCAGCGGCGCCGACCAGTTCCGCTGGAATTTTGGCGATGGCACAATCATCCCCAACCAGGCCAGCCCCACCCACCAGTACACGGCGGCGGGCAACTATACCATTCAGCTCATTGCGACGAATGCGGCGACGAGCTGCCGCGATACGACGGAATTTAGCCTGTTTGTCACCACCCCTCCGGTGGCAGCCTTCACGCTGGACGACGACGAAGGCTGTGCGCCTTTCCCACTGGCTATCCAGGATGGCAGCAGCGGGTTTGAAATCACCCGCACCTGGTTTGTCGCTGGCGATACGGTGGTGGGCGCGCCGCCCGTTGGGGTCATCCTCGATGGGGTGACCCAGGATTCCATCTTCATCATCCGCCTCGAAACGACTAATCTGTGCGGCACGCGCAGCGCCGCAGCCGAGGTCTTGATACGCCCCTACCCTATCGTGCGCTTTGGCGTTTTCCCCGGCGAAGGCTGCTCGCCCCTCGAGGTAGAGCTGGCCAACGCCACCGTGGGCAATCCGCAAACCTATTTCTGGGACCTCGGCAATGGCACCACCTCGGCCGATACGCTCCCGCCCTTCCCTGTCTATACCACCACTGATACCACCGTTTCGACTTACACCATCACCCTTATTTCTACCAATGATTGCGGGACGGACACGCTTTCTAAGGAAGTCATCGTCTACCCCCCCGACGTGCATGCCTTTATCGAAGCGGATACCCTGGAGGGCTGCCAGCCCCTGGTGGTACAGCTGGAGAGCTTCTCCACCCCCGGTGCCATCGTCTCCTGGCTCATCCTGGGCCCCGATGGAAGCCAGCAAGGCAGCAACCTCAACGCCCCGCTGGTGGTCTTGGATGTGCCGGGGCAGCATACCGTCATCCTCTACGCCACGCGCTGCGGCACCGCCGCCGATACAGTTTATATCGAAGTGCTGCCGGCACCCCTGGTTTCTTTCACCCATCGGCCTTTCATCTGCGTCGGCCAGCCTGTCTCCTTTACCAACACCTCTCTCCAGATCGGCGGCAGCAATTGGGATTTTGGCGATGGGAACCTCAGCACTGATTTTTCTCCCACCCACATCTTCGACACCCCCGGCGAATACACCGTGACGCTGACGGCCTATTCGCTGCTCAACAATTGCCCGGCTACCTTCGCCAGCACCATCCAGGTAATCGGCAACCCCACGGCGGCCTTCACCCCATCGGCGACCAGCGGCTGCGGGCCGCTGACCATCGAATTCGCCAGCAACAGTACGCCTGGGGTCAATCACGTCTGGGATTTCGGCGACGGCGGCACAGCGGCCTTCGTCCCCAATCCCGTGCATACCTTCCAGCAGCCCGGCAATTATGCGGTCACCCTCACGGTCTATGATGCGGATAGTTGCTTTACTGCCGTAGCGGTCTCCAATATCTTCGTTTTCCCCGATCCGGTGGCCGATTTCAGCTTGCCCGATGAGCGGTACTGCCTCGGCTATGCGGCCTTGCAGCCAGTCAACCTCTCGCAAGATGCCGTGTCTTATTGCTGGCGCTGGGAAAACGATACCGTCTGTGTGGCTGCACCCGTCATCGTCCCTCAAGCGGCGGGCAGTTTTGAGTTGCAGCTCGTCGCCACCAACGCCTTCGAGTGCCAGGATACGTTTGCGCGGCTCGTGGACATCCTGCCCTCGGCCATCGCCAGCCCGGCACCCAGCCCGATGGAAGGCTGCCAGCCGCTGCGGGTCGCCTTTGACAACCCTTCCCAGCATGCTTCGACCTTCCTCTGGCTATTCGGCGACGGCAACAGCTCGACCTTGCCCCTGCCCAGCCACAGCTATCTGGAAGCGGGCGACTTCGAGGGGCTGCTCATCGCCGGCAGCACCAACGGCTGCCCCAGCGACACGGGGCGCTTCGCCATCCAGGTCTGGCCCAAGCCCGATGCCGGCTTCGCTTTCGACAAACCCGAGGAGTGTGGCGCGCCGATGGAGGTCGCCTTTGAAAACCTGTCCGCTTTGGCGCAAAGCGCCGACTGGGATTTTGGCGACGGCAACACTTCTACCGCCCTGAATCCCACCCACCTCTACCTGACGCCTGGCACATACCCCGCGCGCCTCATCGTGGCCAACATCTATCAATGCCGTGACACCACCGAGCAAATCATCGACATCTACGGGCAGCCCATTGCCGACTTCCGGCTGGACAACCCGATCGGCTGCGAAGGCAAGGAGATTGTATTCCAAAACCTGAGCGAGGAGGCCCTGCGCTACGAGTGGCGCATCGAGCCCTTTACTGAGCTTTTTACCGACCCGGAACCGCAAGTGCGGTTCGACCAGCCTGGCATCTACAGCGTCCAACTCATCGCCATCTACAACGAGCGGTGCCGGGACACCCTGCTGCGCCCGGCCTACGTGCGCATCTACGCCTCGCCGCTAGCCGATTTCACCTACGAAGCCGACCGCGAGCCCAACATCCTGGGCGATGTCGTTTTCATCAACCAATCGCAAAACGCCGACCGCTTCTTCTGGGATTTTGGCGACGGCACCACGACAACGGCCTCCGACCCCGAGCACGAATACGACATCAACCGCTCTATCGAGGTGCTGCTGGTGGCCTACAACGACAACGGCGGAGCCTTCACCTGCGCTGACAGCATCATCCAGCCCATCGAACCGGAATGGATTACCACCTTCTACGCCCCCAATGCCCTCTCTCCAGGCTATGGCGCAGAGGGGGTGCAGGTGTTCAAGCCCGTAGGTATTGGCCTGGCGGAGTACCGCATCGCCATTTATTCCCCCTGGGGCGAGCAAGTGTGGTATTCGGAAGCGTTGGAGGAGGGGCAGCCGGCCGAAAGCTGGAATGGTGCCAAGCACAACCAAGGAGACATCCTCCCCCAAGGCGCGTACACCTGGCGGGCAGATCTCACTTTCGTCAACGGCGTACGCCGTACCGAGGTGGGGAGCGTGACCTTGTTGCGGTAAAGGAGAGGGCTCTATGTAAACAAAGGGGAATGGGTTATAGAAAATAAAGGGGCTGAAGCTTTCGGCTTAGCCTTTCGATATGAGCAGGAGGCTGTCCCCCCAAATGTATCACTTTTTGAAAGGCTTCAGCTTTGCTTTCGAACCAAGCCCCTTTTACCTTTTCACGACCTTCCCCACCCAGCTTGCCTGTCCATTTGAAAAAAACAGCCAGTAAACGCCCGGGCTCAGCCATTCGAGCTCCCAGTCCCGGTCGGCACTGGCTATGCCCTCTTGCAGGAGGCGGCCGTCGGCAGCTAGCAATTTCCAGCGCACTGGGTACCAATCTGATCGTTCTGTATGCAGCGATAAGCGAGAGGAGAAAGGGTTGGGGAAGAGGGAAACCCCTTCTGGCAGGCTTGCCTCTACCGCTTGAGTCGCAGAGATAACGATCGTCTGGCTAATCGCTTTGGCGCAGGGGCCGTTGGAAGCGTTGAGCGTAACGCTATAAGTACCGGGCGCGGCATAGGTATGCACTGGATTAGCCAGGGCGCTGGTATTGCTGTCGCCGAAATTCCAGACATAAGAATCTGCCGCAGGCGTGGTGTTGAAAAAGCTTACGGTCAGCCCATCGATGCTAAAATTGAAATCTGGCTCGGGCCGGCTTAGCACGCTCACGGCTTGGGGATTAGAAATAGACTCATTGCCGAAGGGGCTGAACAGGCGCAGCTCTACAGCGTACTGCCCCGGCGCAGTATAGCTCACCGTCGGGTTGTCGGCGGTACTACTGGCGGGCGTGCCACCAGGGAAGAGCCATAGCAGGCTATCGTAGATGCCGGTCGACTGGTTGGCAAAGCTCACGCTGAATGGCGCACAGCCCGTAGTAGGGCTAGTAGCCGAAAAAGCAGGGGCCGGTGGCTGGCCGACGAATAGCTCCTGGCTAACGGTATCCCTACCACATTCATTCTCAGCGATGAGCAGTACCTCGTAAGTCCCTGCTAGGGTATAGCTATGGCTGGGCGCTGCTGCTGCTGAACTGGCCCCGTCGCCAAAATCCCAGAAAAAAGTATCCGCATTAGAGGAAGCGTTGGTAAACTGCGCGGATAGGCCCGCTACCACAAAGGAAAAGCTCGCACTGGGGCCAGATGTTGGCTGAATAAAAATCGGATCCGAAAAAATCGTCGGAAAACAGTCCGTACTGAGTACCAGGCGGTAAGCGAAGCTGCCCATAGCAGCACTGACTTGGTTGATTTGTAAAACAGGGCTATCGGGCTGGCTGTAAATTTCGCCCGCCATTATGTCCATGAAGCCATTGCCCATATCTACCTGCCACTGGAAGCTGAGTTCAAACCCCTGTACCAGGGCTATGAGCTGCAGCGCTTCCCCCACACAGGCAGAGAGGCTGTCAGCCATCACCTGCAAGCTTGGCGGCTGGTTGGTTTCACTCCCCTCGGGGATATCAGTGAAAGCCTGCTGCAGGCCGGTCAGGCCAGCCTGCGCCCCATTAGTCGAAGGGCTACATTGGGTAGAATTCAGCGCCATGCCTGGCTGCCCGCCGGCCAGGCCAACGGCAGCCATAAAGCCAGGGGCTAGCATTAGCCGCCCGCCCGCGCCACCGCCGCCCGGGCCGAGGCATTGGCTGGAATTGAGGTTATTGACATCGCCGCCACGCCCACCTTTGGCTTCTACTATGATGCCAGGCAGGTTGGGCGCGATACCACTGATAGCAATCGTACCGCCGCCACCGCCGCCGCCGCCGCCGTCGCCGACAGCAGTCTCGGCATCCGCGCCATTGGCTCGAATCGCGCCACCTATGCTGACGGTGACGCTTTCCTCAATCAGGACGATACCACCGCCATTCCCGCCGCTCGTAGCGGTGTTATTGTTGCCGTGCCCGGCACCGCCGCCGCCGCCCAGGAAGAGCCGCTCTGGGGCGGCCGACAGCGCTTTCCCGCCGATGCCGGGGAACAAGCCCCGGCAGCCGAAGAAGGTCGGATTGTCGTTTTGCCCGCCATTGCCGCCGCTGCTGAGGTTGGCGCCGCCGCCGCCGCCAGCGTTATGGTCGTTGCCGCCGCCGCCGCCATTGGACGACGCCCCCCGCCCGCGGCTGAGATTGACCGGTATTGCGCTGATCCCTTCTCCTTTTTTACCGCCACGGATGCTGCTTTCCTCGTAAGCATAGTTGCTGAAGCTGGATAAGAAGGTGCAATCACCGTTGTAATTTAAAGCTGCCGAGCCGCCGCGGAAGCCTTTACCGCTCACGTCGATATCTCCTTGTAGGGTCAATTGCCCGGTTGAAAAAGCCAATACGCCGCCCGTACTCCCATTCCAAGCCTGGGCAGTCAAGGTTTCGGCTACAATTGCCTGCTCATAAACAGGCATGCTGACTACTTGCACCGCACCGGCTAAATCATATTCGTTGAGCAAAGCTTTTTCCAGCCGGAGTTGCGAGCCGTCAATACTATTGATAGATCCCCGCTCATAAAGCCCTGCCGAGCCGAGGCTGGCGATATTGCCATAAGCAGCGGTATTGCTGGTATTGATTTCTGCCCCCTGCATTTGGATAATCAGCACGGCCTGCCCAACGCTAAAGCCCGCTGTGCTGGATAGGGTTAGGCTGTTGTTGCAATAGTTGATGCCTTGCACGGCAGCATAGTGGTTGATTATGCCTGACAGGGTGTCTTGGGCACTTACCGCCCAAGCAAGAGGGAGTAACATGGCAATTGAAAATAACTGCTTCATAGGATTTCGTTTTTGGGAAAAAGGGCAGTCAAGGGTAAAGGGTAAAGGATAAAGGGGGGGGATAGCGCTGGACTGGCCCCGTACGAAAACCTGGCGATCTACTCCTCTAACCAGCTATTACCGTGGCGATGAACCCGCCCTAGGCTTCCTCATCTTCCGGTGCCATCTGTACTTTCAGCCCTTCCAATTCGCTAGTGATGCGGATTTGACAGCTCAAACGGGAGTTGTCTTCGACAAAGAAAGCCTGGTCGAGCATGTCCTCTTCGTCGGTTGTCATTGCGGGCAGTTCATGCTCGCTGAGCACATAGACGTGACAGGTGGAGCATAGCGCCATGCCGCCACAGGTGCCTTTGACCGGCAAATCATGGGCTTTCAAGACCTCCATGAGGTTGAAATTCATATCGGTGGGGGCTTCGAAGACCTCCTCTTTCCCTGCCCGGTCAATGACGGTAATATTAATCAACATGCCTGCATTTTCGATTTAATGGCGCAAAGATAGCCTTTTCCACGAAAAAAAGTGGCTTATGTTCATGACCCTGCTTGATGCCAATGGGAGGTAATCCGCCCACGGCAGCAATGCCAGAGCTCCCGCTCTCGCTATGTTCGTCCGGGACGCCCTACGGGCGCTTGTTTGCTTTAGTTGTCAAAAGCCTTACCAAAGCCTTGCCTACTCCACTACTACCCGCCGGTATGCCCGGCGCTCGCCTG